>DCUM01000042.1 GCA_002327255.1 bacterium UBA2214 | reverse complement strand
CCTGATCGCCCGGGGAACCTTTTCTCCGGGCGGAAAGTCACGGCCGAGCGCCCGGCGGCGGGCCATCCGGCCGCATCATGCGGCGGCTGCGCTGCTCCTCGAGATACTGGTCATACGCCTTGACCTGCTCCGCATTCAACAACGCCTTGATCTGTTCCGTCATTTTGTCGCGCATGGCCCGCATTTTGTCCCGGCGCGCCTCGCGATCCAGATTCTCTGCAGTGCGCAGTTGTGCCATTCCGGCATAATGCGCCTGATGAATTTTGAGCACTTGCGCCTTCTGCTGCGCAGTGAGTGTGAGTTTGCCCGCCAGCTCGTCCACCATCTGCACGATTTGCGCCGAATCGGGCATCATCGACCCGCGGCCCGGCATGGGCGGCTGCTCCTGGGCGAAACCGATTTGACTGATGACCAGCAAAAACAAACCAGGTACAAACAACTTTTTCATGGCTTCTCCTTTTCGCAAATTTTCTTCGCTTGATGCAGATCGTCCGAAAATTTTCACTGCGCAAAACGACCAATGAACTACCCCGCCGCAAGCAGCGGGGTATCATAGGAAATATAATCAATTTTTCGCCGCAAGCGGCGGGGAATTTAACCCGAAAAGATTAAAAACGCTCCCAAGCAGCCTGTTTCTGAACGCAAAGGCTCAGATTTGTCTTGTGTTTTTTATTACAGCAGCGCCAGCATCTGCTTCACCTGTGCTTCGGCGATCTTGCGGTAATACTGCACCCGCACCAGCTCGGTCTGCGTCCGGATCAGGGCCGCCTGGGCCGTGGTCTGATCGAGAATGGTGCTGCCGCCCATGGCGTAGCGTTCGCTGACCAGCTGCAGATCGCGCTGCGCGGAGCGCACGGTCTTTTCATTCAGGGCGATCAGCTGGTTCAGGGTCTCGATGTTCTGGTACACGGACAACAAATCCTGGGTGAGCTGCCGTTCCTTCTCCTGCAGTTCCAGGGCGAGCCGCTCCCGGGCCACCTGCTCGAGCTGAATCGTGCGGTGTTTGCGCAGGCCGTCAAAGAGATCGAGACTGGCGCGTATGCTTAAAGAGTGGCCCGCGGGACTGGTATAGCCGTCGAAATCGCCGCCTTTGGAGTAGCCATACGACCCGGAGAGCGAGGGCAGATAGGACTCTTTGGCCATTTTCACCGAGAGCGTCTGCGCCTGGATGTTTTTCTTGACCGCCTGGTAGGACCAGTTCTTCTCCAGCACCAGCTGCCGGGCGACGCTCCATTCCGGGATATCGAGGTTATCCGTTGCAACCGGCGCCAGAGCGAATTCGCCCGTTGGCGTGCGGCCCAGCAGAATGTCCATATCCCGTTTCAGCGCCCGCAGATTCTGTTCCTCGGAGAGCAAGGATGATTGAATGTCACCGCGCTGCACTTCCGCCTTGAGCACATCCGATTCGGTCTTGGCGCCCACCTGGTACATGTAACGGATTTTCTCGAGATTCTGATCAGAATTGAGGAGATTCTCCCGGTAAACCGTGATCAAATCCCGGGAGGTGAGTATCTGAAAATAGAGCCGGTGCACCGCCGTGATAATCTGGGACTTTGATTCCTCAACGGTCAGGCGGGTGGTTTCCTGGTTCAGTTTCGCCAGGCTGATGCCGGTATAGAGACCCGGTTGATAGAGGCTCTGGTTGATGCTTGCGGAAAGGCGCCAATCTGATGCCCAGGCAGACCCGGCGCCATCACTTTTCGAAGTGGCGGCGGAAGAGCTCAGACTCGCCGTCGGCAGCAGGGCGGAGGCGGCCCCGTTGACCGCGATCTCCGATTGCCGGACATTCAACCGGTTCTGTAAAATGGTTGTATTCGCTGACAAGGCCATCCGGACGCACTGATCGAGCGTCAGTTCCCCGGCGTTGTCCTGGCCGATGGCGCCCATAAAAGATATCAATAACAGAAAGATGATTTTTTTCATTCCCTTGTACCCTTATTCATACCGCAATGCATCGATCGGATTAAGTGCCGCCGCCTTGCGCGCCGGATAGTAGCCGAAAAAGACACCCACCAGCCCGGCAAAGGAAAAAGCGAGCAGGATGACATCCGGACTGATGGTGGTGGTAAAGCTTGTATACCTGCTCATCAGCGCCCCGACCAGGAAGGAGATGGCGACGCCGATGGTGCCGCCGGTGAGGCTCAAGACGATGGCCTCGGTGAGGAACTGATGCAGGATATCGCCGGGTCTCGCCCCCACGGAGAGACGGATGCCGATTTCGCGGGTGCGTTCGGTCACGGAGACGAGCATGATGTTCATNNTTCATGATGCCGATGCCGCCGACAATGAGCGAGATGGCGGCGATCGAACCGAGAAGCATGGTCATGGTGGCCGTGGTCTCGGAGGCCATCTGGATGATCTCGGCCTGATTGCCGACGCGAAAGTCGTCCTCAGCGCCATCCTCGATGCGGTGCGACGCGCGCATGATCGAGATGATTTCCTTTTCGGCGTCGTACATGTGATCCTTGCTCAGGGCGCTGGCATAGATCATGTCGATATAGGTGCCGCCCTTGAGGCGATAGAGCGCCGTGGTGGCCGGCACCAGCANNTCGATCTCGTCGTCGAACAGGTCCACCCGGTAGGGCACCAGCGAGCCCATGGGGAAGAGGTCGATCAGGCCGCCGCGCACCGCGTACTCGCCCGGGCTCACCACCTGTGTCACGTGCTGGTAGCCCGCCAGCGTGAGCTGGCCCTTCAGCCGCGCCTCGTCCAGCTTCTGCCTGACCTTGAATTCAAAGGTGTAGCCCGCCAGAAAGGCCGGTGGCGCCAGCCGGTACAGCGCCGTGGTGGCCGGCACCAGCACCACATCATCGAGATCGCCGCCCGGGCCGCTGACACCCTTGGGTTTGAGCACGCCGATGACGGTGAAGGGCGTGTTTCTGATGCGGATTTCTTCACCGACCGGCTCGCTGCCCTTGAAGAGGGTATCGGCGATGGTTTTTCCCAGCACCGCCACTTTGCGCCGTGATGCCACATCGCGCTCTCCGAACATTTCCCCCGAAGCGATTTCGAAATTTCGTATATAGAGATATTCCGGGCTGACGCCGTTGATGGAAGTACTCCAGTTGTTGCCGCCGCCGATGACCTGGGCGTTGCTGCGCACATAGGGAGAGACCGACTTGACGTAGGTCGCCTCCGCCTTGATCCGCTCCACATCCGCAAACGTCATACGGTTGAAACTGCCGGCGCCGCGGCTGACGCCGCCGAACATGCTCATGCCCGGCCGCACCATCAACAGATCCGTGCCCATCGAGGAGATCTGTTTGGAGATGCGCTCCGAGGCGCCGCGGCCAATCGCCACCATGACGATTACCGCCGCGACACCGATGATGATGCCCAGTGAGGTGAGCAGGCTGCGCATGCGGTTTTTCAAAATACTGCGAAACGCAGATTTGAGTATATTTTTGATTTGCAGCATAAAAGTCCTTTACTCTTCGAAAACCATTTCCTGAAAATGGGCCAGATCATAGCTGGCGTTGCGCCGTTTCGGCACGTTCTGATCGCGCAGGATGAGGCCATCACGCATTTCGACGATTCGTTTGGCGTACATGGCAATGTCTTTTTCATGGGTCACCAGGAGAATGGTGATGCCCTGGTCATTGAGTTCCTGAAACAACGACATGATTTCAAACGAGGTGCGCGTGTCGAGATTGCCGGTGGGTTCATCGGCCAGCAAAATGGCCGGCTCGGTCACCAGGGCGCGGGCGATGGCCACACGCTGCTGCTGACCGCCGGAAAGCTGATTGGGCATATGATCCATACGATCGCTCAGTCCGACGCGTTCCAGCGCCCTCTGCGCGGATGCCACCGGATTGGGAAATCGCTTGTGGCGGTCATAGAGCAGCGGGAGTTCGACATTGTCCAGCGCTGAGGTGCGCGACAGCAAATTAAAGCCCTGAAAGACAAAGCCGATCTTTTCATTGCGGATGTCCGCGTATTCGTTTTTTTCCAGGGCCGTGACCTGTTTGCCATCGAGATAGTAATCTCCGGCTGTAGGTTGATCCAGACAGCCGATCAGATTCATCAGCGTCGATTTGCCGGAACCGGAGGCGCCCATGATGGCGAGAAAATCACCGCGTTCGACATGGACACTGACGCCGCGCAGGGCGTGGACGTCCACATCTCCCATGTGATAGGTTTTGGTCAAATTTTTGGTGAGGATAACGGGATCCATTCCTGACTTCCTTTTCTCTGTCAATACCATCGCCTAGAACATCCGCATCGGCGGCCGGCCGCTCTGCGTCGTGGTCTGCGTCGATCGGGTCGTCGTGGCAGACGTCGTGCCGGTGATGACCTTCGTGCCTTCCTTCAAATCACGGCTGCGCACGACTTCGGTCATCTTGCCGTCGCTGACGCCGGCGCGAAAGCGCGCCATGGCGGGATTGCCTTTTTCATCGAGGTACCAGACCACACCCATTTCCCGGCGCACCGCGCCGCCCGCAGAACCCATGGCGCCGCCCATGCCCATACCGCCGCCCGCGCCAGCGGCTGTGCCGCCCGGCATACCCGCACCACCGCCGCGGCTGAAGCGCTCCTTGAGCGAGTCGGGCAAATCGGCGAGGCGCTTGCGTTCGGCTTCCGTCGCGCGCTGCAGCACCTCAGGCGCGGGCTGGAAGCGCATCGCCGCATTGGGAACCAGCAGGACATCGACGCGCTGATCGATGATGAAATCGACCATTGCAGTCATGCCGGGCAGCAGCAGATACTCATCATTGCGGGCGTCGATGACCACGGTATAATTGACGATATTTTGCACCGTCTCGGGCTGCAGGCGAATCTGCCGCACCTTGCCGGTGAAGGTTTTGTTGCTATACGTCTGCACCGTGAAAGTGACATCCTGGCCTTCCTTGATCAAGCCAATATCGCTTTCGTCCACCAGTGCATGAATTTCCATCTTGGACAAATCCTCGGCGATGAGGAACAGCGTCGGCGCCTGCAGGCTGGCGGCCACCGTCTGGCCCTCTTCGATGTTGCGCTGAATGACCTTGCCATCGATCGGAGAGCGAACAAAGGCATATTTGAGATTGCGTTCGGCGCGCTGCAGTCCGGAAAGCGCACTCTGCAGATTGGCTTCATTGGTCTTCATGGAGGTCTTGATGGGCAGGTATTCGGCTTCCGAAATCAGGCCTTTTTCAAAGAGCGGCAGACTGCGGGCGTGATCCGCGCGCGACTGTTCCAGATTCGCCGTGGCCTTTTTGTAATTGGCCTGTGCATCTTCGAGCGCTGATTTCAGCAGCACCGTGTCGAGCACCGCCAGCAATTGGCCTCTGCGCACATTATCGTTGAAATCGACATTGAGCTTGTCAATAATTCCGGAAACCTGCGTGCCGACGTCCACCGTGCGCATGGCCTTCAGGCTGCCGCTGCTGGTAACCTTGTTGGTCAGACTGCCGCTTTTGAGGGTTTCGGTCATATAGGCCGAAGTGGTTTTGCCGTTTTTTCTGAAATAAAAACCCAACGCGGCCGCAATGATCAATAACGCCGCGACGAGGATGATCCATTTCTTTTTCATGTTTCTCCCGATTGATTGGATTTACCTGGTTTGTTGTGATACCATATTCATTTTAGCAAAGTACATTGTTCTTGTCTTTAAACCCCGTAAAAAGCCATAACTTGCTGGAAAAAAATTATTTGCGACAATGGCCGTTGAACATTTACAGCCCGAATCACGAATGATAGACGAAGCTGCCGGCAAAAAGTTCGCGCCTTTCTGCCTTGCAGGCCGGCCTCGGGGCAAGCTGCATTACGGTCGCCTGATATATGAAGGTATAAAGACCACCGGCACGCCACGAAATCTGCATCCTGATCAATTTCTATTTGAAAAGAGAGCACAATTCACTATTTTCCCCTATGGCCGGCATCGCTGCGATGTCTGGCGTCAAAAGAACCACTGCCTCTATGCGTCTACAGGAGCACCGGCATATCGACCCCACAGGAAGGAAAGCTGTCATGAAACGTTTTCTGCCTCTGCTGATGATCATCATCACAACCAGCACCGCCCTGGTCAACGCGCAGGAGCGCCGCGACAGGGCGGTATTCGAAGTCAAAAAGGACGCCATGTACGATTCGATCAAAATGGTGACACAAAAGACCGCGACCGGCAAGCAAGCCGCCAAAGTCTTTCAGGTCGATTTCTCCACTTTCAACCCGCCGGCCATGGCAGATTTCAAAAGCCACTGGCATCAGCCGCCCCTTCTTCAGGGCGTCTCGGGCATGTGCTGGTGCTTCTCGACCACATCGATGCTCGAATCTGAAATCTACCGCACCAGCGGGCGCAAGATCGATCTCTCCGAATTGCACACGATCTATTGGGAATATGTGGAAAAAGCGCGCGAATTCGTGAAAAGCCGCGGCACCAGTTTCCTCGGCCAGGGTTCCGAAGCCAATGCCGTGCTGCGCATCTGGAAAAAGTACGGCGCCGTGCCCGCCGCCGATTACACCGGTTTGATCAAGGGCCTCCCCTTTCACAATCACACCGACCTCTTTGCCGAGATCGAGACCTATCTCAACAGCGTCAAAGCCGCGCAGGCCTGGAACGAGGAAGCAGTCCTCAACACCGTGCGCGCCATTCTCGATCATCATATCGGCCCGCCGCCCGCCAAAGTGACCGTCGACAATGCCGCGCTGACGCCCAAAGAGTACCTCGCCAAAGTCGCGCGCATCAACCCCGACGATTACGTCGATCTGCTCTCGCTTCAGCAGCAGGGCTTTTACAAAAAAGTGGCGTTTCCGGTGCCGGACAACTGGTGGCACAGCGATGATTACTACAACGTGCCGCTGGCGGATTTCATGGCGGTCATCAAAAAAGCCATTCGCGACGGCTATACGATCGAAATCGGCGGTGACATGAGCGAACCCGGCTATTCCTTTGGCGCCGCCGGCATGGCGGTTGTCCCCTCCTTCGACATCCCCGCCGCCTTCATCGATGATCTGGCGCGGCAGTTCCGCTTCAGCAACAAGACCACGGAGGATGATCACGGACTGCACCTGGTCGGTTACGTCGAAAAAGACGGCCACGACTGGTATCTGGTCAAGGATTCCTGGAGCTCTGCCTATAACAGCAGCCACCCGGGTTATTATTTCTATCACGAGGATTATATCAAACTGAAAACGCTCTGCGTGACCTTGCACAAGGATGCCGCCCGCGAGGTGCTGGCGAAATTCAATTAAGCCGGGAGGATCGATCCGCCACAGGCGGCGTTTTGCATCTTCTCATTGGTTATCTCCCAATAGCGCCGCGCACGTCCTGTGGCGCGGGCCATGCCGCCACATCAGTAGGGCATCTCTCAACAGGACGGCCGTTATGGAGGCAAACCTGTTGCGGCACTTTCAGTGGCGTATCATTTCATTCCTGCGCTGTATGGTCGTTGGCTGTGGGGCTGTGGCGGGGGCAGCATGGCCCCATCATGGCCGGAAAGGATCATCAATATGAATCATCAATCGCAAACCCTGGAGGATCTGCTCATCGGCCTGTCGCGGCAATGGCCGATGCTGATGGCAGGGATGCTGGTGCTGACCCTCGGGAGTCTGATCATCTGTTATGCACTGCTGAAATCGAATCGCCACGTCTGGGCGCACCGCTTCATGTCAATTCCCATTTATCTGACCACCATTCCCGGGATGTTCTACCTGATGATCCTGGCCTATTTGCTCTTCTTTACGGGGTCCAACCTGCTGAGTGTGCCCGCCTTTTATTTTTTCCCGCCGCTGTGGATGGCGGCTTCGCTTTACCTCTACCGTCAGTTCGTCAACTTTGAGGAGGTGCCGGGATTCACGCGTCTGAGCGGCATGGCCCTGTTCGCCGGCGTCGCTTTTGCGGCCATTTTTGTGCTGGCACGCCTGCGCGTGATCGCCCTGGTGTGGATCACGCCGAAATGGCTGATCCCGCTGGTCATTCTGTTCTATCTGGCAGGCCGCATCGCCTGGAAACGGATGACCGCAAGAAAGGCCCAGGTGTAAGCTGGATTTAAATCGTTACTGAACTGACTCCGACCGTGGCGGGCGCACGAAGAGCAGTTCATCCGGTAAAAGTTTTTTTGTTGTGTTTTTTATAATAATTATGTATATGTGGGCATAAAATCGGGAGGACGCACTATGTCGCACAGCTATGAAGAATTGAAGAAAAAGACCGTGGCCGAACTGCGTGAAATCGCCAAGGGCATCGAACACGAGGCCGTGCAGGGCTACACCCAGCTCAACAAGGAACATCTGCTGGTGGCCGTCTGCACCGCCCTGGGCCTGGACATGCACGTCCATCACCACGCCAAATCGGCCGACAAAAAAAAGAAATACAAAAAAGATCTCAAATCGCTCAAAAAAGAGCGCGATGCAGCATTGGAAGCACAAGATCCCGTCAAGCTGAAACGGGCGCGCACCAGGATGCGCCGCATCAAAAAACGCCTCGGACGCATATAATGGAATGCCCCATAAAAAAGCCCCGGTTCGTTCAAGACCGGGGCTTTTTTGCTGATTCAGTCATGGCGATGAGGTCCCGCAGGCAGATCATCCCCGGGGATCATTAACCGATCGACAAGCACCGGCTGGTTCAAGACCGGGGCTTTTTTGCTGATTCCGTCATGGCGATGAGGTCCCGCAGGCAGATCATCCCCGGGGATCATTAACCGATCGACAAGCACCGGCTGGTTCAAAACCGGGGCCTTTTTTCAATGTTTCAGTCAGGGCAACGGTGTCACACCGGCAGATCGTACAGCGGCCGCTTGCCCTTCAAGGAGCGCTGTCTGGTTCAAAACCGGGTTTGCAGCGGTTCAGTCATGGAGGTGACGGCTGACCTTGTGAAGGAAATAGCGGTGCAGGGCCGTGTCGTCGGTGAGTTCGGGATGAAAAGTGCACACGAGAATATGCTCATTCTCCGCGGCCACGACGTCCTTGCGGTAATGGCCGAGGATGTGCACGCTGTTGCCGCAGGCCACGATTTTCGGGGCGCGGATGAAGACGCCTTCCATCGTATGCGCCGCACCCTGCAACTCCAGCTTGACCGTGTCGATGAAGGAATCCACCTGGCGGCCGTAGGCATTGCGCGCCACGGTGATGTCGATCAGATCCAGGGTCGAATGCGCATGGCCCGGCACTTCGTTGGCGACGATGATCAATCCCGCACAGGTGCCAAAAATGACCTTGCGGCGCCCGAATTCCTGGAGCGGCTGCCACAGTCCGTGCTTCTGCATGACCGTGGTCAGGGTGGTGGATTCGCCACCCGGGATGATCACGCCATCGCACTGCGCCAGCGCTTGCGGTGTGCGCACCAGCAGCGCCTCGATGTCGAGGCGCAGCAGCATGTCGCGATGTTTGCCAAAATCTCCCTGAACCGCCAGAACCCCGATGCGCATCTACCAGCCTCTTCCCGCCATGCGTTCATCTTCCGGGATGGCGGCCATCTCGAGGCCGCGCATGGCCTCGCCGAGTCCCGAGGAAACTTTGGCGATGATCTTGAAATCCATATAGTGGGTCACCGCGGTGACGATCGCCTTTGACATTTTTACCGGATCGCTGGACTTGAAGATGCCGCTGCCGACGAAGACGGTCTCGGCGCCCAGTTGCATCATGAGCGAAGCATCGGCCGGGGTGGCGACGCCGCCGGCCGAGAAATTCGGCACCGGCAGCTTGCCCAGCTTTTTCACTTCGCGCACCAGTTCCACCGGCGCGCCGAGGTTCTTGGCCTCGGTGACCAGTTCCTCGCCGCCCAGTCCCTGGATGCGGCGGATGCCGCCCTGCACCGCACGCATGTGCCGCACCGCCTCGACGATGTTGCCGCTGCCCGCTTCGCCCTTGGTGCGGATCATGGCCGCGCCTTCGGCAATGCGCCGCAGTGCCTCTCCGAGATTGCGGCAGCCGCACACGAACGGCACCTTGAAATTCCATTTGTCGACGTGGAATTCTTCATCCGCCGGGGTCAGGACTTCGCTCTCATCGATGAAATCGACGCCGAGGGCCTCGAGCACCTGCGCTTCGGCAAAATGGCCGATGCGGCATTTGGCCATCACCGGGATGCTCACCGCTTTCTGGATGGCGCGGATCACGCTCGGATCGGACATGCGGGCGACGCCGCCGTGGGCGCGGATATCCGCGGGGATGCGCTCCAGGGCCATCACCGCCACGGCGCCGGCCTCCTCGGCAATTTTGGCCTGCTCCGGCGTGGTGACATCCATGATCACGCCGCCCTTGAGCATCTCCGCCAAACCGATTTTGACTTTCATATTTTTGTCATTCTGCATGGTATCTTCCTCAAATATACGTTGCACGCTTTTTGTGCACATGCTTCCGGAAAGTTCTTGACTTTCCAGCGATCTCTCCTTCCGCGCCCGTGTGCCGTGCGGTTTTTTCAAGGCTAAGAACAGAGTGGTCTATTAAGATATGAATAAATTTTTATTATTTCAATACAGGATTTTTCTTGCCATTCATCCAAATGCTTTGTAATGTTATAGAGAAGAGGATAACACAACAGTTATTCGCAGCCGGCTTCATACGCTTGTGCTGAAACCATTTATCCAGGGGGCCGGCGCGAAACCGGCGGGACGGGCAAACCACAAGCCCGCAGAAAATACCTTTTTGGGCATTGTAACGATTATCAATCAGGAGTTCATTCCCATGTCCATGGTCAAGAAAATTGTTGCCTATCACGCCGATGTCTGGGATATCGGCCTTATCAAAATCGCCGTCCTGGCCGCTGCACTGCTGCTCGCCAAATGGTGGCCCGCCGCGCTGAGCCTGGCGTGGTACTGGTACGCCGGCGCATTTCTCGTGACAATCATCAGACCGTTGATCCGTTTTTTCTCTGGAGTGACACAGGATGAAAAAAAATAGCCTTTGCCGACGCGTCGTCCTGATCCTCGTTTTTATCTCCACACTGGCGCTGCCACAGCCGGATTCCGGTCCCTTTTCGGGCTCGGAGAGCCCCTTCTGGCCGAATGGCGCCTATCTGGAGGGGATCGCGACGCCCCTTGAAATTCTCGGTTTCAATCCGGGTACGCAGCCGATCGAGCAAAACGAATTGGAACACTATCTCGCGGTTCTTTCCACACAGTCAGGGCGGGTACTGCTCCGCGAGGCGGGAAAATCATGGGAAAACCGCAAAATCGAATACCTGGTGATCAGCTCGGAGGAGAATCTCTCCCGCCTTCCGGCCATCCGGCACGCCATCGCGCAACTGGCCGATCCGCGCCAGGTCCCGGATGCGCAGGCCAGAGAGATCATCGCTGAAATGCCCGCCATCGCCTGGATGGCCTACAACATCCACGGCAACGAATCGTCCAGCACCGAGGCCGCGGTGCAGCTGGCCTATCAGCTCGCCGCCGGCAGCGACAGCACCACACGCTATCTTCTCGACCATCTGGTGATCATCCTCTACCCCTTGCAGAATCCCGACGGCCGGGCGCGCGCGCTGCAGTACTGGCGCCAGTGGCGCGGCCCGATTCCCAACAGCGACCCGCAAAGCCTGCACCACAGCGGCGGGTGGCCGGGTGGCCGCGGCAACCACTACCTCTTTGATCTCAACCGCGATTTTCTCCCCCTGACGCAGCCCGAGACCAGGGCGCATGTCCAGGCGGTCAACGAGTGGCATCCGCAGCTCTTTGTCGATTCCCATGAAATGGGCGGACTGGACACCTATCTCTTTTCCCCGCCGCGGGAACCGATCCATCCCCGGGTACCGGCAAAAATCCGCGACTTGTGGAAGCTCTTCTCCCGGGATCAGGCGCGCTGGTACAACCGCTACGGCTGGCGCTATTACACGCGCGACTGGCACGAACAGTTCTATCCCGGCTATGCCGACGCCTGGATTCTCTTCGGCGGCTGCGTCGGCATCCTCTATGAACAGGCCCGCGTCGAAGGCTCCCAGATCAAACAACTGGATGGCCACATCCTCACCTATCGCGAAGCGGTGCACCACCATTTCATCAGCAGCATGTCCAATCTCATCACCGCGGCGCAAAACCGCCGCGTCCTGCTGGAAACCTTTCACGCGGCGCGCCGCGCGCCCTTGCAGGCCTATGCCCGGCTCACCCACAAGGCGCTCGCCATCGATGCGACCAGACATCCGCAGCGCGCCGTGGAATTGATCGAGCGGCTGCGCCTCGTGGGGTTGGAAATTCATCAGACCACGGAAGCCGTCCACGGCACCAGCGGCCGTGATTATTGGGGCCGCCCGGCGCCGGCGACGCTGCCCGCGGGGAGCTATATCGTCGACATGAATCAACCCCTGGCCGCTCTGGCGCAGGCCTTCTGCGATTTCGATCCGCACATGCTCACCAGCACGCTGCAGGAAGAGCGCAAGAGCCTGGAAAAAAGGGGCGAAAGCCGCATCTATGACGTCACCGCGTGGTCGCTGCCCATCGCCTATGGCGTCGACGCCTGGTGGCTGAATCAATCGCCCGTGGGAAAGGCAACGCGTCTGGAACAGATAAAAACCGTGGCACCCAACCTGCAAAGAATGGACGCGCCCTATGCCTGCCTCATCCCCTATCAGCAAGCCCGGGCCGCCCATGCCGGCCTCGAACTCTTGCAGCGGGGGTACACCGTTTATGCCGCGGACAAGCCGTTCCGCATCAACGGCACGGACTATGCGGCCGGAACCCTGGTGTTATTTGCCAGCAAAAATCCGGCTGATCTGCCCGCCGTCCTGGAAAAGCTGGCAGCCCGGCTTCAGGTTGAAATTCACACGACCGCGACGGGGCTGGTCGAGGAGGGGCTGGATTTTGGCAGCAGCCACTACGCCCTCCTGAAAACGCCGCGCATCGCTGT
Source organism: bacterium UBA2214 (assembly GCA_002327255.1). Taxonomy (GTDB): domain Bacteria; phylum Zhuqueibacterota; class Zhuqueibacteria; order Residuimicrobiales; family Residuimicrobiaceae; genus UBA2214. Next base: position 2,400 of record DCUM01000042.1, on the reverse strand, counting down.
CGTTGCCAATACCCCTGTCTCTTCCACCAATATGGGGGCGATCTGGTTCCTGGTGGAACAGGAATTGGGCGCGAGATACTCCCTGCTCGACATGCAGCGCCTCGGCAACCTGCAACTCGATCTCTACAACGTCCTGGTTCTGCCATCGCTGTGGGGTGATCCAGGGCAGGTAAAAAATCTGCTCGGCAAAAACGGCATCGAGCGGCTGAAACGCTGGATCGAGGAGGGCGGGACGCTGATCGCCATGGGTTCGGCGGCCGTATTCGCGGCCGATTCCTCCCTGAAATGGAGTCAGGTGCGGCCGCGCGCACAGGTGCTCGATCAACTCGGCGCCTATCAATCAGCAGCGCAACGGCAGCGCCGCGCCGAAAAACCGGTCATCGACAGCCTCGCCCTTTGGGCGCAAACACCCACGAGCGTGGATTCCACCTTTTTCTCAAGCCTCCCCAAAAAACCTGCGGCCGCGGAACTCAAAACAGCGCAGGAACAGGACAAGTGGCTGTCGCGCTTTCTGCCCAGCGGCGCCATCCTCCGCGCCGAGCTGGATGCGGAGCATTTCCTCAATTTCGGACTCGATCCACGCATTCCCGTCTACATCGAAAACACGACGCCCCTGCTGGCCAGGGAACCGGTTCAGGTAACGGCACGGCTGGCGACCGCCGCCCAACTGCGGCTCTCCGGACTCCTCTGGCCCGAAGGCCGCGAACTCCTGGCGGAAAGCGTCTATTGCAGCCGCGAGAAAGTGGGCCGGGGACAACTCATTCTCTTCGCCGGCGATCCCTTTTTCCGCGCCTATTACAAAGACACGGCGCAGATGCTGATCAACGCCATGCTCCTCGGTCCCGGCATGGGAACCACGGCGGAATTACAATGGTAACGTTTCAACTCCTGTATATCCCGGTCCGGACAGAACGGGACCGACGCCGGGCAGGCAGGCGGTCCACGCGGCCGGTTTCCTGCAATAACAAGATACCCATCGAATGAGGTGCGCATGAGTTCGTTGCATTGGCTCGATTACACGGTCATCGTCACTTTTTTCATCGCCATCTTTGCCATCGCCGCTTACTATTCGCGCCGGGCGGGGAAAAACACGGGCGAATTCTTTCTCTCCGGACGCAACCTGCCCTGGTACATCGCCGGAACCGCCATGGTGGCGACGACCTTTGCCGCCGACACCCCGCTGGCAGTCACCGAACTGGTGGCCAAAAACGGCATCGCCGGCAACTGGTTGTGGTGGAACATGGCCGTCGGCGCCGTGTTGACGGTCTTTTTCTTCGCCAGATTATGGCGCCGCGCCAATATCATGACCGATGTCGAATTTGTCGAGCTGCGCTATGCGGGCAAGGCCGCCGCCTTTCTGCGCGGTTTCCGCGCCATCTATCTCGGCCTCTTCATGAACGCCATCGTCATGGGCTGGGTGCACAAGGCCATGGAAAAAATCTTCAAGGTCACCCTGCCCGGCATGGACGCTTTTCTGCTGGTGGTGATCACCGCGGTCATCATCTCCCTCTATGCCTCGGCCTCGGGACTCCTCGGCACGGCGCGCACCGACAGTTTCCAGTTTCTCTTCGCCATGGCCGGGTGCATCATCCTGGCGGTGATCGTCATCAAACTGCCGCAGATCGGCAGCACGACGGGGCTCAAGGCGCAGATCGCGCCGCAGGTGTTGAGCTTTTTCCCAAAGATCGGCACGGTGACCGCCGCGGGCGTGACCGGCGGCGCGCTGGCGCTGAGCGCCGGGGCTTTTTTCGCCCACATCGGCCTGCAGTGGTGGTCGAGCTGGTATCCCGGTTCCGACCCGGGCGGCGGCGGCTATATCGCGCAGCGCATGATGTCCGCCAGGGACGAAAAACAGAGTCTCTTCGCCACCCTGTGGTTCACCATCGCCAATTACACCATCCGTCCCTGGCCGTGGATTCTCGTGGCCCTGAGCGCCCTGGTGCTGCTGCCCCGCGCCCAGAACACCGAAATCCTCAAGGCCGAAAATCCCGCCCTGTACAGCCAGGTCGAACAGGTCTACCGCCAGGGCACTTTTCACGCCAGGGCCGATGCCTGCACGCCGGAGTTCAAGGCGTTCTACGAGACCTATGAAAATACCATCGACCCCGGGGTCATGTATCCCAAGCTGATGATGCGTTTTCTGCCCATCGGTCTCCTCGGACTGCTGATCGCCGTGTTTCTCGCCGCCTACATGTCCACCATCTCCTCGCAGCTCAATTGGGGTACGTCCTATCTGATCAACGATTTTTACAAGCGTTTCATCAAAAAGAAGGCGGATGAAAAGCACTATGTCCTGGTCTCGCGCTTCGGCATCATTCTCATGGTGGTTTTTTCACTCGTGGTCACCCACTTTTTTCTCAGCACCATATCGGGCGCCTGGGAGTTCATCATCAATGCCAG
>DCUM01000137.1:3820-10633 GCA_002327255.1 bacterium UBA2214 | reverse complement strand
AGATCCGGTAGCCGCTCAACGAGACTGCGACATTGGAGGGATTGTAGATCTCGACCCAGTCGAGATTGCCGGCCACGCCGCGCGAATAGGCCTCGTTCATCACGACCGGCAGAATGATCACATCGCTGCCCGTGTTGCCCAGACCGCGGGTGACCTGGTCCCACACCTTCCACGCCGTGCTTCCCTCGTAAGTCCTTCCATAGGACTGGGTCGCTTCGAGGGCGGGAAAGACCACGCTGTCGATTACCTTGCCGGCAGCATCTTCCAGCCAGACCTCTTCGCCGCCGCTGGAGAGACCGAACCCGGCAGCGGTGGTGTCATCCACGACCACGACCAGCAGGCCCAGTCCGGGAATCACGGTGCCGGCGGGCAGGGTCAGTTTGGGCTTGGTTCCCTCCTTGCCGCCGTTGTCGTAGAGTTTGTAGCCGCTGATATCCTGCTGCTCGCCGGACGCGTTGTAGAGTTCAATCCAGTCGGGATCCGCAGCGGTGCCGCGTGAATAGATCTCATTCAAGGAGATATAGACCGGCGGTGGCGGGGGGGGCGGTTGCAGCGGGGCTTCGCGCGAGCACGAGATCGCCAGCAGGGCGGCGAAAACCGGCAGCGCGATGAATAATAAACGATTTTTCATCTTGTACTCTCCTATCGGTTACAGGGAAGCCTGAATTCTCATCTGCACAAAGGAATGGTCATCATCGCCGAAGAGATTGCCCTTGCGGGTGGCGTACTGGTCGAGATCGACGATGGAGTAATTGAACATCAGTCTGATGCTGGTGTTGGGATAATAGTTGAGGCCGAGCATCAGCTGTTTGGAGGAGCCACCGCGGATGCCGGCGCCGAGGTCGTTGAGGTCGGTATAGCTGACACGCGCCGCCACTTCCAGGGCGCCCCAATTGCGTTTCGGCTTTTCAATGGGGCCGACTTCGCCCTCGTCGATGTAGTAGTAACGGGTCTCGCCGGTCAGCGTCCAGGACAGGGTCGCATAGGCGCCGCGGAGGTTGACCTCCGGTTTGTCGTACCAGCGAAAGATCTCGGTGGAGAAAGCCTCGGCCTGGAAGTAGAAGGGCCCCTTGATGCCCATCAGCTCATAGTTGTAGCGCGTATAATAGTTGACATCCTTGATGTCGCCGGTGTGGAGCTGCTTGGGATCGAAGACATAATTTTCGGTCCGCGCCCTGATCTCGATGGTATTCTCCGCCAGATCGGGCAGGGTCTCGGGATTCTTCGAGGAATAACCAAAGCCGACGTGCAGATTTTTGCCGTGCTGGTTGACGGGCGCGACGCTGAGACGGAGATTGCCGGACATGCCGTCATCGCGCTGGCCCTTGTCGATGCGGGTGCCGAGCTCGTGGCCCATGGCCGCCAGGGTGAGCTGGCCGTACTGGTTGTAGTAACGGCCGGAGACGCCGATGCGGCGGCCGAGGGCGAAGGCGTTGGTGGGCGACGAACGTTCCAGGAAGGTCAGCAGGCGCGAGCTGTTGAGGCGCTCCATGCCGAAGGGTTCCTTGAAATTGCCGACCATGAAGGAGAGGCCGCTCTTGGGCACGCTGTACTTGATCCACATATCGCGCGCGTCGAGGTTGGCTTCGGGAAAGGTCGCCTCGCCGAAATCGACATCCACCTCCGCCTCCCAGTCCCTGGCCAGTTGCGCCTTCATGGCGAAGGTCACCCGGCGCAATACAAAACTGTTGCTCATGTCGTTCTTGTTCTCGAAGAACCAGGCGCCGTCGAACTGGACGCGGGAATCGAACCACCAGCGGTAGTCGCCGTCCTCGGTCTCGAATACCATCTTGCCATTGCGGACTTCTGCACCAAGCGGTACCTTGTAGCTGCCGCCCGGCACCCTGGAATCCTGCGCCAGTAAACCCGCAGTTCCCACGAAGAACAGCACCGCGACGCACAGCGTCGCCGCGTTTTTAAGCCATTGTACTTTTTTTGCGTCCATAACCTCTCCTCTGCTAATTGTGTGGACGTTATTGGTTGGTTTGACTGTTACGGTTTATTCAATTCGTTTTGCCGATACGGCGGTACCGTCGTATCGGCTACAACAACATGCAGGCTATCTGCCACGGTCATCGCTTGCCGCTCAACCAGACTATCCGCCGGATTCATCCGCCGACCGGCCGGCCCTGGCGTCTGATTCCCATCTTGCCCAACCAGCTCATTCGGCTGATTCGGATTCCATATGACCGGATCATCCGCCTGATGCAGCGGCCGCGCGGCCGGACGCTCCGGCTCGTGATGCGGGAGGGCGTCCCCTGCATCAGCCCGATCGACGCGTTCAACCCGCTGCGCCACGGGATGCGGGGACTCTTTATGAATCACTTCCAGTTCGAACACGTTTTGCATAAAAAAGAGGGCGATAAAGCTCAATACCGCCGCCATCACGGGCGTCAATATCCAGCCCAGAGAAATCTTGAACAGAATCCTGTAATTAAGGCCCTTGCCCCCTTTGACAAGGCCAACCCCCAATATGGCGCCGATGATCGCCTGAGAACTGGAAACGGGCACCAGGGGGATCGGCGGCAACCCGATCGCGATCAGGGCGCCCTGCAGACTCTTGGAAGCGAAAATCAGCAACACCAGCGATTGCGCCAAAACCACGATGAGCGCGAGCACCGGCGTGAGCTGAAAGATATCATTGCCGACGGTCGTCATCATGCGTTGGGAATAGGTATAGATGCCAACGGCGATGGCCACTCCTCCCAGCAGAAAGAGCTGCCGGGTTCCGGAAAAAACAAAGAGATCAAAGACGTGGACATCCTGAAAAGGCGAGGCATGCACAAAGACGCCCATGACGTTGGCGATGTTGTTGGCGCCGAGGCTGTAAGCGCCCAACGCGCCCACCAGGATCAGTCCGGTGCGGGTATAGGCATCCAGGCGCAGCATGTGGATTCTGGCCCGGTTCAGACAGCACCTGAAGATGAAGTAGAGCGCCATGGCCAGCAGCGCCGCCAGAACGGGAGATAAAATCCACGACCCGATGATCTTGCTCAAGACGCGAAGATCGATGGGCGATCGTGTGAAAAAATCCCAGCCGATGATGGCGCCGACGATCGCCTGTGTCGTGGAGACGGGCAGTGCCGTCCGCGTCATCCAGGCGACCGTAATCGCCGCCATCAGGGCCACCGTGAAGGAGCCGGCAATGGCATCGACGGCGCCGAGGGCGCCCAGCGTCTCGGTCGTGCCCGAACCGGCCATCACCGCACCGAGAATCACAAAGAGGCTGGAGATCAGCGCCGCCACCTTGAAGCGCACCATGCGCGTTCCAACCGCCGTGCCGAAAACATTGGCGGCATCGTTGGCGCCCAGGGACCAGCCCAGAAAAAGACCACTTATGAGGAAAAACCAGATCATCGCGCCCTATTCTCAGATATATCGTTTGATGGTCGCGATGGAAAGACGGTCGCAGACATCTTCCGCTTCTTCCGCGATCAGCTCGGCGTGATAGGCGAAATAACGCAAATGAATTTTATGGCTCAACCGCAGCTCACGCCGAAACACGGCCCGTTTGAAATTCTCGGCGGTTTTGTTGGTCTCCTTGCGGTAGAACAACACCTGATTGATATTATCGCGCACCGACGTCAAATCCCTGAAATAGGCGCGTATGGCCTTGACCATGCCCTCCACCGTGGAGATGGCATACTCCGCCAGATCGTTGTAGAGCGGATCGAGATCATCGGGAATATCGGGAATTTCAACCGAAATCTGCAACAGCGTTTCGGTGATGCGGTTGAGAACCTTGTCCGAGCTCTCCAGCAAACCGAGCACATCACCCCGCGATTCCGGAATCAGGGTGCGCAGATAGAGTTTGGTCTCTATATGTCGGCGCAGTTCGTCGCCCTTCTCTTCCATCTCCTGCAGCTGCTGCAGACGCGTCTCAAACTCCTCCAACCGCCCCTGGAGATAGAGTTTGACGCCCTGTTTGAAGAGCAAGCCGCCTTGAACGACCAGATCGAGGTACTCATCGATCTGGGCCTCAAGTTGTTTGTGTTTCCTGAATAATACCGTCATAACAACCTTCAGTAATTTTTGGTTGTGGAGCAGAACGCCACCTAAAAAAGTCCAAAGACACCCTGTGGCGTGATGCCCAGATAGCGGAACCAGGTCTCTCCGGCGATCATGATCAGCACCCAGGCGATCACCATCATGGTGAAGCCGAATTTGAAGGCATCCGGGAGACTGTAACGATCGGTCTCGTAGAGCAGCGCAGCCGGTTTGCTGTTGAAGGGCAGCACATAGACGTGCTCAATCATGAATGCGACCGGCAAAGCCAGACTGACAATATTGAAGCCAAACCGCGTCGCCACGCCGATGGCGATGGGCACAAAAATCATGGTGCGCATGGTCTTGGACTGGAATAAAAGGGCGCTGAAAACCATGACGCCGGTCAACAGCACATACAGCAACCAGAACGGTGTCTCCTGCCCGATGCCGAGATGATCGAACAACGCGTTGACCGAAAGCGATGGCAGATCGGTGACGGCCAGACCGGCGCCCAGTGTGTAGGCGCCCGCGGAGAAGAGCATGAGATGCCAGGGAATATCGACATCGTTCCACTCGACCACGCCGATGCGCGGCAGCAGCGCGATGATCGCCCCGACAAAGGCCACCGCGGTCGGATCGATGCCGTGCAGGCGGTCGGTCGCCCAGAGCGCGAGAATGGCGAGAAAAATGACCACCGACTTGACTTCCTGGAACGCCAGCGGCCCGAGTTTATGATACTCCTGCCGCAGCCGCTCCATGCCGCCTTCCACCTGCGGCAGCCGTTCTTCGGGCTTGAGCGGGAAGAAGATACGCATCGCCAGCAGCATGCCGAGGAGCATGGTGCCCATTTGAATCGGCAGCATGGCGATCATCCAGTCGGAAAAAAAGATTTTGCCGCCCATGGCGCCGCCGATCAGAGCCACGGCGAGGAGATTCGCCCCGGATCCGGTCATGAAGGAAGCCGCACCGATGTTGATCTGAAAGAGATTCTGCAACACGATGCTGCGGCCGAAATTGGTATGCCCCTCGCCGCTGCGCGCGCCATAGATGGCCGCGATCACCATGAAGATGGGCAGCAGGATGGCCGCCTTGGCGGTCGTCGCCGAGATGAAAGCGGATAAAACCAGATTGATGACGATGAAGCTGAGAAAGATATAGCTGGCATTCTTGCCGAACCGGATGATGAACCACAGTGCAAAGCGCTTGGCCACCCCGGTTTTCACCAGCATGCTGGCCAGCACAAAGGACATGATGTTCAACCACATCACCGGATGCCCCAGCTGCGCATAAGCCACTTTATCCTTCAAAACGCCGCTCAGGACCAGTCCAACGATGAGGATGAGCGAAGTCATGTAATTGGGAATCGCCTCGGTGATCCACAGAATGAGACTCGCCACGAAAAAAGCCAGCATGAGTTCATTGCTGCGCGTGAATCCCGCCGCGCCCAGCGTCTCAAAAGCGGCCTTGGCCTCCCTGGAAACCAGACTCGCCGCATCAATGTCCTGCAAAAAAGGCAATTTAAGCCAGAAACCAAAGAAGAAAAAAGCCGCCAGCGCCAGAAAAGGCCCGGAAAAGGCGAGATATTTTTCCACGCGCGTTTTTTTCCGCTTCGGCAGCTTCTCGATGCGGTAGTTGCGCATGTCCAACGGATCGTAAGCGCTCATATCATCCTGCCTGTTTGATACCATTCATTCGCCGGCCCTATTTCCAGGTGGTATAGGGCGTCTTCATGAGCATCGAGTTGTAATAGCGGACATCGCCGGTCACCTCTTCGCCGAGCCACTGCGGTTTTTCAAAGGCATCGTCCTCATCGTCCAATTCAACTTCGGCCACGATCAGGCCCTCGTTGTCGCCATGAAACTCGTCCACCTCGAAGGTGTGCTCCCCCGCCTTGACCTGGTAACGGATTTTGTCGATGACGCCCGGCTCGCAAATCCTCAGCAGCTCCTCGGCCTCGTCGACGCCGATCTCGCGCTCCCACTCGTACCGGCTGGCGCCGGATGCATTGCCGATGCCCTTGATGGTCAGATAGCCTGCGTCGCCCTTGATGCGCACCCGCACCGTGCGTTCAGGCACGGAACAGAGATACCCCTGGACAATGCGGGTCTCCTTTTTCGCCAGATGCGCGAACTCGCCCTTGACGAGAAACTTGCGTTCAACCTCTTTTCCCATATGTGAACCTTTCTAGAACTTGACCTGATAAACGGAATCACCGGCCATGGGCGCCATGCCGAGGACGCGCTTGATGGCGAGCAGGTAATTGACATTTTCGTACCCATCGAGGCCGACCCTCTTTTTCGCCGCGAGAATGGCATCGACATCCACCGATTCGAGATTGGCCGTCATGGTTTTGGCGCCATTGACATAGACGTCCGCCAGCTCGGCGATACAGCCGTTGATGGTGAAACCCATGCGGCGTTTGAAAATATGGACCGCCGCGAGATCGGGATGCGGCTTGATGATCTCGTTGATGTACTGCTCCAGCGTATAAACCTCCCGTTTGAACGCCGGCACCGCAACGCCAAAGGCCGGAAAAACCTCATCGCGAATCGTCGCCGCCGTCATCGGGAACTGCCCCTTCATGCGCGGATTCCACTGCTCCAGACCCTTCTGCTCCTGGACAAACACCTTGATGTCCATGAGATTGTCGCGGATTTTGGTGTTGTTCTCATTGTTGCCGGCGGATATGATGTAAATCTCCAGACTCTCGCGAATCTGCTCCACCGCGCTCAGCTGCCGCATCTTCTCTTCAACGATGCCGAAATTCTGCGCAAACGCGCGAAACTCGAAACGGGGTTTGATCTCTGGCATACTTTCTCCTCTGCT
>DCUM01000137.1:0-3680 GCA_002327255.1 bacterium UBA2214 | reverse complement strand
ATATGCCGAAATATCGTCAATCTAACCCTTTTTCGGCGATGGGGTGCCGATTTTTCGACAATCCGCTTGCTTTTCTCCCCATTATTTTGTAGGTTGCAGCATCAAACCGACCACGGGGTCGATTCCCGTTCTTGCGTGCGGAGGTTTATTCTTTCATGAAACCCGGCAGACTATTCCTGGCGCTGGCCCTGCTCGCCGTGATCATCCTGATGACGATTTTCATCTACCGTTCCATGATGGACATCACCACACCGCGGCAGGCGTTCGAGCCGCCAGTCCGGACGCAACCACAGCTGCCCAAACAGGATACGGTCCATGTGGGAGTGATCTCGAGATTCTCCCCCAATCTCCTCTATGAAGGGTACCAGCCGATCCTCGATTACCTCAATCGCGTCACGCCCTATCACTTCACCCTGAAACTGAGCAGCTCTTATGAGCAGACCGTGGCGCAGATCGAACAGGATCAGATTCAGGCGGCCTTCCTCGGCACCTTCCTCTACCTCAAAGCCCGCAAGGAGCACGCCATTCAGTGTATCCTCAAGCCCCTCAACAGCCAGTTCAAGCCGCACTTTCATTCCGTCATCGTCACCCGCTCCGACAGCCCCATCGCCACCATTGCCGATCTCGCCGGGAAGAAACTGGCGCTCCCTTCCCCGCTCTCATTCTCGGGCAACTGGGTCATTCACTACGAGTTTCAGAAGCATGGCCTGAAAACCGGCGACCTCGATTCGCTCCACTATTTTGGCTTTCATCATACCGTCATCTATCATGTCCTGCGCGGCAATTTCGACGCCGGGGTCGTCAAGGACCGCGTCGCGGAGGAATTTCTCAACAGGGGCATTCGCATTCTCGCCGCCTCGGAGCCCATTCCCGGCTCCCCCATCATCGTGAAAAAATCGCTGGACACCACCATCACCCGCGCCCTCCAGGAGGCGCTGCTGCAGATTGATGTGCTTCAACCGGAATACCGTGACCTGGTGCGGCAGTGGGATCCGGAATTCGCCTTTGGCTTTGCCCCCGCCCATGATAGCGATTACGATGAGATCGAGAAAAAAATCGGCGCCATCGAGGCGGTGCCATGACCAAATTGAAAAGCCTGAAAACCCGCATGCTCGTCTACGTCGGGGTGCTCATCACAACGCTCATGGTGCTGATTTCCATCAGTGTCCTCTTCCAGTGGCGGTCTCTCATCTTGTCCAATCAACGGCAAAACGCCCTGTCGGTGGCGCAGACCTTCGCCGTCTCCATTTTGGATGCCCTCATCTATCAGGAGAGCGGCTTGATGCACAACGAGGGCTTTATCGAAAACCACATTCACAATTTCCTCAACAAAAATCCGCAAATAAAATTTGTCACCATCCATGACCAGCGCGGCCATGTCATGGTGCGCAGCAGCTATGATGAAAACGAATCCGTCCGCAGCGACTGGCGCCATTTCCTCCTCGCCGGCCAGCAGGATGGAACTATGCAAATCTACCACTCCGATCTCCACGGCTGGATTCTCGAAGTCAACCTGCCGCTGCAGATTCACAGCAAGTCGTGGGGCGCCCTGCGTCTGGGGTTCGACGTCGAACCGACGCGCAAAAAATTGCAAGAGATGTTTTTTCTGTTGTCGGCTTTTACCATCATCACGGCGCTGATCATTCTGACGGTGATCTACTTCCTCATCGACCGGCTGACCAAATCACTGCGCCAGCTCGTGGCGGAGATGAACCGTTTCGATCTCGAAAATATCCAGCCCGTGCAGATCCAGACGCAAGAGGATGAAGTCGGCGTCCTCCTGGCCAATTTTGAAAAAATGAAACAGCGCCTGGCGCTCTCCCGCAAACAGCTCCTCGACGCCCAGAGACAAATCTACAACGCCGAAAAGCTCGCCTCCATCGGCCGCCTCGCCTCCGGCGTGGCCCACGAAATCAACAACCCCCTGCAGGGTTTGAAAAGCTGCCTCTTCACCATCGAGAAAGAACCGGCCAACCACGCTCAAACCAGAGCATATCTCGCCCTCGCCAACGAGGGACTCGACCACATCGCCGTGATCGTGCAAAAACTCCTCGGTTTTTCCAGACAGCACGCCAAACAGATCACCCGTGTCGACCTGAATGACAACATCGAAAAGGTCCTCTCCCTGCTCGCCTACCGCCTCGAGAAAGCCGATATCGCCATCGAACTGGAGTTGGATGACCGGCTGCCGCCGCTCGAGGCGGATACGCATCTCATTCAGGAAGTGATCATGAACCTGCTCCTCAACAGCTTTGACAGCATGGAGAACGGCGGCACCCTGAAAATCACCACCACTGCCCGGGAAAACGCCGTGTGCCTCTCGGTTTCCGACAGCGGCTGCGGCATCCCCGAGACGAACCTCGACAGGATATTCGATCCCTTCTTCAGCACCAAAGAAGAAGGCAAAGGCACCGGCCTGGGACTCTCCGTCGCCCTGGGCATCGTCGAAGCTCATGGCGGCACAATCACCGTGGCCAGCCACGAGGGAGAGGGAACCACCTTTGAAGTCATCCTGCCGCTGCAAGGAGGTCTATGAAAATCCTGCTGGTCGAAGATGACAAAGTCTCGCGCATCACCCTTTCCGACACGCTGAAGAAGGAAGGCTACCGGGTGATGGCCTGCGAAAAGGGGCACGAAGGGCTCGAATGGCTCGAGGAGGAGACCTTTGAGGTGGTGATCACCGATCTGCGCCTGCCGGACACCAACGGCCTCGACATTCTCAAAGCCGCCAAAGAGCGCAACAAGGACGGCACCGTCATCGTCATCACGGGATACGGCACCGTGGAAACCGCGGTCAATGCCCTGAAACTCGGCGCCTACGACTATCTGGAAAAGCCCTTTTCACCGGACAAGCTGCTGAGCATGTTGAAAAACATCGCCCAGTTCCACGACGTGATTCGCGAAAATCAGCAGCTCAAGAAACGCATCACCCGCTACGAGAGCCGCGAGATCATCGGCAATGCGCCGGTCATGCAGAAACTGGTGGCCATCCTGCGCTCGGTGGCCGGCACGGATCACACGGTGCTCATCGAAGGGGAGAGCGGCACCGGCAAGGAACTCGTCGCCCGCTTTCTGCACCAGTTCAGTGAACGCAGCAAAGGCCCCTTCGTGCCGGTCAACTGCGCGGTGCTGCCGGAAGGACTCCTCGAGAGCGAGCTCTTCGGGCATGAGAAAGGGGCGTTCACCGGCGCCCACCGCCGCCATCAGGGCTACATCGAACGCGCTCACGCCGGCACGCTCTTCATCGACGATATCGATGACCTGCCGCTGCAGCTGCAGGTGAAACTGTTGCGCGTGCTCCAGGAACGCGAGGTGCAACCGGTCGGCGCGCGCGAAGCCATCCAGGTCAATTTCCGCGTCCTCTGCGCCACCAAGGTGAACCTCTACAAAATGGTGCAAAAGGGGGCGTTTCGCCAGGATCTCTATTACCGGCTGAATATCATCACCGTGACCGTGCCGCCGCTGCGCGAACGCAAAGAAGACCTCCCCATCCTCATCGACCACTTTATCAAAAAACACCATCACGGCGACAATCCCCCGCGGCTGAAACCGGAACAGCTGGCAAAATTGTTGCAGTATGACTGGCCCGGGAATGTCCGCGAACTGGAGAATATCGTGCAGCGCATGCTGGCACTGCCGCAGGATGTCGATTTTCTCCATTTTGCAGCGGACGCCGGCCA
>DCUM01000165.1 GCA_002327255.1 bacterium UBA2214 | reverse complement strand
GCAGCAGGCAGTGGGCAGCAGGCAGGTTCATCGACCTGTGGTCTGTGGTCTATCGTCTGTGGTCCATCATCCGTCGTCCAAGAAAGGGAGTACGCAGAATCCATGCCGATGCCCATCGGTCATACCTTGAGCGGCATCGCTCTGCTATATGCCGGAGCGCCGTCCTGGCGGCAGTCGCGATGGATCGTGGCAGCGGTGATCTTTTTTTCGCTTCTCCCCGATTTCGATCTTTTAGTTGGACTGGTGGTGGCCGGGGATGCCAACGCCTATCATCATCAGGCGAGTCATTCACTGCTTTTTGTCATCGCCGCGGGTTTGCTCGGCGGCGCCGTCGCTGCACGCCGCGGACGCTATACGGGCCTCTTCATCGCTGCCGGCGTGATTCATCTGGTATTGGATATTCTCGCCGTCGATACCAGTGCACCTTATGGTGCTCCCCTGTTGTGGCCATTCTGGAACGGCTATTTTCAATCGCCGCTGCAGATTTTTACCGATGTGCATCGCAGCGGCGTCCGTGGAGAATTTTTTGCCAGTCTCATAAACCGGCACAATTTCGAGGCACTCCTCATCGAGATCGCCGTGATGATGCCGTTTTTTCTCGTCATTTATCTGAGTCGCCATGCAAAAATGAACGCACGCAAAGGAAGCGCATGAGTCATAAACCCCACATGCCCAAGCCGTTTCTCTCGGTCGTGGTGCCCTTGTATAATGAGGTGGAGAGTGTGGATCGCTTGTGGGATGCCTTGCATCCCGTGTGCGAGCGCCTTGGCAAGCCTTATGAAGTGCTTCTGGTGGATGATGGCAGCAAGGACGGGACGCGTGAGCGCTTGCGCGCCCTGGCGGCCATGCACCCGCAGCTGCGGGTGATCCTGTTTCGCAACAATTTTGGTCAGTCGGCTGCCATGGGCGCCGGGTTCGAAACCAGCCGCGGCGAAATCGTCGTGGCCATGGACGGCGATCTGCAGAATGATCCGCAGGACATTCCGCTGCTGCTTAAAAAGATGGAAGAAGGATATGATGTCGTGGCGGGGTGGCGCAAAAACCGCAAAGACAAGCTGATGCTGCGCAAAGTGCCCTCGAAAATCGCCAACAGACTGATCTGTTCCCTGACCGATGTGCACCTGCACGATACCGGCTGTTCCCTGAAGGCCTTTCGCGGCGATATCCTGCGCCGTATTGCGCTCTATGGTGAACTGCACCGTTTCATCCCGGCGTTGCTGCGCATCGAAGGCGCTGAAATCGCCGAACTGCCGGTCCATCATCACCCGCGGCGCTACGGGACTTCCAAATATAATCTGAGCCGCACCTTTCGCGTGGTCATGGATTTGACCAGCATCCGTTTGCTGATGAAACACTTGCAGAATCCGCTGGTGTTCTTCTCGCACATCGGCTTCTTTTTCCTGCTCGGCGGTTTTTTATCGTCCGCAGCGATCGGCTACCTCGTGCTGGGGGCGGGGCGGCCGCTGGCAGATATGAATATTTTACTCTCTTTGACGGTGTTGTGCTGGATCGCGGCCGCACAATTTTATTTTTTTGGATTGATTGGCAAATTGATCGTGACCACCGGCAAGCGTAAAACCTTTCTGCAGGTTACTCCTTCCACAAAGGGGCACTGAGCCGGCAATACCTCACTGACGGGGNNGGTATTACCAGAGCCGATATTTTACGATTGTTTTTTTTAAATAATCATGGTAACTTGTAGACTAATTTTAATCAAGATGAGACTATGCAAAAATTGACCACAAGCGATTCTCCCTTATTGGCGCAGGCGCAGGCATCGTTGCCTTTGTCGGTGATCATTTTGACGCATAACAACCAGGCTGAAATCGCAGCGCTCTATCAGGATCTCAACGCCGCGTTGGCTGCTTTTCCCGGGGCGTATGAAGTGATTTTTGTGGATGACGGCAGTCAGGATGGCACCTGGCAGGAACTGGTGAAAATCAGCGCCCGGGATCGCAGGGTGCGCGTGGCGCGCTTGCGCACGACGTTTGGAGAGGCCTCCGCCCTCGATGCGGGCGTGCAGATCGCCGCTGGTGACGTGCTGCTCTATTTCACCTGCCGGGTGCGCATCAAACCGCTGGACGCCCTGGCCTTGTACGCGCTGATAGAGCATGGCGCCGATGTCGTCATCGGCGTCCGCTATCCGCGCCGGGATTCGGGCCTGAATCAGATCGTGTCGCGTCTCTTCAACGGACTGACCAACCGCATGACCAAATTGCACCTGCACGATGTCAACAGCGGCGTGCTCGTCCTGCGCCGCGAGGTGCTGGATCATGTCCCC
The DNA here is from genome assembly GCA_002327255.1 of bacterium UBA2214. Classification (GTDB taxonomy): domain Bacteria; phylum Zhuqueibacterota; class Zhuqueibacteria; order Residuimicrobiales; family Residuimicrobiaceae; genus UBA2214. The sequence goes on along the minus strand of DCUM01000165.1, from coordinate 104,814 downwards.
TACTATGGCACCCTGAACGCCTTTCTGCCCGTGCTCGCCCATCGTCAGGGCTACAAAATCGCCGAAGGCAAAGTCGAACAATTGCCCGGCAAATTTGAACAGTCTCTCTACCCCAAAAACTATATCCGGCGCACGCTGGATTTACTGAGTGTCCTCTTCCTCAGCAAATACTCGAAAAAGCCGCTTCATTTTCTCGGTTTTCTCGGCGCCCTGTTGACCCTGGTGGGCGCTGCCATCAATCTCTATCTCTTCATCTATCGCATACTCGGTTTTGGCGGCATCGCCGGCAAACCCATGCTGCTGCTGGGCGCCATTCTTTTCATCATCGGCATTCAGATGATCTCCATCGGCCTCCTGGCGGAGATCATCATCTTCACCCACGCCAAGGAAATCAAGGATTACAATATAGAGGAGATTCTTAACTAGGCTGTGAAACTGATCATCCAAATACCCTGTTACAACGAAGCGGAGACCCTGCCGCTGACCCTGGCCGATCTGCCCCGGCAGATCGATGGCATCGATACCATCGAATTCCTCATCATCGATGACGGCAGCAGTGACGGCACGGCGGAAGTGGCCCGCCGCCACGGCGTGAACCACATCGTCCGTGTCACCAAGAACAAGGGACTGGCCAACGGCTTCATGGTGGGACTGGACGCTTCCCTGCGCCTCGGCGCCGATATCATCGTCAATACCGATGCGGACAATCAGTACTGCGGCGAAGACATCCGCCAGCTGGTGCGGCCGATCCTGTGCGGTGAAGCCGAGCTGGTGGTCGGTGACCGCAATACTGTCGGCATTGACCATTTTTCCTGGACGAAAAAACGGCTGCAGCGTCTCGGCAGCTGGGTGGTGCGCCAGGTTTCCGACACCGCGATTCCGGATGCAACCAGTGGATTCAGGGCACTGAGCCGCGAAGCCGCCCTGCAGATGAATGTGGTGTCCCGTTTTACCTATACGCTCGAAACCATCATCCAGGCGGGCAAAAAGAATCTCGCCATCGCCCATGTGCCGGTGCGTACCAACGCCAAACTGCGCGAATCGCGTCTCTTCAGCGGCAACTGGAATTATATCAAACGTTCCATGACCACCATCACGCGCATCTATTCCATGTATGAGCCCCTGAAGATGTTTTCCTACATCGGCGCGATCGTCTTTGGCGCCGGCTTTCTCATCGGTTTGCGCTTTCTCTTTTTTTACATCACCACGGGCGGCATGGGGCACATCCAGTCCCTGATTCTTGCCGCCGTCCTGCTCATCGTTGGTTTTCAGGTTTTCATCATCGGCCTCCTCGCCGATCTGATTGGATTTAACCGTCGTTTGATCGAAAGCACCCTTTATCGCATTCGCAAGCTCGATCTAAAACTGGAGAAGGGTGAGAAAGAGCCGGGTGCCAGGGTTTGAAAAAGCGCATTCTCTTCGTGGCTGGCCGCGAACGCTCCTATTCACGCACTCATATTCTCTGTGCTGCCCTGGAACGCCAGGGATATGAAGTCATCGGTTGTTTTCCTCCGGATCGATCCTTCCGGCATTATCCGGGACTGGTGTGGCGGGTCCTGCGTCAGGCCCGGCACTGCGACCTGGTCATCGTCGGCTTTTATGGTCAGATACTGTTGCCGTTTGTGCGTCTGGTGACCCGCAAGCCGCTGCTGTTCGATATGTACATCACCACGCTGGATACCATGGTTTATGATCGCGGCATAGCCAGACCCGGAAGCCTCAAAGCGCGTCTTTATGGCTGGAGCGACCGGCTCTCCTACCGCATGTCGGATGTCGTCGTCCTCGAGACGCAGGCGCACATCGATTTTTTCTGCCGTACCTTTGCCGTGGAACCGGCGCGGATGCGCCGCATTTTTCTGGCGGTGGATGATACCATCATTTATCCCCGCGTCGTCAGCAAGGATACGGATAAATTTCTGGTTCATTTCCATGGTGAATATGCTCCGTTCCATGGCATCAAGTATATCCTCGAGGCGGCGCACCTGTTGCGCGCTGAAAAGGATCTCGAGTTTCGCGTCATCGGCCGCGGCATCACCTGGGCCGAGGATCAAAGACTGGCAAAATCATTGGATGTGACCAATGTGAGGTTTTATGATCCGGTCTCATACGCCGAATTGGCGAACCGCATCGCGCAGGCGGATTTGTGCCTCGGCATTTTTGGCGATAACGACCGGGTTTTGCGCGTGACGACCAACAAGGTGGTGGAGTCCATCGCCATGGCAAAACCTTTAATTACAGCGCGCAATGAGCCGGTGCAGGAACTGCTGCAACACGGGGAAAGCGTCTATTTGATCGATCGCGCCAATCCGGCGGCGTTGGCGGAAGCCATCCTCAAACTCAGAGAGGATGCGGCACTGCGCGAGCGTATCGCGGCTGGAGGATATCGCGTCTTCAGGGAACACTGCACCCTGCAGCGGATTGGCGAATCATTGGCACATATTATCGAGGAAATGCGTTGACATGCAGGTGGATTTCTCCCAAATGAATGGCAAAAAGGTACTCATCACCGGAGGGCTGGGTTTCATCGGCAGTAATCTGGCGCAGCGCCTGGTTCAGGAAGGCGCCCAGGTAACCATTTTTGATGCCTGTCTGGATCCTTATGGCTGGAATCCGGCGAATATCAAGGAGATCAGGGAGCAGGTGCAGTTCGTGCGCGGCGATGTCCGCGATTATGGGTTGCTCAGCACCCATGTTCTCGAAGTGGATTATATTTTTCATCTCGCGGCCCAGGTCGGCCGCGAGATATCGATGTCCGATCCCGCGCTCGATGTGGCCATCAACTGCGACGGCACCCTGAATCTCTGCCGCGCCCTGGCGGCGCACAATCGCTGCGCCCGCGTCGTGTTCGCGGGGAGCCGCGGTCAGATCGGCGAGCCGCTCTATACGCCCGTCGACGAGGCGCATCCGCAACACCCCACCGATGTCTACGGCATCAACAAAATGGCCGCCGAGAAGTATCTTTTCCTGTTCGGAAAAATATACGGATTTCCGGTGACTTCATTGCGCCTCAACAACGTCTACGGGCCGCGTTGCCAGATGCATCACGGATTTTACGGCATCCTCAACTGGTTCATCCGCAATGCCATGCACGAAAAGGCGATCACTGTCTATGGCGACGGATTGCAGACCCGCGACTATATCCACGTCGATGATGTGGTCGACGCCTTTGTCCGCGCGGCGTTGTGCGCTGAGACCAATCAGCAAGTATTCATGATCGGTTCGGGGATCGAGACGATCTTTCTCGATATGGTGCGCGGCGTCATCGCGGGGGTGGGAAAAGGCACCTGGGTGCATGTTCCGTTTCCGCCGGAGCGGGAGAGCATCGACATTCGCAAGTTTGTGGTATCTTTCGAAAAAATGGCGCGGTATACGGGCTGGCAACCGCAGGTTGACTTGAAGAGCGGCATCGCCCGCACCGTCGCTTTTTATCAAAAACGCTATTCTGAATATATCACCGAGTAGGGGGAGATCGTTTTCATATGTGTGCTGCAAGGAAAAAACGCACCGGACAGCGCGTCGCACTCTTTCTCAATTTTTTCCCGGGCCTCTCCGAACGCTTCATCATCAATGAAGTGATCGGTTTGCGGGCGCGCGGACTGACCCTGGACACCTATGCGTTGAACCGTCCGCCGCAGGGACTGGAGAATAAAGAAGTGCCGGAGCTGATCGAGGGTACGCACTACATTCTTCCATCGGTTCGCGCCCATGATCTGGTTAAAAAGCATTTTTATTTCCTGTTTCGTCATCCGCGGACCTGGTGGCGCACCTTTTGGTTCGCCTGGCGCAACCGTACGCGCGGCGCCGCGTTGATCGGCTCACTCTGGCAAGTCGCTGTCCATAAACGCGAGTTGGATAAGGAGCAGCGCCAGAATGTGCTGCTCCATTTTGTGCTCATCGTGCCGACCGCCTTCCGGTTGCTCGGCAAAGGCTACCGCATAATTCACGCCCAGTTTGCCGATTCCGCGGCGAGCCTGGCCATGCTGGCGGCCATGCTGATCGATGTCCCTTTCAGTTTTACGGCCCACGCCTATGATATCTTCACCCCCCAAGTCATTTTCGACAAGAAACTGGCGCGCGCCCAATTCATTGTCACCTGTACCCGGTACAACAAACGTTATCTCCTCGAGCATTTTCCGGAACTGGATGCGGAGAAAATTTTCGTCAATTACCATGGCGCCGACTGGCGCGCCATGACGCCCGGACGCAGGCAGGGAACATCCGTGCCCGCCATTCTCTCCGTCGGCAGGCTGGTGCCCAAAAAGGGCATGGCGGTCCTGCTGCACGCCTGCAAAATTTTGCGGGATCAACAGTTTGATTTCAAATGTCTGATCATCGGTGACGGCCCGGAACGGCCGCGGCTGGAACTCTTCATCCGCCTCAACCATCTCATGGATGTCGTCGAGATCAGCGGCTACATGCCGCCCAGTGAAGTGATCGAGCGCTACCGCGAGGCCGCACTTTTTGTGCTGCCCTGCATCATCGACGAAACCGGCAATCGCGACGGCATTCCCAATGTCATCGCCGAAGCCATGGCCATGGAAGTCCCGGTGATATCAACGCCGGTTTCGGGCATCCCCGAACTGATCGAGGATGGCAAAAGCGGAATCCTCCTCGAGGAGACCAGCCCCGAAGCCTTGGCCCGGGTGATCCGCGAGCTGGCGGAAACGCCGCACAAAGCCGCCAGAATCGGCAAAGCGGCGCGCAAGCGCGTCGCTGCTGTGTTCGATGCCGCGAAATGCCTGGATGATTTGCACGATTTTTTTACCGCCCAGATGGGCGCAAAAAAGACGCCCAGGGAAAAAGACATCTGATGGAGGCGCCCGTGGCGGAGGCCTTCCGGCGCGGCGGCGAAGCGCTCCTGGTGGTGCACGCCGATGATCTCGGCGCGTCTCAGGCCGTCAACGAAGGCATCAAACGCTGTTATCAGACCGGCATGGTGACCAGCACGTCCATGATGGCCAATGGCCCGGCTTTTGAACAGGCTTGTGCATGGGCATGCTGTGAAGGATGGGACGTCGGCTTGCATCTCAACTTCACATCGGGCGGAGCGCTTGCACACGCTGCGGATACCTCCAGGATGACCAACGGGAATGGGCTATTTCCGGGCAAGTGGATCATGACGCAGCGCCTTCTCGCCGGGCGGGTGACTCAGGGTGCGATGGAAAGAGAATTCCGGGCGCAGATGGAGCGGTTGCTGACGTCGGGACTCCAGGTCGCTCATCTCGACAGCCACCATCACATTCATCTCTTGCCGCGCGTCGCCGCCGTTGTGGCGCCGCTGGCCCGCGAATATGGTCTGAGGTGGGTGCGACAGCTTTCGCTCCGCAGTGAAGGCCGCTGCCGGGGGGGCCGCGGGTTTGGCGCTGCCCTGCAGCAGGGCCTGATGGCCCTCTGGGCCAGCCGGCGCTATTATCGTTCTTTTGCGCACGCCGGCCATTTTCGCGGCATGGTCTGGTATGCCAGCCGGGACAAACAGCGAACCTTCATGGACTTGCTGCACTCCCTGGGCAGCGGCGTCAACGAATGGATGGTGCATCCGGCATTCCATCCGCAAACTGGCGCCAAAGGCAGTATAGAATGGCATAGATTTGAGGAGCAGCGCCTGCTCTGTGATGAAACGCTAAAAGGCGCCGTGCAACAAGCCGGCATCAAACGGATCGCCATCCGTGCGCACCTTAACACCAAGCGAGAAATCGATGAACACTCTTCCCGATAGCGCCATGAAATTGTCTTCTCTGTCGATATTTTTCCCGGTCTACAATGATTGGGGCACCATCACCTCGATGGCGGCCCAGGCCATCACCGCTGCGGAGAAAATTACCGACGACTATGAAGTGATCCTGGTGGATGACGGCAGCGAAGAAAAGACCCAGGAAATCCTCACTTTTTTGGAGTCACGATTTCCGCAGATTCGCGTCATTCACCATGAACAAAATCGCGGCTACGGCGGCGCACTCCGCACCGGTTTCAAGGAAGCGCGCAAGGATTTTATTTTTTACACCGATGGCGATGCGCAGTACGATGTGCGCCAGTTGTTACTCCTCGCCGCTGCCATGAACGATGGCGTCGATGTTGTCAACGGCTTCAAGATCAAACGCCACGACCCGTTTTATCGCGTCGTGCTCGGCAAGATCTATCAGTACACCGCCAAACTGCTCTTTGCCCTGCCGATCACCGATGTGGATTGCGACTTCCGGCTCATGCGCCGCAAGATTTTCGACACCATCGAATTGACCTCCAACAGTGGCACCATCTGCGTGGAGATGATTCACAAGATCAGCCGTCAGGGAAGCAAATTCGCCGAGGTCGGGGTCAACCATTTTTTCCGCTCTTCCGGCAAGTCGCAGTTCTTCAACTTTAGCCGTCTCTATCACGTCGCCCGGGATTTTTCAAAACTCTGGTTGCGGCTGGTCGTACGCGGGGAGGGCCGTAATGCCAAAGCGTGAGCAACTGCCGAAAACGTTCAGGGGCAAGAAGTGCCTGATCACCGGCGGCCTGGGTTTCATCGGCAGCAATCTGGCGCACCGGCTGGTATCGTATGATGCCCGGGTATTGATCGTGGATTCGTTGCTTCCGCAGTATGGGGGCAATCTCTTCAACGTTGCGGGGGTCGAAAAGCAGGTACAGATCAACATCGCGGATATCCGTGATCAATACAGCATGAATTATCTGGTCAAAGATCAGGATTTCATCTTCAATCTGGCCGGACAGGTGAGTCACATCGACAGCATGGAGGATCCCTACACCGATCTCGAGATCAACTGCCGCTCGCAGCTCTCCATGCTGGAAGCCTGCCGCCACAACAATCCGGATGTGAAGATCGTCTTTGCCGGCACCCGGCAGCAGTACGGCAAACCGGACTATCTGCCGGTGGATGAAAAACATCCGCAGCACCCGACCGACGTCAATGGCATCAACAAGATGGCCGGCGAGTGGTATCACATCCTCTACAACAACGTCTACGGCATCCGTGCCACTTCGCTGCGGCTGACCAATACCTATGGGCCGCGGCAACTGATGAAACACAATCGCCAGGGTTTTATCAGCGTCTTCATCCGTCAGGCCATCGAGGGCGAAACCATCCGCCTCTTCGGCGATGGCAAGCAGATTCGCGATTTTAATTATGTGGATGACGTGGTCGATGCTTTCTGTCTGGCTGCCGCCTTCGATGATTGCAACGGCAGCATCTACAACCTCGGCGGTGATGAGCCCATGATGCTGGCTGATTTCGTCAAACTGCTGCTGCAAACGGCCGGGGGCGGCAATTTCGAGATGGTGCCCTTTCCGGCCGAGAAGAAGCGCATCGATATCGGCGATTTTTACGCCGATTACCGCAAGATTCGCGCGGTATTGGGGTGGCGCTATCGCACCGACATGAAAACCGGTCTCGAAAAGACGGTTGCCTTTTACAAACAGCACAAAGCACACTATTGGTCGTGATGGTTGCAGCGTGTGTTCTGATGACGACGCAGGGGGGAGGGTTCGTTGATTGACACGGCGCTAGTTCTCTAGCTCAAGAGTTATTTGAGATGCTCGGAAAAATTGATAAAAACGTTCCCGCCACCTGGTTTCTGCTGATTCTGTTTGCGGTTTTTGCAGTGCAAATCGTGTTGCAGGTGAATCATTTCCTGGTGCCGGACAGCGACTTTTTTGATTATGCCGAAAAGGCAAACAGCCTGCGCAACATGGAGTGGCCGGATCACTTCAAACGGCCGCCGCTCTATCCCATGCTGATCGCATTCATTTCGACCATGATGCCCGGCGACCATGCGGAGCTGTATGCAGCGGAGACGCTGGGCGTCCTGTCCGCTTTGCTGGCACTGTGGCTGCTGTGGCGCATTACGCGCCGCTACGCGCGCTCCAGCGCCCCCTGGGTGGTGTGGATCTGGGCGTTTCATGTCTCCACACTGCGCATGGCCCTGAAGCCGAAGCCGGAAATCGTGTTGACCGTTTTGATCCTGTGGGCTTTTGAACGCTACCTGCGTGGCGACCGCCGCGCCTATCTCATCGCTTTCCTGGCCACGCTGGTGCGCTATGAGGGCATCCTGGCCATCGCCGCTTTTTTTGTCGCTGATTTCTTCTTTGGGCGCGATAAAAAACGCTCCTTGCTGTTGGCCATCGTTTCATCCTTGTTCATCGTGATGTGGACGTTTTTCCAGGGTTCCGGTGAGCCGGGCAGCAACTATGGCGATTATTTTTCCGGTTATTCGCTCAACTTCCATTTTGTCTACATGTTTTTAACCGAACTGTTCGGTTTTTTACCGGTCTCCTGGTTTAAAGTTTGGGTCCTGCTCGGCGCGCTCCTGTTCGTGGCGGGTTTTCTCGCGCTGTGGCGCCGCGATGCGCGCAGCACGCTGGCATTGATCATCTATCTCGTCTCCTTTGTCGCCCTGCATGTCGTATGGCCCTTCTCCGGGAGCGATTATATGGTCATGGCCGCCTGGGTGGCGTTGATATTTCTGGTTCACGGCGTCGCTCAATTGTGCTGGTGGGGCCGCGAGCAGCTGCGCCATTCACGGTTGTCACAGAAATGTCGCCAGGCCAGGAAAACCTGTCTGGCTCTCGCCATTGGCGTTTTGAGCGCTACCGTCTATGTCCTGATCGTCACCCGTTCTCCGTACCCGCAATATCAGCCTTCCTGGGTATGGATGCTGGCCTATGTGGCACCGCTTTTCTTTTTTCATTGGCCACGATTCAGAGTCAAGAGTCTGGCGACTTTTTTTATGGCGGTCAGCGTGATGATCTTTCTGGCTTTTCATATCAACTCCCGCACCCGCAACGAGCTCTTTGAACTCTACTATGCCAAAGCCGAATTCCGGCTGGTGGGAGAGTGGTTTGAGAAAAATTACACCGCAGGAAATCGTCTGCTGGTGTCGCAGCCGAATATAGTGGCTTACTATACCGGGCTGGATCCGCAGGACGCCTTTTTCCGGCTCACCGATGCACCGCAGTTGCCGCCGCAGGAATTGCACCCCTGGCTGAAACAGCAGAACATCAGTCACGTGGCCTGGTTGAGCTATAATCTCATGGCGAGCCAGCATACAGCCTGGTCGGAATGGGTCAACAAGAACCGGCGGCTGGAAACAATCGCTTTTCTCGGTGTGGGCGAAACGCTGCCGGGATTTACGCTGCTGGAGTCCATCTCGGCCGGGCCACGTTATGCGTATATTTATCGGGTTGATAAACTGAATCGAACGGAATGAGGTTTTTTTTATGCGGGTTCCATTTGGAGATTTGAGAAGACATTATCGCAGCATTCAGACGGATATAGACAAAGCGGCGGCTCGCGTACTCGCCAGCGGCTGGTTTATTTTGGGCAAGGAGCTTGAACGCTTTGAAGCGGAATTTGCGCAATATCTGGGCGTTGGGCATGCGATCGGCGTTGGCTCCGGTACCGAAGCCCTGCATCTGGCGCTGGTCGCCGCCGGCGTCAAGCCGGGCGACGAAGTCATCACCGTGCCCAACACCGCGGTGCCGACGCTCTCGGCCATCTCGTTTGCCGGCGGCGTGCCGGTGTTTGTGGATATCGATCCCGCTTCATTTTGTATGGATGTCAAACTGGTGGAGCGCTGCATCACCCCGCGTACACGTGCCATCATTCCCGTGCATCTCTATGGCAATCTCTGCGCCATCGAGGCGTTGACCGAGATCGCTGACCGCCATGGATTGGCGCTCATCGAAGACGCCTGTCAAGCCCATGGTGCCGCCTTCAAAGGCCGCAAAGCCGGAACCTTCGGCGCCTACGGATGCTTCAGTTTTTATCCCAGCAAAAATCTCGGCGCATTCGGTGATGCCGGCATGGTGGTGACGCGCGACAACCGCTTTGCCGAGCAGATCAGGCTGCTGCGGAATTATGGCCAGCTCGAACGTTATTATCATGAGATCAAGGGATTTAACAGCCGCCTGGATGAAATGCAAGCCGCCATCCTCTCGGCCCAGCTGCCCTATCTGGAAACCTGGAATGTGCGCCGCCGCCAGATGGCGGCCATTTATGACCGCGAAATCAGGAATGACAAAATCATCACGCCCGGGCAGCAGGCCGATGTCTATCACGTTTTTCATCTCTACGTGATCCGCTGTGCGCAGCGTGACAAACTCCGAAAACATCTCACCGAATACGGCATCGGAACGCAGATTCACTATCCGGTTCCCTGTCATCTTCAAAATGCCTATAAGGAACTCGGCTTGCCGAGGGGTTCCTTCCCCCTTGCTGAGCAGTACGCTGCGGAGATTCTGTCGCTGCCGATTTATCCCGAGTTGAGTGATGACGAAGTAGGCTTTGTGGCTGAAGTGATAAACCGGTTTGAGGGTTAGTTTCTGGTTTTTTTTTGCAAAATGGCAATAGATGCAGGGAGACCCGCCTGTGTTTCAGTTGGCAGCAGGCAGTTGGCGGCAGGCAGTTGCAGGGTGCCGTGTAGCGATGGCACCAGAGAACAAGTAGCTGGCCTGGGAACGCCGAGCGCAAGTCGGCCAACCCACCCTGCAACGGTTCCGGTTTATCCGGGTTGGGAAGTGTGCGAACAGCGGCAGGAGTAATGGAAAAACAAGAATATTCTGTCATGTATCATCTCGAAGACCACTACTGGTGGTATAACGGTCTTCGTCATATGGTGACAACCATGTTGACCCGGGCCGGCGTTTCATCCGCTGCCTCTCTGCTCGATGCCGGATGCGGTACCGGGGGCATTCTCGAACACGTTGCGAAAAAAAGGGGTATCACGGGAATCGGATTCGATTTTGCCGCGGATGGATTGGTCTGCTGCCGCCAGCGCGGCCTCAACCGGCTCGTACGCGCCTCGATCAATGAAATCCCCTTTGCGGCGAATGCTTTTGATGTCATCCTCTCTCTCGATGTGCTCTGCCATCGCAGCATCCGCGATGATGTGGCCGTCCTCAAGGATATCCATCGCGCCCTGCGTCCGGGCGGTCTGGTTCTTCTCAATTTGCCCGCCTATGATGCGCTCAAGAGTTCCCATGATGCCGCGGTTCATACCGCGCACCGCTTCAACCGGCGCGAGATGCGCAGCAAACTCCACAGTGCCGGTTTCACGGATATCAGGCTCAGCTATCGCAACACCGTCCTCTTTCCGGCTCTGGCGGCTGTGCGCTTGCTGCGCAAAAGAAGTGTCAAACCCCATGAGGAGGGGACCTCCGATCTCAATGAGATCGCTGCGCCGCTCAACGCCCTGTTGACGGGCATTCTCTATTTCGAGAATGGGCTCATGCGCTTCATCGATTTGCCATTTGGCCTCTCACTGCTCTGCATGGCGCGAAAATCGTGAAGTTCAGGCTTGAACAAATACGCTCCGACTGGAGCGAAAAGTCAGGTCTGTGGATGCTGGTGACCCTGGCTCTGGCCCTGCTCCTGCGCCTGGCGCTGCTCTCCGTGCGATGGATCAACGCGGACGAAGGCGCGCATCTGCTCGACGCCCGTCTGGTCTGGCAGGGGATGGTTCCCATCATCGATTATGCCTCACGGCAGCCGCTCTATACCTATCTGCTGGCGCTTTTCGTCAAAGCCTTTGGCACCAGTCTCGCAGCCGGTAGGCTGCTGCCGCTCTTCGCGTCGCTGGCCATCGCCTGGATGATCTATCTCATCGTCCGGCAGCTCTTCGATGCGGCCAGCGGCTGGCTCGCTGCGGCCATCTATCTTTTTTTGCCCTACACCCTCATCTGGTCTACGGTGGTAAAAACCGAGATGCCGGCGGTGTTGTTCGTCTGCGTCGGCGCCTGGCTTTTCATACGGACGCTGCAGCAGCCGCGGCGATGGGACTTGCTCCTCCTCGCGGGGATGAGCGCCGCCCTCGCTTTTTACGTGCGTCAATCGACACTCTATCTGCCCGTCGCCGTCGTCCTCTGCCTCTGGATTGGGGAGGGCTTTTGCAAACGCCTTGTCTGGCAAAAAATTGCCGTGTTCAGCGCGGGGTTTGCGCTGGTAGGCGCTGTGGTCCTGTGGTTTTATGGGGGTGCACTGACGTTCGAGCAGATGCTTTTTTCACAACTCAATCCGCTGAATCTGGTTTGGAACCGGGTGGCCCACAGCCTCGGGATTCTACCCGCGGCCATGCGCATTGTCGATCGTGAAGGATTCCGGATTCTGGATCAGGAGGTCGGTTATACCCTGCGCGCGTGGAGGGAATCCATCCTCTTTTCTTTCTTCATTGTGACAGCCGCTCTCTGGAGTCTGGGACGTTATCTGTCCAAGAGAAACAAACCCGGGAAAGATCCGGCTTATCTCTTCCTGGCCCTGTGGATCTTTATTTTGCTCCTCGCCTATGCTTTTCAGTCGGCGAGTCGCGGCTTTTACAGCCAGTATTTCCTGGAGAGTCTGCCCGCCTGGCTGATTTTGGCCGTTCCGGTGATCAGAGGATCGCTGCAGGGCCGGCATCTGCTGCAGCGTTTTGTGACGGTGAGCGGACTCTTCGTCCTGCTCTTCCTGGCGCAGCGCCTGATGTGGCAGTGGCGCTGGCCGCTGTGGGGACACGTGGTTGCGGCTGTCGTGATCAGCGCAGCGGTGCTGCTCATCCGCCGCTACGCCTTTGCGCGTGAGACCGCGCCGCTCACGGCGGCCGGTTTGGCGGTGCTGATGATGACGGCTTCGGTTTCCGGCAGCGTCATCGGGCCCAAATACGAATGCGGCTGGTCGCCGCGGACACTCGATCGGGTGGTGGCACTTTTGCAGCAGCAGGGCCAACGCAGCGACACCGTCCTCAGCGGCGCCATGATCTGGACCCATACCTCCGGACTGCAGCCCTGGGGCGGGGTGTCGCATCCGACGCTTTTCTTTATGAAATATGATCCGCACTTTGAAAGCGATTTTGAGGAGGCGCCGCCGCTTTTCATCATCATGGATGGGTACACCGAGAAAAAGTTTTCCCGCTATCGCGCTTTTCTCGACCGCATGGTGGCGGAACGCTACGAGAGGCTGGCTTCCGTTCCGGGATCGAAATGGCGGGTGGACGTCTACCGCCTCGCCGGCGCGCCGGCGCTGCCTGAAGCCGCCCTCGCCGCACGCCTCGACCCGCCGCGGGAGCTCTGGCCATGAGCCTGAAGCAGAAGACGGTGCAGGGGGTGCTGTGGACCGGCATGGCCAAGATGACCATGCAGGCGGTGCTTTCCGTGGTGATGATCATCCTCGCCAACCTGCTCGGTACCAGCGATTTTGGCCTTGTCAGTATGGCGGCGCTGATCACCATCGCCATTCAAATCGTGACGGATAACGGTCTCGGCACCGCCATCGTGCAAAAACCAGCCATCCACGCCGGACACCTGAGTTCCCTTTTCTGGGGCAGTCTGGCATTCGGCGTGACGCTGTTTATTATCTCGGTATTGGCATCCTATCCGATGCGTTCTTTTTTTCGCACGCCGGCGATTCAGCCGGTCGTCATCGTGCTGGCTCTCGGTTTCATCATCGATGCGTTTTGCGTGGTGCAAAAGGCGCTGCTGGTGCGTGAGATGGCCTTCAAAAAGCTGGGCATCATCGAGACGGTCTCCGCCGTGGTCTATGGCCTCATCGCGATCGCTCTGGCGCTGGGCGGCCAGGGGGTTTGGAGCCTCGTCATCGCCATGCTGGTGCGCGATGTGACCGCCGTGCTCCTGTTCTGGCATTACAGCGGTTTCAAACCCAAACGCCATTTCGCCTGGCCGGAATTCAGGGAATTGGCCGGTTTCAGCAGCAAAGTCATCGGCAACGACGTCGCTTTTTATCTCAATTCCAACGCCGATATCACCATCGTCGGCCGGCTTCTCGGCGATTCCGCCCTCGGCGTCTATGGCATGGCGATGCAGCTGGTGAAACTGCCGGTGACGCGCCTCTCCGGTATCGTCTCGCGCGTGACCTTCCCCGCATTTTCGGCGGTGCAGTCCGACCTCAAGTCGTTCAAATGGGGATATGTGCATTCGATGCGCTACATCTCCCTGATCACATTCCCGATTCTGACGGGACTGGCGCTCTATGCCCGGGAATTTGTCCTGGTGGTATTGGGCAGTGAATGGAAAGAGCTGGTGCTGCCGCTTATCATACTGGTTCCCATGGCCATGCTCAAATCGGTGGGCACGATTCGTGGGTCGGTTTTGAAAGCGCGCGGCAAACCGCAGATCGAGTTTTGGTGGAATTCGCTCTATCTGGTGCCATTTGCCGGCGCCATCTACTGGGGTTGCCGGTACGGTCTGGTCGGCGCCTCCGCGGCCTATACCGGATTATACCTGTTGACATTCCCGGTCATACAATACATCACCAATCGTCAGGCGGATCTGACCATGCGAGAGTTTTTTCAGGCGTTGTGGCCCGCTGCAGTGGCCAGTGTTGTCATGATTCTGGTAGCCCTGGCGGTGCGGACTGTGATCTATGCACAGTGGCCCGGCGCCATGCTGCTCAATCTCATCGCCGGCGGCGTGCTCTGCGGCGCCGCCTATGTGGGCGCCTTGTGGCTGATCAAGCGTTCCCTGTTTCGTGAAGTGGGCGACCTGCTGCGGCGTGCCGGCAAAAAAACGGCGCCTGCGCTGGAGTTGGAGGGGGGCACGCTATGAGAATCGCCATTATGGGTATCCGTGGCATCCCCGCCAATTACGGGGGATTTGAGACTTTTATTGAACAGATGGCGCCGCGGCTGGTGGCAAAGGGACATCAGGTCACGGTCTATGGCCGCAGCAACATCATTGCGTATCGCTCGCCCTGGTACAAGGGCGTCCGCATCGTCATCCTGCCCACCATCAGTCATAAGTATCTCGACACCGTGGCGCATACCTGTTTCTGCGCCTTGCACAGTTTTTTCCGGCGTTATGATATGGTGTTCATCTGCAACAGCGCCAACGCGATTTTTACCTTTTTGCCGAGAGTGATGGGCAAACCCGTCATTCTCAATGTCGATGGTCTGGAGTGGAAACGGCAGAAGTGGAACTGGGCTGGAAAAATGTTCTACCGGATATCCGAGTATCTCGCCACTTTTTTACCCACGGCCATCGTCTCGGATGCCCGCGAGGTGCAAAACTATTATCTGGAAAAATTTCAAAAGGAATCGACCTACATCCCCTATGGAGCGCCCGAGACGCCGATCGAAACCCGGGAAATCCTGGATCGGCTGCAGTTGCAGAGCCGCGAGTACGTCCTCTATGTGAGCCGCATGGAACCGGAGAACAACGCCCATCGGGTCGTCGAAGCTTTTGAACAGGTGAAAACCGGCATGAAACTGGTCATGGTCGGCGATGCCCCCTACAGCAGCGATTATATCACCCGGCTGCGCGCCACCCGTGACCCCCGCATCCTTTTCACCGGCTATGTGTTTGGACAGGGTTACCGGGAACTGCAGCAGCATGCCTATTGTTATGTGCAGGCGACCGAGGTCGGCGGCACCCACCCGGCTTTGCTCGAGGGCATGGGCTATGGCAACTGTGTACTCGCCAATGATGTGCCCGAACATCGCGAAGTGCTGGCGGACGCGGGCGTCTATTTCACCACCCGGGAACCCGATTCCCTGCGCCGGCAGCTGCAGTTTATCCTCGACCATCCGCAGGAAGTGGCGCACTTCCGCAGAGTCGTCAAACAACGGGTGCATCAGCACTACTCCTGGGACAAGGTGACAGAAGATTACGAGGCGCTCTTCCATAAAGTCAGAGGTGGAAAATCGTAGACAGGGTTGTTAAGTCAGACGGGATCGGCGCCGGGAGAAAATGGCTGTTTGCCATCCTGGCCGCCGGGTTGCTGCTGCGTCTCCTCGGCCTCGGATTCGGCGATCCCTTTCGTTATCATCCGGATGAGATGAAACTGGTCTATCATGCGGGCAATCTGCTGGATTACCACAACTGGTCGTCGGAGACCGTGTTTTTGCTCAAGGGATATCCTCCCTTGTATGCGTTTGTGCTGGCAATCGCTTTCGGGTTTTATATCATTGGCCTGATCATCACGGGAACAACCGCGAGCCTTGCCGCGGTCAAGGAATATTATTATCTGCATCCGTTCCATTTTCATCTCGTCGGCCGCTGGCTTTCGCTCTGCGCCGGTTTGCTCACCATCTGGGTCATGTATCGCACCGGGAAAAAACTCTATTCACGCCAGACAGGATTGTGGGCCGCGGCTTTCTGGGCGGTCGCTTTTCTTCCGGTCAAAAACGCCCATTTTGGCACTGTGGATACCCTGTTGACCCTGCTGGTGGCCCTCTCTTTCTATTACTGTGCGGGTATTTTCAGGCGGGAGGGAGGCAAGGCTTACATTCTGGCGGGCCTTTTTGCGGGCCTGGCCGTCGCCACGAAATACAATGCCGGACTGATCGTCTTGCCCATTCTCGCCGCCCATTTGCTGGCCGACGGTTTGTCCCGCAAGGGCCTCGTCAGAGGCATGATGCAGCGGCTCAGGGAGCGCCGCCTCTGGCTGGCCGCCGCCGCCACGGCGACCGCATTTCTGCTGGGTTGCCCGTTGCCGCTCATCGATTTCAGGCGTTTCTGGCAGAGCGTGGTCGGCACCGCCGAATTCGAACAGACCGGCAAGTTGGGGTCGGGGGGATCCTTTTTTTCCTATTTCACCGGCGATCATTCGCCGGGTTATGGTTTTTTCCATGACAACACTTTCGCCGGCAGTCTGGGTTGGGGGATTACCCTGCTGTTCATCGCGGGGATTATTCTCTTTCTGCTGCGCCATGAAAAACGCGACCTGCTCGTCCTGATTTTTCCACTCTGTCTTTATGCTGTGATCGGCCAGATGAACTACAAGGCCATGCGCCATCTGCTGCCTTTGGTGCCATTTTTGCTGCTTATTGCCGCTGAGTTTGTCGTGATGCTGTGCAATCGTATTTCAGATAAACGCAATTTACTGATATTTAATGTAGTTATGGTCGCCGTTGCGCTCTTGCCGCAAGCGGCCCAATCGCTGCGTTTCGATCTCGCTTTGTATCAAATTGATACAAGAACCCGATTAAAAACCTGGATTGAGGAGAACCTGGCCGAGGGGGCGCGGATCGGCACCGAGGAATTTGCGCCGCCGCTGCTGAGTATCCACGATTTGAATTACGGGATCATCCGCCGCTCGCCGGATTACCGTCGCGCCTACGATGTCTACGGCATTGCGCCGAAAATGTTCGCACATGGCATGCAACGCACGCTGGCGCAGGATGCTTCAGACTATGTGGTGGAAAACCGGATTGAATATTTGCTTCTGGACAGCTTTACGCGCGGGCGCTATGAATGGCCGCAATCGCGGCAGCGCTATCCCGATCGCGTCGCGCAGAGAGAGCGTTTCTACGACTGGGTGGTGCGGCATTGCGATTTGATGGTTCGGGTGGCGCCGGCCAACGATCTGCATATCAGCCCTGAACTGGAATTGTATCGTGTCAGAAAGGAATTGGATTCACAGTGAGCCAGCGCATACGACAGGGAATGCAGCAACGGCACACCCGGCGCGCGCTGTGGGGCATCGGCCTTGCCGGCCTGGTGGCGCGGGTGTTATTCGTCCTGGCGACGCAGCATATCGGCGGTGCGGCGGCCCTCGATGCCGCCACCTACCACGGGATCGCGGTCAATCTCATCGAAGGCCGTGGATTCAGCCAGGATGGCATAAATCCCAGTTGTTTTGTCGCACCCCTTTATCCGTTTTTTCTTGCGGCGGTTTATTTCCTGGCCGGCGTGCAGCCGTTGCTGGTCGAGCTGGTGCAGGCTGTGCTCGGGAGTGTGACGGCGTGGCTGCTTTATCTGCTGGTGCGCAGCTACTTTGACCACGGCCCGGCTTTGATCGCTTTTGTGCTCGCGCTCTTCATGCCCGAGCTGGTGGTACTCAACACCTTTCTCTATACCGAGACGGTTTTCATTTTTCTTTTCGTGGCGACGCTGTGGCTGGCCGTGCGCGCTCTGGCCGCGCCTTCCTGGAAACGGCTGGCCATCGCGGGCCTGGTCGCCGGCCTGGTTACCATGACCCGGGGGGTGACGCTGTTTCTGCCCGTTTTGCTCGGCATCGCGCTGCTGCTGCGTTACCGGCCGCGCGCCGTACTGCGTCAGGTCACCCTCTATGGCCTCTTTTTTGTCATGCCCATCATCCCCTGGGCGATACGAAATTACGTGGTCTTTGAGGCCTTTGTGCCCATCGCGGTGGGGACGGGTGATGTCATGTGGACGGGCAACTATCTGCCGCTGGATGGCAAATACAGCTACGGGGAGACCATGGCGCTGATGGACAGCATGACCGCCGGCATGAACCAGGTGCAGCGGGAGCGGCGGCTCAGGCAGGAGGCCATTGACAACATCGTGGAACAACCCTGGGCGACGCTGGGATTGATGGGGCGTAAAATGATACGCTTCTGGTTCTGGATCTACGAGTCGGCGCCGACCGGGGGCAAGCGCCAGGGCGGCACCGCGGTGCAGCTGGTTCTGGCGCTATCCTATTATCCGCTATTGCTCCTCTCGGTCTTCGGCCTCTGGCTCAGCAGGCGGAAATGGCGGGAGTTGTTGCTGATCTATTTGATGATCGGCTATTATACGGCCTTGCATGTGCTGATGCTGGTGGTGCCGCGTTATCGCATTCCAATGTTGCCCCTGTTGTTTCTTTTTGCCGGCGTGGCGCTTTGGGAGCTGTGGCGGCGCTGGCAGAGCCGGCTTGCGGCATGAGGGGATGGTATGGCCCGTTATACCAAATATATTTTGCTTTTATTGACCTTTTTCGCGACGATCGCGCAGGGCGTGACCTTTGCCAGTTTGACAGCGCACATCGCCGGTGCGGACCCTGTACACATCGTGGATGTTCCGTTGCTGCTGCTGTTCATCCTCGGACGCAAGCGTATCAAACAGTCGCGTCAGGCCCTGGTGCCGATCGCCTTGACCGTACTTTTTTTTCTCTGGTCCGCCACCGGTGTCTTTTTCGCCATGAACAAGCCCTTTGTCAATCAGGAACTGGTCTATAATCTGCGCGCGCTGTTGATTTTTTTCGCCATTATCCTGTTTGTCAACACCAGGGAGGATTTGCAATACTTTTTTTTGGGTTTCGCATTTGGCCTGCTCTATGAAGGGCTCATCGCCATCCACCAGTGGTTGCGCGGTCCGGTGGGGTTGAGCATTCTCGGCGAACAATTCTGGGGTTGGCAGGCCATGGGGACCTTCGTGCATCCCAGTGTGGCCGGCTTCTATATGTCGCTGATGTCGGTGTTGACGTTTCGCATGGCGGTTTATCTGCGTCCCAAATACCATCCCTTTTATGTCGCCGCCTTTTTCATCGGCGTGGTGGCACTGTATGCAACCCTCAACCGCGCCAACTGGCTTGGGTTTGCGGGTGCGATGGTTCTCATGTTCGCCATCGATTTTTTTCGCGGCAAGGCGTTGACAAAAAAGGCGCGCGGGCTGCTGGCGCTGATGGCTGTGGTGGCGTTATTGGGTGCGCTGCGTTATGGAACGATCATCATCGATCGTTTCAGCGATGCGGAGGATTCGATGATGTCCGACCGCTCTTCGAGCCGCAAGAATCTTGCTGCGGATGCCATCCGCATCATGAACGATCATCCCGTCACCGGCGTCGGGCTCAACAACTACAAGGAATTCGTCAGCAAGCAAACCGCGGGTCTGCAAATCGTTCATTGCAGCTACCTGCTCATCGGCGCGGAAACGGGCTATCCGGGAATGATCCTGTTTATTGCGATCATTGCCTCTTTTCTCTATGTGGGATTTAAACAGCGCAAGAGCAAGGATCCGTTCATCTATCATATATCGTCGGCGGCCGTCACGGCCATTATCGCTTTTGCCATCGCCATGCTGCCGTCACCGGATTATCGCAACCTCTATGTCAAGAACCATATCTGGATGGTTTTTGGCATCACCCTGGTGGCGGCAAAAATCGAAGCGCATCAGCGCAAACTGCTGGCGGATCCGCGCGTGCGCGCCAAATTGCTGGAACGCAAAAAAGCGTTGCTGCAAAGCCGGCGCGCGCCGGCTTTTGGCGCGCGAGGCGGATGAGACGAAGGGCGGACGGGCAAACCCGTTCATCGTTTTGAATCGTGTTTGAAAACAATCAATGGTAGCAGGATAAGGAGACAGGGAATGCGTATTCTGGGTATTTATGATGATCATAACGCGGGCTGTGCCATCATCGAGGATGGCGTGATTCTCGCCGCTGTCGAGGAGGAACGGCTCTCACGCATCAAACTTCACAATGGCAATGAGGACGGCGCGCCGATTCTGAGTTTAAAGCTTGTCATGGAGATGACCGGCTCCACACCGGAAAATATCGACCAGGTGGCCGTCGGCATCATGCCGCCGGCGCAGTTGCAGCGCTATGTCCATCGCGATCTCTTGAAAGTTCAGAAAAACAGGAAATGGATTCTGGCCAGTCTCTTCAGCAAAAGCATCACCTGGGATAAATACTGGTTCTATTATCCCTATTTTTACAACAAATTTCGCCTTCAGCGGGTGAAAAAGTTACTGGCTGAAGTGGGCCTGGAGCACAAACCCATGGAACTGGTGGATCATCACCGTTCCCACGCGGCGGCCGCTTACTTCACCTCCGGCCGGACGCGCGCTTTGATCGTCACGCTCGACGGTCAGGGCGATGGACAGTGCGGACAAGTCTGGCTCGGTGAGCAGGGCCGGCTTTCCCACATCAAAACCATCTCCAGTTATCACAGCCCCGGCCTCTTTTATAATTTCATCACCTGGTATCTTGGTTACAAACCCATGCGTCACGAGGGCAAAATAACCGGCCTGGCGGCGCACGGCAGCTATGAAAACGTGGCCAAAGAGTTTTCAGCGATGTTCGGTTTCGAAAATGGTGAGTTCCGATATTATCTGGCGGAGAAGCAGGCGCAGCACGCTTATCCGCATCGCACCAATTATGACAAGTTTCGCGCTGCCCTGCCGCGCGTATTCGAACATTTTTCGCCGGCCGATGTGGCGGCCGGTGTCCAGGTGCTGACCGAGCGGGTCGTGGCGCAGCACGTGGAGCAGTTCCTGGAGAAAACCGGCCCCATCGATGTGGTCATGGCCGGCGGTGTCTTCGCCAATGTCCGCGTCAACCAGGCTGTGGCCGAATTGAAGAATGCCCAATCCGTTTTCATCTTTCCGGCCATGGGTGATAATGGCATTCCGGCCGGCGCGGCGCTGTACGCCTACTACCACCATCAGGGGTGGCCGGAAGTCGAACCCATGCCGCGGCTCGATGATGTCTATCTCGGGCCGTCCTATTCCGATGCCGAAATCGAAACGGAATTGAAAAAGGCCGGTCTGGCGTACAGCCATCACGATCACATCGCCCCGGTGATCGCCGATCTGCTGCACAAAGGACACGTGGTCGCGCGCTTCGACGGCCGCATGGAGTACGGTCCCCGTGCGCTCGGCAATCGCACCATTCTCTACCAGCCCGGCGACAAATCGGTCAATGATTGGCTCAACCACAAGCTCAAACGCACCGAGTTCATGCCGTTCGCACCGGTGACGTTGCATGAGGACATGGAAGAGAACTATCACGGCGTGGCGAAGAACGAGTACCCCGCCCGCTTCATGACCATCACCTTCAATTGCACCGAGTCGATGCAAAAGAGTTGTCCGGCGGTGGTTCATGTCGACAATACCGCCCGGCCGCAGCTGATCGAGGAGAAGAACAATCCGGTTTACTACCAAATCCTCAAAGAGTTCAAAAAATTGACGGGTTTGAGTTCGGTCATCAACACCAGTTTCAACATGCACGAAGAACCGATTGTATGTTCGCCGGGTGATGCGATACGCGCATTCACCCAGGGTCATCTGGAGTATCTGGCGATCTCCAACTTTCTCGTGCCATCGCCGACTCCTGAAAAAGCGGCGTTGCGAGAGTAAGGCGCCGTGCGCAGCATTGGCTGGAATACTTTTTTTGTCTCCATCGGACAGGGGCTGCGCATTCTCATGGCCATGCTGCTGCTGCCGGTGGCTTCCCGCGTCCTCGGCGCCGCCTCTTTCGGCAGTTACGGCCTCGCCACCACGGTGATGTTTTTTGTCATGCTGGTGGACGACCTTGGCCTGAACATGTGGGTTACCCGGGAAATCGCCAGGCACAAGGAGCGTGCCCAGCGTTATTTCGCCTATAGTGCGGGCCTGAAACTGGCGCTGATCCCGGTGAGCGTCGTTTTCGTCGCGGTTTATATGCATCTGGCGGCGTATGATGCGGCGACCGTGGAGGCGATCTGGATTTTTACCATCTATGCGGTACTCTGTTCTTTTCGCGATCTCGCCATCGCCCTGTTTCGCGCTTTTGAGGAGATGGAATGGGAATCGATTGTGCTCAGCGTCGAAAAGATAGTGACGACGCTTCTCGGCATCCTTGCCCTGGTGATGGGCGGCGGCTTGCGCGGGCTCTCCTGGGCGTTTGTCGCCGCGGCGGCGGTCAGTCTGCTGGTTTCACTCTGGCCGCTCTTTAAAAAATATGTCAAACCGCAGGTGGCTTTCAGTCTGCATGAATTTATCCCCATGCTGCGGGGTGCGATCGTTTTTGGCATATCGATCTTTTTGACGACGATCTATTCGCGCATCGACATGCTGATGTTGTCGATGTTCAAGGGCGCTGAATACTGGGGCTGGTATTCAGCGGCGCATCGTCTCATCGATTTC
This sequence comes from bacterium UBA2214, assembly GCA_002327255.1. Lineage (GTDB taxonomy): Bacteria > Zhuqueibacterota > Zhuqueibacteria > Residuimicrobiales > Residuimicrobiaceae > UBA2214. Next base: position 82,269 of record DCUM01000165.1, on the reverse strand, counting down.
ACCAATATGGTGCCGACGGTGTTGATGATCGCCACCTTTCCGGCCTTGTCGCGCAGCGCCGGCGTTTTTGCCGATGAATTGAACCGCATTTTCACCCGCGGTTTCAAATGGTTGCTGTTTCTGGCCGTGCCGATGATCCCGGGCGTGTTGCTGTTGAGCCGGCCCATCATCGTCCTCTTTTACGGTCAGGCGTTCGCACCGGCGGTGCCGGCTCTGCAGATACTGGGATGTACCGCTGCCGTGCTTTTTTTGAACATCTATACGGCGGGTGTTTTTGGCGCGACCAATAACCAGGGAAAACTGGTTTTTATTCAGATCGGTGGACTCGTTCTCAGCGCGACCCTCAATTACCTGTTGATCCCGCGCTGGGCGCATGTGGGCTCGAGCATGGCTTCCCTGATCACTGAATCCGTGGTATTGACCGTGACGCTGTTCGTCGCCTTCCACCGCGTCGTCCGCCTCACCGAGATTCGTTTTTTGCGGGATGCCGTCATAGCAGCCGCGCTGATGAGTCTGGTCGTCTATCTGCTGCGCGACGGACAGGTCTGGGCGGTGGCGGGCGTTGCGGTCGCGGTCTATTTTGGCATGCTCTTCATCCTGGGCGCGATCTCCTGCCAGGAGATCGCGCAAATGAAAAACCGTTTGCGGAATCGAAATGAGAATCGTCTACTTTAATTATCTCTATGACATCTATGGCGCTTCCCTCGGATCGGCCATCAAACCCATGGAGCTTTTCAAGGCCATGCGTGCAGCCGGCCATGAGGTGAAGATGGTATGGTTCAAGGACCAGCCCGGCCATTTGCCACCCGGGACCCTCAAGGCATCGGCGCGCGATTTTCTCAAGCGCCACCTGGCTTTTCTGGTACACGATCTCAAACTCTTTGTGGAGAACTGGAAATTCAGAAAAATCGAAGCGGGACACGTCGAATCGTTCAAACCCGATCTGATCATCGCCCGTCTCGATCTCTATCTTTTTTCCGCGATCAAAACGGCGCGCAAATACAACTTGCCGGTGATCATCGAGGCCGACAGTCCGCCGCTTTACGAAGCGCTGCATTTTCAGAAACAGTATTGGCGCATCCCTGTGATTCCACGCTGGATTGAACGCTGGGTGCTGCATCATGCGGATTTTGTCGTCATGCAAAGCCGGGAACTGCAGCGCTATTTCACGAATTTGCATGGCCTCGATCCGGAGCGTACCGCCGTAATCAGCAATGGCGCGGATATCGAAAAATTTCAGCCGCAAATTCGCGATGAATTTCTTGCCGCCCGCTATGGTCTGGGAGACGGCCCCGTCCTCGGCTTTGTCGGCTCCATGAGCGTCTGGCACGGCATCGATAACCTCTTGCGGATCATCGCCACCGTCGTTCAGAAATATCCCAACTGCCATTTTCTTCTGGTGGGTTCCGGCGGTGGTCAGGAGCCTCACATTCGGCATTATCTGGAGCAACGGGGACTCGGTGATCGGGTCGTCCTCACCGGGTATGTGCCCCACGAAAAGATACCCGCTTTTGTGCAGCTGATGGATGTGGTGCTGGCGCCCTATCCCAATCTGCCGTTCTTCTATTATTCGCCGGTCAAGGTCTTTGAATACATGGCCGCGGGCAAGGCGGTCGTCACCACGCGCATCGGTCAGCTGGCGCGCATCATACGCGACGGCTGGGACGGGGTACTCTGCCCCGCGGGCGATTTTGACGCCTTGATCTCGGCGATTTCCGGACTGCTGGAAGATGCGGAAATTGCCGCCACCATGGGGGAAAATGCGCGCCAGACCATCGCGCAGCAGCACACCTGGGGTCACAAGGCGCAGGCCTATGAAAAAATCTGTTTGCAGGTCTGCAGGGAGCGCTGCGGAGAAAAGACGGCATGAAAATTCTCATGGTACACAAGTTCTATTATATCGAGGGCGGTGCAGAGCGCTACTACTTCAATCTCTGCGAATTGCTGCAGCGCCACGGCCATGAGGTCATCCCCTTCGCCATGCACCATCCGCGCAATGAAGCCACGCCGTACAGCGACTTTTTTGTCGATTATTTCGAACCGGACCGGGAACTGGCCAGACTCGGCGTGATCAACGGGCTGCGGGCGGCGGCGCGGGTGATCTATAACCGCCAGGCGCAGCAACGCATCGAATTACTGATCGATGCGGTACGGCCGGACATTGCCCATGTCCATGGCGTCTATCACCATCTTTCGCCTTCGGTCTTGTTCTCTTTGAAACGCAAAAAATTGCCGGTGATCTTTACCCTGCATGAATACAAAATTCTCTGTCCGGACTATCTTTTTCTCGATCGTCATGGCCGCGTCTGTGAACGCTGCGCGGGTGCACATTTCTGGCATGCCACCGCCGGAAGGTGCTTCCGGCAGTCACTGCCCGCGTCGGCGCTGGTGAGCGCCGAGTCCTATGTGCATCGCTTTTTACGCACCTATCGCCGCCAGGTGGACCTGTACCTGTCGCCGAGCCGCTTCCTGCGCGATAAAATGATCCAATACGGTTATCCGCAGGAACAGGTGGCGTGGCTGCCCTATACCATCCCCATCGATCATTATGAGCCCTGTTATGAGAATGATGGCTATTGTGTTTACGTGGGGAGGCTCTCCCATGAGAAAGGAATCGCCGAACTGGTCCGTGCCATGAAACACCTGCCCGATATTCGCCTCAAGGTGATCGGCACGGGCCGGCTGGAGGAAGCGCTGAAAACATTTGTCCACGAGAACGGAATGGAAAATGTCGAATTTTCCGGTTACCAGAGCGGCGCGTCGCTGCGCGAGATCGTCAAGCGGGCGATGTTCGTGGTGGTGCCTTCGGTGGTGTATGACAATTCACCGTTGAGCATATACGAAGCGCTGGCCCATGGCAAAGCGGTGCTCGGCGCCAACATCGGCGGCATCCCGGAATTGATCGACGAGGAGCGTGACGGCCTGTTGTTCACGGCGGGTGATGAAGAGAGTCTGGTGGCTGCCATGAGGCGCATGATGGCCGCAGCGCCACGCTGGCCCGAAATGGGCCGTCACGGACGCGACAAGGCGGTCACGCTCTTTGGCCCCGAAGCGCATCTGCAACGCATCGAATCCATCTACAGAAAGTTTATGTAATGCAGGCCGGGAAAAAATCAATTCTGCTGGTCGTCAATGGCTTTGGCGTCGGCGGCGGCGAGCTGAAGTTGCTCGAGCTGGCGCAGCGCCTCAACCGCGATAAATACGACATCAGCATCGTGAGTGTGGGCCAGGGTGGGGCGCTGGAGGAGCACTTTCGGGCGCTCGGTTTGCCGGTCGAAGTATTGAAAAAGTGCTGCGGCTTTGATCTGAGCCTGCCTGTGCGCCTCGCCGGGTGCATGCGAAAATACCGTACCGACCTGGTGATGAGCACGCTTTTTTATGCGGACATCATGGCCGCGCTGGCCACCTGCCTCTATCGGCCCGGGGTACTCGTCTCCTGGGAAGTGATCACCGGGCGTTTGTCAGGGTATCAGAAATGGGCCTACCGGCGTCTGGCGCGCCGTTTTACCCATGTGGTTGCGGTCTCCAATTCCATTCATCCCTTTATCATACGAGACCGGGGGCAGAACCCGCAGGCCCTTTCGACGATTTATTATGGCGTCGATCTCGACAAGTTCCGTCCGGCGCCGCGCACGACGCCGTCGACCGGCGTCTGTTTTGGAACCGTGGCACGGCTGGTGCATCAAAAGGGACACACCCATCTGCTCAAGGCGATTCCCGCGGTGCTGGCGCAACATCCCGGGGCGCGCTGGCACTTTGCCGGCGACGGCGATCTGCGCCCGGCGCTGCAAGCGCAGGCTGGGGCGTTGGGCATCGCAGCGGCGGTCGAATTCCTGGGGCGGCGCGATGATGTGCAGCGGCTGCTTGAGGCCTTTGACGTCTTTATCCTGCCCTCACTCTGGGAGGGTTTTCCCAATGTCGTACTCGAAGCCATGGCCGCCGGCAAACCCGTCATCGCCACCGCCGTGGAAGGCACGGTCGAACTGGTGGTGGAGGGCGAAACCGGCCTGCTGGTTGCGAAGGAGGAGCCCGAGGCCCTGGCGCGCGCCATGAACCGTCTCGCGGCGGATGCGGAACTGCGTGCGCGCATGGGGCGCGCCGGCCGGCAACGGGTGGAGTCGCACTTTACCGTGCAACATCAAGTCGCGGAGTTTGAAGCACTATTCGATCGTCTGCTGGACGAATGTCATTAACCAAACAGGAATGAAGAACGTATGATTCACGGAAAGAAAGTAATTGTCGTTTTGCCGGCCTATAATGCGGCGGCAACGCTGGAACAAACTTATGCCGAAATACCCCATGACATCGTCGATGAAGTGATCATGGTCGATGATGCCAGCACCGACGCAACGGTGGCGGTGGCGAAAAGACTGAACATTCCCACGATTGTCCACGAAAAGAATCTGGGGTATGGCGGCAATCAAAAAACCTGCTATCGTGAGGCGACCAACCGCGGCGCGGATGTGGTGGTCATGTTGCATCCGGATTACCAGTACACCCCCAAACTCGTCACCGCCATGGCGTCGATGGTCGCCATCGGCCAATACGATATGGTGTTGGCCTCGCGCATCATCTCCGGCGGTGCGCTCAAAGGCGGCATGCCGGTGTATAAATACATCAGCAACCGCTTTTTGACCCTTTTTGAAAATATTCTCCTGGGACAAAAAATCTCGGAATACCATACGGGTTACCGGGCATTTTCCCGGGAGCTGCTCTCTGCTTTGCCCTTGCAGCACTGCTCCAACGATTTTGTTTTTGACAACGAAATGATCGCCCAGGCGATCTATTTCAATTTCAACGTCGGTGAGGTCTCCTGTCCGACCAAATACTTTCCCGAGGCCTCGTCCATCAATTTCCGTCGCAGCGTCCAATATGGATTCGGTGTCTTGCGCACGGCCTTGACCTTCCGGCTTCAGAAAATGAAGTTGGGACAATTTCGTATTTATCAACCCTGAGAGTCCTGTTATGGATGGTAACAAAAAGACCATGGCCACGCCTCGCATTCTGGTGATCATTCCCGCCTTCAATGAGGAAAAGAGTATCGCGTCCGTGGCGCACGCGGCCGCTGCCGCCCACCCCGGCATCGAGGTGCTGGTGGTCAACGATTGTTCCACGGATACCACCGCCGCCATTCTGCGCGAAGAGGGCATCAACCACGTATCGCTGCCCGTGAATCTCGGCATCGGCGGCGCCGTGCAGACCGGTTTTCTCTACGCCTGGGAAAACGGCCACGACGTCGCGGTTCAGGTGGATGGCGATGGCCAGCACCCGCCGCAACAGATCGGTCTCCTGCTCGACGCCATGAGCAGAAATGGCTGGGATGCTGTCATCGGTTCGCGCTACGCCAGGGGCAACCAGATTGTCTCTTCGCTGGCACGCCGCATCGGCGGTGGTGTGCTCGGCGCCATTATCCGCCTCGGCACCGGGCAGTGGGTGAGCGACCCCACCTCGGGCTTTCGCGCCTACAACCGCCGCGCGCTCGAATATCTGCGCCGTAATTATCCGCAGGAGTACCCGGAACCGATATGCGCCATCGAACTCCTCATGAACGGCTACAAGCTCGGCGAGGTTCCCATCGTCATGCAGGAACGTCAGCATGGCCAGTCCTCGATCCAGGGCTTGAATACGCTCCTGTACATGATCAAGGTCATTTTTGCCATCATCATCGTCAGAATCAGACGGAGGAGATAGTATGCCGGATACAGCGCACACCTATATGTACGGCAACCGTATTTTATATCTGGCCATCGGCGCCGGCCTGCTTTTTTTGCTTTTCATCATACAACTGGTGCGGCAGCGCAAGCTCAGCGAACGATTTGCCCTGGCGTGGATGATCATTCCCGTGCTGCTCATCCTCTTTTCGTCCAATCGGGAACTGCTGGAAAGACTGGCGGTGCTGGCAGGGATTGCCTATGCGCCCGCCTTGATGATTCCGATCATCTTCGGCCTATTCACCCTGGTCAGTCTCTACTTTTCGATCAAGGCGTGCAAATCGGAGCAGCAGCTGACCAAACTGGCTCAGGAGGTCGCCTTGCTGCGCCAGCAGATCTGGCAGCTCTCACAGGCCAAATCGCGAGAGAACGAATCCTCCCACTCTAAATCTTGAGATCGAGCATGCTCTTCAATTCCATGCAATTTGTCTGGTTTTTCATCTTGGTGGTTGTGGCCTATTTTGCGCTGCCGCACCGCCATCGCTGGGTGCTGCTGTTGGGTGCCAGCCTCTATTTTTACATGTGCTGGAAAGCGGAATATGTCGTGTTGTTGATGATCACGCTGGTGGTATCCTACTGGAGCGCGTTGCGGATGGGCCGGCATAAAGAGCGCAAGCCGCGGCGCAAATATTTGCTGTTGAGTCTGGTCATCAATCTCGGCATCCTCTTCACGTTCAAATATTTCAATTTCTTCTCGCGTTCCTTGCAGGATGCGGCTGATTTTATCAATTGGCCGCTGCAAATGCCACTGCTCGAGGTGTTGCTGCCCGTCGGCATCTCTTTTTATACCTTTCAGGCGTTGAGTTATTCCATCGATGTCTATCGTGATAAAATGGAAGTACAGCGCCATTTTGGCCGTTACGCCTTGTTTGTGACGTTTTTCACCCAGCTCGTCGCCGGTCCCATCGAACGCGCCAGCAACCTCATGCCGCAATTCCTGCGCAAGGTGGAGTGGGATGGCGCGCGCGTCGCTTCCGGATTGCGGCTGATGCTGTGGGGATTTTTCAAAAAGCTCGTCGTCGCCGACCGCCTTGCGATCTATGTCAATGCGGTGTATAACAATCCCGATCCCCACAGCGGCCTGACGCTTTTGGTCGCCACCTATCTCTTCGGCTTTCAGATTTACTGTGATTTTTCCGGCTATACCGATATCGCCATCGGCGCCGCGCGCGTGATGGGATTTCAACTGATGCGTAATTTCGAACGGCCCTATTTCTCCCGCTCCATTCCGGAATTCTGGCACCGCTGGCATATCTCGCTCTCGACCTGGTTTCGCGATTACGTCTACATTCCGCTCGGCGGTAACCGCGTTGCGGTGCCGCGGATGTATCTGAATCTGTTCATCGTCTTTTTCGTCAGCGGCATCTGGCACGGCGCCAACTGGACCTTCATGATCTGGGGCGCACTCCATGGACTCTATGCCGTCAGCTCGCGTTTTAGCAAAGCGTGGTGCGATGAACGGGCAGCAGCCTGGCATATCCCCGCCAAGGCGCGCCAGGCGTTGGCCCTCTTTATCACCTATCAATTGGCCAATTTTGCCTGGATTTTCTTTCGTGCCAACAGCCTCGGTGATGCCCGGCACATTGTTGCGAAAATATTTTCAAGCGATTACACTTCACTCTATGTACCCGCGACGGATCAATTCGTCTATGGGCTGATGGCGGTGGCCATGCTGCTGGCAGTGGATATTTTTCACGAAAACATCCCCCTGGGACGTTTTCTTGACGAACGCTCCCGGCCGCTGCGCTGGGCCGCTTATGTGACCACCGTGGTGGTGATTTTACTCATGGGTATCTTCAATGGCAGTCAATTCATCTATTTTCAATTCTAGAGCCATGCGCCGGTTTCTGCTCAAATTGCTGGCTTTCCTTCTGATTCTGGCGGCGGTCGATTTCGGCCTGGGATCGGCGATCGGCTATTTTTTCAAGCGCACCCTGTACGGCGAAAACTGGTCCAAGGAGAACTGGTTGCTGAGCCGGCCCCATGACGTGGTCATCCTGGGCTCCTCACGCGCCTTCCGCTCCTACATACCCTCGATCATGCAGGACACTCTGCAGCTGAGCGTTTTCAATGCCGGCGCCAACGGCCAATACCTCCTCTATGCCTATGCCCTCGAGCAGATGGTGCTGGAAACCTGTAAACCCCGGCTCATTCTCCTCGATTTGCTGCCCAATTATGTGACCCAATCCGAACCGCTTGACCAGGAACTCGGACGCATGAGCGCGCTGGCGCCCTATGCCGATTATCCGCAGGTGCGCAAGCTGCTGACCCGGGGCAAACCCGGTGAAGAACTCAAACTCTGCTCCCGGCTCTACCGCTATAATTCCCGCCTGCTGAGCATCGCCGATAATTATTTCAAGGATGCCGCAGGCATGGACAACGGTTTCGTCTTCATCGGCCAAACCAGATTCCGCGATACCAACCATTTCCCCGATGATCTCGATGCCAATCCCCGGGTGCCGTACGATCCCTATCGTATCGGGATTCTCAGGGAATTTGTGCGCTCCGCCCGGGATGCCGGGGTTGCGGTGGTGTTCTGTTATTCTCCGGCGGTGACGCCCACTTCTGCGAAGATACGCCAGATCCTCGATTTTTATCGGGCATTGGCGGATGAGCTGCAGGTGCCGTTCATCGAGATGACGAGCGAATCGTATCCCGAGTTTCAGGAGCGCGCTCTGTTCTCCGATGTCATTCACATGAATGAAACGGGCGCCCGCCAGTACACGGCTCTTTTTGTCCGGGAGTTGCGGCGGGTACTGGAAGAAAACGGCTGGCTGCGGGAAGTGCCGTCATGATCGATCGCAGCGGGAAAAAGGATGGCAACCTGGCGGGATGGGTGCTCGGCCTGTTGCTCGTGCTCGGCGCCCTGTTGCGGTTGCTCGGCATCCGCTTCGGTCTGCCCATGGCCTATCACAATGATGAATGGGTGCTGGTGCTGGCCACGCGCCAGTTCTTTGGCGGAGATTTCAATCCGCATAATTTTCTCTATCCCTCCTTGCTCATGTACATCATGTACCTCATCGAGCGCATCTATTTCCTCTTTTTCAGCGGCCGCGACGACCTCTCAACCCTCTATACGATTTGCCGTGTGACCGTGGTGCTCTTCGGCCTCGCCAGCCTGTGGGCGACGGCGCGCCTGGGCCGGAAGCTGTACGATCGTCGCGTCGGGTTGGTGGCGGCTTTTCTGCTCACGGTCAGCCCCCTGCACGTCATCCACAGCCATTTTGCCACCACGGATGTGCCGCTGACGTTTTTTCTCATCCTGACGCTTTGGGCTACGCTGCGGCTCGTCGATGAACGTACGACCGCAGCGTATGTACTCACCGGTCTCTTTTTCGGATTGACCGTTTCGATCAAAATCCCGGGAGCGGTCGTCTTTTTGGCCATTCTGACCGCGCATCTCCATGCAGTCGCCAAAACCCATCAGCTGCAATGGTTGTCCATTCTCAGCCGGGAGTGGCGTGCCGGGCGCCGCTTGCTGATAACGGCGGCCATCGCTGCCTTTCTGGCGACCGCGCTCTTTTTGCTGCTGCATCATTTTGAGCACTGGGCCGGTATGCTGCTCAATACCATTCGCGTCGAGTTGTGGATCAAATATTTCGACGAGATCGTCCCGCGCGTCCACGCCATGGCGCCCAAACTGGCGGCTGTGGTCTTTGCCGGTGTGATGGTGCTCGGCTATACCCTGCGACTCTGGCTGCCGGAAATCCGGCGCATTCTGCTCCTGGTGGGTGTTGCCGTGTTCGCCTTTTTCGTGACCACGCCCTATGCCATTCTCGACCATAAAGCCTTCCTGCATGACTTTCTCTTCCAGATGGTCATCAGTCAGTCGAGCTGGAGCGGCATGTTCGCCGCGTCGGCGCCCGGTTACATCACCAACTTTTTCTATCTGCACGATAATTTCGGCACGATTCTGATGGCCGCCGCCGTGGCGGGGCTGCTGCTCAGTCTGTGGCGCGCGAAAATCAGCTGGATCGTTGTCGCCGTTTACGCCCTGACCTATTATTTCTATCTCGGATCGTGGCGACTCATGTTCGACCGCTACATGGTGCCGATGCTGCCTATCCTCGCCCTCTGGGCCGGACTGGCGATCGTGCGCGCGATGGATTGGCTGGCGCTGAAAATCCGTCCCGCCGTCGCCCGGGCCGGCGTCCTGGCGGGAATGGTGGCCGTTTTTCTGCTCATACCGGCGATTTCCATGCTGCAGAAGAGTTATGCGTTTGATGCCTACCTGCTCAAAACCCAGACGCGAAAACTGGCCTATAACTGGGCGGTCGCCAACCTGCCGCAGGAGGCGCGCATTCTCCGCGAACAGTATACGCCCGAGCTCGAGCTGGCCGGCTATGCGGTGCATAACGTCAATTTCACCTTTGCCGACTCTGTGAACGAGGCGTATGTGCGCCGCCACGACGCCGAGTATCTCATAGTCAGCGACAAGCTGTGGAAAAGGCCGATTCAGGAGGATGGCATCCTCGCCGAGCGCAAAGCCTATGCGGAGATCGACACCTATGCCGATCTGATCTATCACCTCAAACCGACCCCGCAGCATCCCGGCCCCGAAATCAAGATATTCAAGGTGCGCGAACCATGAAAAACCAGGTATTGTCAAGAAGTCATACTGCCAGGCAGGCCCTCATGACCTGGTTGGGCACGGGGCGCGCGCCGGCGCAGCTCTTTTTGATCATCGGCGCGCTCTTTTCGATCCTGTGGGCGCTGATCACGCCCCCCTTTCAGGCGCCGGACGAAAACCGCCACTTCTGCCGCGCCTATCAGCTCTCCGATGGCCGGCTCTTTGCGATCAAGCATGAGAACACCATGGGGGATTCCCTGCCCGTCAGCGTGATCGAAACCATGGATCGCATCAATCCCGGCATGGCCTTCCATTCACGCGATCAGCGTCAGGACCTGGATAAAGTATGGCACTATTTGCGGCTGCCGTTGCAGGCGGAGGAGAAGGCCTTTTATGAATTTTCAGCCTCCGCCATCTATCCACCGCCGGCCTATCTGCCGGCCATTGTGGCCATCTGGATCGGAAAAACAGGGAACGTATCGCCCCTGGTGATGATGTATCTGGGACGTTTCGCCCATCTCGCGCTGTGGCTGGTGGTGATGGTCAGCGCCCTGCGCCTGACGCCCACCGGGAAATGGGTCATGGCCCTGATTGCGCTGATGCCGATGAGCATTTTTCTCGCCGGGGCCGTGCATCAGGATGGATTTATCAATGCCTTTTGTTTTCTGCTATTGGCCTGCACCCTCAAATTCGCGCACGATCCGGGCGTATTGAGCCGGCCCCAGTACGGAGGGTTGTTTTTGTTGACACTGGTGATCGCTTTCTCTAAACCGGGTTTTGCCCTCTTTGCCGTGGTATTCCTGCTGCTGCCGGCGCAGAAATTCGCCAGCCGGCGCAGGCAATGGATGTTATGGATCCTCATGGTGCTGGCGGCGCTCGCCATCACCTGGGGATGGAAGTCCCTGGCGCAACAGGATCTCAACTGGCTGGAACCCTGGGCCAGCTATGACAAACAGTCGCAGGCGGTTGTGGCCAGCCCCATGCTCTTTATCGGCGCTGCGCTGCGTTCTTTTTGGGTGTTTAAGCTGTTCTATATCCGCTCCCATGTCGGACAGTTGGGATGGCTCGATACCCTGTTGCCGCTGCCGATTATTGCGGTTTTTTTACTGCTCATTGCCGTTGCCGCCGTTCTCAATCACGAAGGCAGCCTTTCTGTGCGGCAGCGCATCGTGCTCGCCCTGGTGGTGTCCGGTGTCGCCGGCGTCACCGCCCTGGCACTCTATCTGGTCAATTCTCCGGTGGGGGATGCCTATGTGCACGGTATCTCGGGAAGATACTTTATTCCCGCGGCGCCTTTTTTCTGGCTGCTCTTTCAGAACCACTTCGTGCATCGCCGCGTCAGGCCCGGACGGGCCTGGATACTCGCCGGCGTTTTGGGCGTTGTCGTGAGTCTGGCCTGGGCGTCGTACATACTGATCGAACGCTATTATTTGTAGGGCAAACGCGGGCCGGGGCCATCTGCTTTCTTGGCGCCAGCCCATTGCAAAACAGGGATTTTACGGTTGAATCTGGCCATGTTGCTTTGCGACAGATTGCGCCAGATTTAGCAGTCACCGTGCCGCAAGGCAGCACAGCAAAGCAAGTTAACAGACAATAAATCAATGATAGAGGGCTGTCGCAAAAAGTCAGTAACACACCCGCGAGGCCACAAAGGCACGAAGAATGGCGTGGAGCGAGGTTTTGGAAGCATTGTAAAAGTCGGGTAATTTGCTTCTTTGTGCCCCTGGTGTGCTTTGTGCCTTAATGCGTTCGAAACAGTATAACGTTATGAAATATTGATCTTTATCATACGGTTATACTATATTGGGCCTTATATTATCAGGTTTATGAATCATCCGGGCTAAACGATTCGTTTCATATACTCTGTGGCCTTGTGTTTGTGAATCAATCAATACGGAAGGGATGGGAGGTATACGGTGAAACACGGCAACAACAAGCACAACTGGAGGGGCATTGCACTGCTGCTCCTGGTATGGACCTGGGCAGCGTGGAGTGGCGCGGCCTTCGACAGCTATCCGAAAATCATGTTTCAGCGGCCAGCCGGCATCTCCGGGGGTGCGATTGAACACTTTATGGCGCGTTACGATCTGGCCATCCATGGGGGCGCCGGCCCGCATGCGTATGCCCTCAATGACGCCATCCGCGCCCTCAACCCCCATATCGTCATTCTCGGTACCAGCCGCCAGGGCGTTTGGCCCGGCAGTTTCCCCCCCGCATGTTTTGTCTACCGGCCGCAGATGCCGCGCCTGACGCGGGAGGCAAAACCGGGCGATACGGAGATATTCGTGACCTCGACCGCTGGCTTCCCGACGCGCGCGGATAAATATCGCTTTGCCATGATCGGCGGCGATGAATGGTTCATTTATAACGATGTCACCGACACGAGTTTTGTGGGTGTCATCACCTCCGGCGATCTTTCCCTGCACCGCATCCATCCGCTGAACGACTCGCTCAAAACGCCGGTGCGTTTTGTCGGTTTCGGCATGCTGCACAATATCACGCCCTTCGCACCGCTGGTCGGGGGCATCCCGGTGTGGAAACATTTCATCGACAAACGCTTCGAGATCAGCAAACAGGATTTCAGCCGGTTCGACGGCGTTTTTTACGATGCCTTCCGTTTCGCCTTCTGGCGTGAGGATATATCGGGCGGCATCGATCTGGATTACAACCGCGTCGATGATTTCGCCGAGCACGGACTCAAATGGGTCAATGCGCAGTGGGCGGATGGTGTCGACAAAATGCTCAAGTATGAGCGGGAGAAGCTGTTACAGGTCAATCCCGGCAAACCCGCGGTCATCGCCACCAACACCGGCGCCGCGGAGGAAAATTACGGCATTGCGCTCTGTGACGGCATGATGTGGGAAGGTTTCATGCGTTTCGCCTCCACCTGGGAGGAGATGGTACGGGTCAACCGGCTCTGGGAAGAGGCCCACGCGCCGGTTTACACCATGATCGAGGATTACGATCCGGAGCACCGTCGCGCCTATGCCAAGAACAAATTTGCCTACATGCGCTACGGGCTCACGACCGCGCTGATGGGGGGCGGGTACTACGGCCGCACCTTTGGCGATTATTATTATATCTCGCTCTATTATGATGAATTCGATTGTGATCTCGGCACGCCTGTTTCCGCGCCGCAGAAGATGAGCAATGGTGGCTGGGCGCGATTTTTTCAACGCGGCGTGGCGGTCTGTAATCCCACCGGCAACACAATCACCGTCGAAGACGCCCATCTGCGCAGTCTCAGCGGCTACGCCGGTCCCTATCACCGCCTGCTCGGCGGCCAGGACCCGGTGTTCAATAACGGCGAACGCTTCACCAATGTCACCCTGCAGGGCACGGCGGCCGAGCCCCCCAAATACATCAAAGGCGACGGGATCATCCTGGTCTCTTCACCGGATACAGTGGTCTCCGATATCATCGTGGGTAATTGCTACAACAACGACACTTCGCCGGCCAGTGATGCGGTGGTGTTGCAGGGGGCCTGGACACAGATCAAGGATCCCTCCTCGGAAACCTACGATGCGACGCGGAATCCCTGCTATTCGCAATGGAGCGATGACAGCGAGGATGGCATCGGCTATGCCGCTGCCTACAACCCGGCATCACCCGCCACGGCCACCTTCACGCCGTTCATCGGTGTCGCCGGGTATTATGAAATCAGCGAGTGGCATGGCTGGGTGGGCGGCAGCGCGGGGAGCGTCCAGGAAGCCGGCAATGTGCCCTGGGAGATTGTGGTCAGCGGACAGGTGAAATCTTCCGGAACCATCAACCAGCGTATCGATCTCGGCCGCTGGAACCGTCTCGGGGTGGTTTTTTTGCCGGCGGGCCGTGGCGCCGCGGTCAGGATCAGCAACAGCGGCGCCGATGGCGCTGTGATCGCCGATGCCATGCGATTCCGTTTCCTCGGGCAGAGTCCGGATATCGATGTCACCCCGCCGGCGCCGCCGCGCAACGTCCGGGTGATCAATCGCTGAAGGAGTGCGGAAAAAGCGATTGACTTTGAAGGGTAAAATTTTTATATTAAACTCCATGTTTGCGGCGAGAGTGGCGGAATTGGCAGACGCGCCAGACTTAGGATCTGGTGTCCCAAGGACTTGGGGGTTCGAGTCCCCCCTCTCGCACCCCATCCCGTCGTGGCGCCGGCCGATGCCGTTGACGGTTCAATCCTGTCGTCGTATGCGTCCAACTGGCATCCGGCGATTTTTTTTCGACGGGATGTGTTCGGGATGGTCTTGAAACGGATGCACTCAACCATATAAAGGATCAACGCTTGGAATATCAAATTAGCGCACAACCCAATTGGCACCGCTGTGCGGAATTCAAGGTGCCCGCGGAGCTCGTCAAACCCCAGCTCGACCGGAAATACGAACACTATGGCAAATCGGTGAAATTGGAGGGATTCCGCAAAGGCCGCGTTCCCGCCCATCTGGTCAAAAAAATGTTCGGCAAGACCATCGAGTCCGAAATCTTTCATCCCTACATCCGCGAAGCCTACGATCGCCTCTTCAAGGAAAACGAGTTCGACACCATCAATACCCCCGAAGTGCGGGACCTGCAATTTGATGAGAGCAATGGATTGACTTTCGCCATCCATTTCGATGTGCGCCCGGTTTTTGAAGTCGCCGGGTACAAAGGGATGGAAGTGGAAAAGGAGATCCTGACGGTATCCGAAACGGATGTCGACCGCACCCTGAAAACCCTGCAAACGCGCCATGCCATGATCTTTACGGTCGAGGGCGAAGCCCGGGCGGGACACTTTGTGGTCGCCGACATGCAGGAAGTCGATGGCAGCGGCATCCCCGTGGTGGGCAAGCGCTATGAGAATGAGGTCTTGTGGCTTCAGGAAGAGCGTCCGGAGATTACATCCCAGCTGGTTGGCGTTCGTGCGGGTGAAGAGCGCCGCGTCAGGTTCCCGCTGCCGGCAGATGCCGAAAAGGGTACCCAGGCTGAGGAGAAGTATTTCCAGGTCACCGTCAAGGAGATCAAGGAGAGAAGGCTGCCGGAACTGGATGATGAATTTGCCAGGGATTTGGGCGCTTTCACCACGATGG
Organism: bacterium UBA2214; assembly: GCA_002327255.1. GTDB lineage: Bacteria > Zhuqueibacterota > Zhuqueibacteria > Residuimicrobiales > Residuimicrobiaceae > UBA2214. The sequence continues at coordinate 66,934 of DCUM01000165.1, read as the reverse complement.
CGGAACTGCGCCAGGACATTCTCACCCGGCTGCAGGCGCAGGCCGGGATGGAGACGCGCTCGCGCTTCGAGCACGCGCTGATCGATGAATTGGTCAAACGCGTCGACCTCGAGGCGCCGGCCTCCATGGTGGATAACTATGTCGAATTGCTGGTGAGCGAGTTCAAGAAGAAAAGCAAAGAGGCGGTGGCCGATGACGATCTGCGCGCCTATTACCGCGTCTCCGCGGTCCGCAATGTCAAGTGGTATCTCATTCGCGAGCAACTGGTGCAACAATTGCAATTGACCATCAGCGACGAAGAACTGGAAGCGCGACTCCGGGAAGTGGCTGCCGGGGATGGGGAAGCTGTCAAACGCGCCGAAGAGATTCGCAACAGCAAAGAGCAGCGCGAACGCCTGCGCGATGAGATGGAGGACGAGAAGGTTCAGGCGTTCCTGATCGCACAGGCCAAAATCACCGAGCTCCACAAGCCGCTCTATCCGGAGAAGGAAGAGAACGCCCAGTCTGAATAGAAGGAGGGGTTTGCGCCGGGCCTTGTCGCCAGACAAGCCCCAGGCGGTTTTTCAGTGGGGCGCCAACCCAACCCGGGGGCAACCCGCTGCGTGGGCAAGGACCACAGAACATTTGCCGACACCCTGTGCGGAGGGCGGATGCAGGTCGCCGAGCCATATGGATGTGCTCGGGTATTCCAGGGCGGCATCAAAGACCCCTGCACAGGCCTCCCGCAATGGGTTATACATCATGAAAATCAGGAGAAATCATGGGACTCGTACCAATCGTCATAGAACAGACCGGCCGCGGCGAACGCGCCTATGATATTTTTTCGCGCCTGCTCAAGGAGCGCATCATCTTTCTGGGCAGCGCCATCGATGACACGGTGGCCAGCCTGGCCATCGCGCAGTTGCTCTTTCTCGACGCCGAAGATCCTGAAAAGGATGTCTATCTCTATATCAACAGTCCGGGCGGCCTGGTCAGTTCGGGCCTGGCCATCTACGATACCATGCAGCACATCAAACCGGATGTCTCCACCATCTGCATCGGCCAGGCCTCGAGCATGGGCGCCCTGCTGCTGGCCGCCGGCGCCAAAGGCAAGCGCTTTGCCCTGCCCCATTCCCGCATCATGATCCACCAGCCCATGGGCGGCGCGCAAGGCCAGGCGACCGATATCGAAATACAGACCAGGGAAATTCTCGTCATCCGCCAGAAACTCAACGAAATTCTCGCCAGCCATAGCGGACAACCGCTGGAGCGGATCGTCAAGGATACGGATCGCAATTTTTTTATGAGCGCCGAGGAAGCCAAAACCTATGGCATCATCGATGAACTGATGATTCGCAAAGACGGCCACAAAACCAAAAAGGCCAAATAAGAGGGTGGCATCGCTATGATAGATCAGCGCAATAAAGGCAACCGCCGTCTGGTGATCTGTTCGTTCTGCGGCAAAAACAGCCAGCAGGTCGAAACCATCGTGACCGGTCCCGATGTGACCATCTGCAACGAATGCGTGGCCATCGCGGACAAGATCGTTGCGCGCGAAAAATCGCGGCGCAGCACCACGGCGCTGGGGCCCATTCCAACCCCGGAACAGATCAAGACGGAGCTGGATCGCTTTGTCATCGGACAGGAGCGTGCCAAGGAAACCGTGGCGGTGGCGGTCTACAACCACTATAAACGCATCGACCATGCGGCCATCAGCGATGACGTCCTCCTGGAAAAAAGCAATGTGCTGCTGATCGGTCCGACCGGGACCGGCAAGACGCTCATCGCGCAGACGCTGGCGCGTTTTCTCCAGGTGCCCTTCACCATTGCCGACGCCACCACGCTGACCGAAGCGGGCTATGTCGGCGAGGATGTGGAAAATATCCTGGTGCGATTGCTGCAGGCGGCCGACTACAATCTCGAACGCGCCGAACGCGGCATCGTCTACATCGATGAACTGGACAAGATCGCTCGCAAGAGCGGCAACCCCTCCATCACCCGGGACGTCTCCGGAGAGGGCGTGCAGCAGGCGCTGCTGAAAATTCTCGAAGGCACCGTGGCATCGGTCCCCCCCAAAGGCGGCCGCAAGCATCCGGAGATGGAATTCATCAACATCAACACCCAGAATATCCTCTTCATCTGCGGGGGCGCCTTCGAGTCGCTGGAGAAGCTGATCGGCAGCCGTCTCGATAAAAAATCGTTTGGCTTCGGCGCCGAGAACAGGAACGAAAAGACGCAAATCAGCACCATCCTGCACCAGGTGGAGCCGGAGGACTTGCTGCAATTCGGCTTGATCCCGGAACTCGCCGGCCGCTTGCCGGTGCTGTGCACGCTGGATGAACTCGATGACGAGGCTTTGCTGAAAATCCTCACCGAGCCCAAAAACGCCCTGACGCGGCAGTATGTCAAGTTATTGGCGCTGGATGAGGTGGAGTTGGAGTTCGAGGAGGAGGCGTTGCGCGAGATCGTGCGCATCGCCCGGAAACGGCGCGCCGGAGCGCGCGGCCTGCGTTCGGTCATGGAAGAGACCATGCTGTCGATCATGTATCAGCTGCCGTCGCGCAAGGAGATCAGCGCTTGCCGCATCACCGCCGCTGTGGTGAAGAAGCAGGGGGAGCCGGTCTTCAAGCGGCGCAAAACCGCTGCCGCGGATAAGGACTCTGTGGAATCCGCGGCGTAACAGGCCGCAAGTGCAGAGAAAATGATACAGCACACTTTCTGTGCTGTACTCGGGAGCGACCATGAAGATCACCTCGGTTGAATTTGCCCGGTGCGTGGCCCGGGTTGAAGACTTGCCGCGCGACCGCTTGCCCCAGATCGCCTTTGCCGGGCGCTCCAATGTCGGCAAATCGAGTCTGCTCAACGCCCTCGTCAATCGCCTGCGCCTGGCCTATGTCAGCGCCACGCCCGGCAAAACGCAAACCCTCAATTTTTATCTCATCAATCAGCAATTTTACTTTGTCGATCTGCCGGGATATGGCTATGCCAAATCCTCCCGGACCCTGCGTCAGGCGTGGCAGGGCCTGATCGAGACCTATCTCGGCGTCTCGGAATCACTACGCCTGGTGGTGGTGCTGGTCGACATCCGCCACGCGCTCTCGGAACTGGATTTACAGCTGCTGGCGTGGCTGCGGACGCAGGGGATGGCGTATGTGGTGGTGGCTACCAAAGCCGATAAATTGTCGAATCAGCAGTTGCGCAAACGCCTGGAAGAATTGCGGCATGCGCAGCCGGGCTTTGATCTGGAGACTCTGCTGGCGTTTTCAGCCCATACCAAAGCGGGTAAGGAGGCGCTGTGGAGGAATATAACGGGGTATTTGCGGTGAAGTAAAGTTATGAAGATTAATGACGAAAACGAGAAAAAAAACTTGACGGCGAGTTCAAATTTGTTTATATTGGGCGGTATCGAGCAGGTTATTATTTTATTTGGCTAAAATATATACCTCAACATACTAATAATTATTGCTTTGGCACTTCAATTTGCAGCCTGTCTATAATTAATTGTAATTGCAGTAATTAAACCATCTTGATTTCCCATGGCCCCAAAAGAGTAGAAAGTTGTCACCAATTGACCGGTTATTTGCGTTTCAGCACTTTTTTAAAAGAAAATTTTGGCCCCATAAGGTGTCAGGCTAGAAGCCTTATTCTCATTCATGGTCGTTGAATGGAAAAGAGGATTAACGCATGCGTCAATGTGTTGCTGATGATCGTGCTCAATTTCCCGTCTCAAGTTGTTTACATCATAAAATAATCAAATTGAATTCAACATTCGACTGCATGAAAATGCGGTTTTTGCCATCATTGTGCAGCTGATGGGTATGGGAAGCCCCGCATGGATATGCAGGAATGCTTTTTATTGGGACAGTTCAACCAACGCAACCTTAATCAAGCCAGAGGTATAAAAAAGAGGAGGTCACACACATCGAACCTTTTATGACTGTTTTACGCACCAGAAGGTGAAAGGTTTCACAAATCACGCCGCATGAGTTCATCGGCCAGTTTTCCTTTCAAGAACAGAAAGTGAACGAATTTGAGGAGAGTAAGAGATTATGAAATCAAGCTTGAAAAGGTTACTCCTGATCGGTTCGGCTTGCCTGCTTATGATCTTTGTCGTAAGCTGCGTGCAAATTCCGACCGACGGGATTAACATGCCGGTCCTCAAGGCAAAGGTTCGTATCATCAATACGGCAGCTGACCTGGGCAGCTTGGACGTGAAATTCGATGGAAAGAGTGTGGGCACTTTGGCGCCGGGAAAAGGCACGAATTACCAGACCGTCAACGCTGGTAGATATGCTTTTCAGGCCGGTTCCGAAGCCGCTGATACCCTGGCGGTCACCACCGATTTCCAGGGCACCTATTTCGTCGCCACCAAGAATGCGGCCAACAGCAGCCGGTTCCTCAGACTCCAGGAACATCTGTTGTACAAACCGGTGCCATCGGACCAGATGGCCATCTTTGTCGCCCAGATGTGTCCAGACGCATCCTTCAAAGTCGACCTAGTCAAAACCAAAACGGCTGACGGTTCCACCACCACGGAAACCCTCAGCGCCTCTTTGGCCTTTGCCAGGACCGTGGGCAAGCATTTCCCCGGAACCGGTTACAACTATACGGTTCGCTTCCTGGATAGCGCCAACAACGAATGGTACAAAATGGAGATTTCTCCCGTAGCTGGAGCGGGCAATCTGGTGGTTCTCTACAATCCCAAGGCTTCGCTATCAGCCCAAAAATTCTACATTGACTAATTATTCGTGGAGATGGAGGAATAAATGTTTCGACATCGTCATTTTCTATTATCGGCCGTCTTGGCAATTGTCATGCTCTATATGCTCACCATTCCCGGGTTCGCCCAGACCACATCGGGACGAATCTCGGGTGTTGTCAAGGACAAAGAAACGGGTGAGCCGTTGCCTGGCACCAATGTGTTGCTCGTGGGCACCACCTATGGCGCTGCCAGCGATGTGAACGGAGAGTTCTATATCCAGAACATCCCGGTCGGCGTCTATACCCTGCAGGCGACTTTTGTCGGGTATGCCACCATGAGAATCGAGAACATTCGTGTTCGCATCGGTCTGACCGAACGCGTCACCGTCAACATGACGCCCTCGGTGCTGCAGGGGCAGGAGATCACCATCATCGGTGAACGCCCCCTGATCGAAAAGACCTCGACCAATACCACCCGTATTCTCAATACGGAACAGATTGAAAACCTGCCCATCCGTGGCGTCACCGCCGCCGCAGCGCTCAATCCCGGCGTGGTCACGCAGGATGGCGTCTACTACATCCGCGGCAGCCGCGGCGACGCGGTCGGCTATTACGTCGAAGGCGTCAATACCCGCGACGTCGTCGGTTCTTCGGGCGCTTTTGGCATTTCCAGCGCCAGCAACATGGCCACGGTGATTCCGGAAGCCCTGGAAGAAGTGCAGATGCAGGCCGGTGGTTATACCGCCCAGTACGGCGGCGCCAGCGGCGGTATCATCGCTTCGGTGCTCAAGAGCGGCACGCCGGATTACCGCTTCAGCCTCCGCCTCGAGACCGACCAGCTCGCCACTCCGGGTGAGAAATTCCTCGACACCTATTCCTATGGTTATTCCGATTATGTGCTCACCGCCAGCGGCCCCGTGCCCTACACCAACAAGAAGGTAAAATTCTTTGTGGCGGGCGAAAACCGCTTTGACCGCGACCAGAGCCGCAACTTCTGGGAACCCTTCACGCTGGAACACAACAAGACCGTGCTCCAAGACGGCCAGATCATGCAGCTGGTGGATTCCGGTCTGCTCGGTGGCAATGGCGATACCGTGCAGGTGCTGGACTGGAAAGGCGGTATCATCCCGTGGAACAACCAGCGCAACCGCTACAATTACAATGGCGTCCTCACCTATGACCTGAGCAAATCCATCACCCTGCGCGGCTCGGCCATCGGCTCCTACATCCGCTGGTCCGGCAACGGCGATCCGCTGTCGAACCTCCTGCGCCGCGAACGCAGCTCCATCAACGAGCAGAGCCAGATGACGCTGACCACCAAGATGACCCATTTCCTCTCGCCCAACGCCTTCTATACCCTGAGCCTGGCGCACAGCGGTTTCCGCGGCAAGAGCTACGATCCCCTTTTCAAGGATGATGCCTGGTCCTATGTCGACAGCCTGGCGCAGGCCAAAGCGGGCTTCCCGAACGCATTTGCCCGTTACGCTCAGCCGGCTTACGCCCTCAGCATCTATGATTTCGCCTTTGCCGCCCCCGAACGTCCCTGGATCACTTCGCTGAATTATTTCAAGCGTTCCTATGTCGGCGGTAACCTCGACTTTACGGTGAAAACCAACCGCCACAACCTCACCTTCGGCGGTGAAATGCAGTACTGGACCATGCGCAGTTACGCAGCGCCGACAACGGCCAGCTCTCATCTCTATCTGCGCAACAATCCGGGCATCCTGCTGAATCCGGCCGCCCTGGAGCAGTACTTCATCTCTTTGGCGCCCAATATCTACGGCTATGACGTCTTCGGCAAGGAGACCGACGGCGGTCCCTTCTTCAACAAGACCCCCCATCCGCTCATCGGCGCCGCTTATTTGCATGATATCTATGAATACAAGGACCTGGTGATCAACTCGGGCCTGCGTCTGGACTATTATGACATGCAGACCTGGGAACCGAAGGATTACACCAACCCCGGCTACGATCGCCAGAACAACGTGTTGATGGAATCTGCTTATGACAAAGTGAAAGCGTCTGTCACGGTCAGTCCGCGACTGGGCTTCTCCTTCCCGGTCACCGATCGCACCAAGTTCCACTTCCAGTGGGGCAAGTACATCATGATGCCGCAGATGACGCAGGTCTACCGCTCGATGTGGAACCGCGCCATGAATATCGGCGCCTCGGGTAACTTTTTCACCAACCCGTTCGCCTTCCGCATCGATCCGGAACGCACCACCTCCTACGAAGTGGGATTCAATCAGCAATTCGCCGACAACGCCTCCTTCGATGTCACCCTCTTCTACAAGGACATCAAGGATCAACTCCAGACGCAGCGTGTCTTCACGTCTCCCGAGTCGGGCGTACAGCCCTATGACATCACCACCAATGGTGGATTCTCGACCTCCAAGGGCGTCGAGTTCCGCTACACCATGCGCCGCGTCAACCGCGTCATGGGCTGGGTGAACTATACCTACCAGACCGCCCGCGGCACCGGTTCGTATGTCAACCAAAGCAGTGCGGCCCTGGATCAGGGAACCCGTCAGATCACGATCATCACGCCGACCTATTTCAACCATCCCCACAGCGGCAACATCAACCTCGATTACCGCTTTGACAAGGATGATGGCGGCCCGATCCTCGAGAGACTCGGCCTCAATCTGCTCTTCAAGTTCAGCAGCGGACACCCCTACACGCTCAGCGGTGGCGCTCTTGGACAGGTCGATGCCCAGTCCGGCGCAGCCGGCAACGGTTCCGATGCCCGCTCCCGCCGTCCGCTCGAGCCCATCGGCTCTTCGATGACGCCGTGGACCTTCTATCTCGACGGCCGCCTGGACAAGACCATCTCCATCGGCAAATTTGACGTCAATGTCTACATCTATGCCCAGAACCTGCTCAACACCAAAAATATCCTCAACGTCTGGCCGCGCACCGGTTCGGACATCGACGGCTTTTTGGCGGATCCATCCCTCAGCGGCCTGAAACTCGCCTCTGAAACCGGTTCGGGCTACAAGATGATGTTGCAGAAATTTAACGATCTGAATGGTCAAAACTGGACCATCGCGGGTTATCCCGGTGATCTTTGGGGACAGCCGCGCGAGATCCGAGTCGGTCTGTACATCAACTACTAAGGAACCGTGGTCAGCAACGGGCTTTGACTACACGTTCTAAAACTGGAGGTTTGATCATCTATGAGAAAATTTGCATATGTTCTATTAATTACCGGGTTGGCCCTGGTGTTGTTTTCCTCCGCGACCTGGGCCAAAAACGATCAGGACAGGCAAGCTGCCCTGCAAAAAACGTCGGGCAGTCCGGTTATTACGTTGCTCAACATCAATAACGTGACCTACTGGATGCGCAATACCGGCAACGGCGCCCTGGCTCCGTCCGGTCAATCCGGCGCCTTCTTCCCCCGTCTCACCGCAGCGGTGATCTATGAATCCGGCTTGCTGTGGGGCGGTATGGTGAAAGACGGCATGACCCCGGAATTGCGCGTGGGTGGTTCTGCTTACCGTACCGGTTTGACGCCAGGCGCTATCCTCAGCCCGGGCGTTGCGGAAAATCCAAACGCGGCCGATGTTCGCATCTGGCGTATCCGCCGCGATTACAAAACAGCGGACCTGGTGCAGGACGCCGCCGAATATAACGAAACCAACCTCTCTTCCGTCACCGCGGGCCAGGTGGACGCCATCCGGGCACAGTACGAGAAAGACTGGTTCGAATGGCCCTGGCAGAAGGGCGCGCCGTTCTATGATGTCAACGGCAACGGCAGACTCGATCTGGGGTACTCCCAGGATTTGAATGGCAACGGCAAGATCGATTTCCCCGGTGAAATCGAGGAACCCGGTGAGTTGGGCGCCGATCAGATGATCTGGTATGTGGTCAATGATCTCAGTGCCGCCCAGACCCGTTATTTCTATGGTTCCGAACCCATCGGCATCGAGATGCAGGTGACCCTGTGGGGTTACAAGCGCACCGATGCGCTGGGCAACGTCGCCTTCAAAAAGTACAAGGTGATGTACAAAGGCATGTCAAACACCCCCACCAACGCCTATGTCGACAGCTGCTTCTTCGCGGCGTGGTCTGACCCTGATCTCGGAGAAGCGGGCGACGATTTCGTCGGCTGCGATACGACGCTGGCCCTCTCCTTTGTCTACAACGCCAACGCGCGCGATCTCAACTATGACAAGTTCGAGTTGCCACCGCCTGCCGGCGGCTACGACTTTCTCCAGGGCCCCATTGTCCCCACCGGCAATCCGGACGATGTCGCCATTTTCAACGGCACGCTGCGCCATGGCTACAAAAACCTGAAGATGAGCGCCTTCAACTATTTCGCCGCCGGTTCGTCCATCACCGATCCGCCCCAGGGCGTCTATGACGGCACGCGGCAGTGGTACAACATGATGAACGGACTGATCCCGGCCGGCACCAGTGCTTTTACTGACGGCAAGGGCAATCCGACCCGCTTCCCGCTGGCCGGCGATCCGGTACAGGGCACCGGCGATCTCGACGGCGTCATCCTCACCCCCGGCGACCGCCGCATGCAGATGATCACCGGACCCTTCAAGCTGGCCTATGGTGATACCCAGGAAGTCGTTGTGGCCGCGGTATTCGGCCTCGGCGGCGACCGTCAGTCGAGCGTGGCGGTGATGAAGTTCAACGACATCTCGGCACAATCAGCGTACGATAACTTTTTCGTGCTCCCCGTGGCGCCGCCCTCCCCCAAGGTGCATGTCGCCGAACTCAACCAAAAGATCGTCCTCAACTGGGGCGAAGATCACGAGCTGCTCAACGAGATCGAGACCCAGAACTTTTTGGGGTACCATTTCGAAGGGTATGTGGTCTATCAGCTGCCCAGCGCCAGCGCCCAGCTGAGCGAAGGAAGGCGTCTGGCCACCATCGATGTCGATAACCTGGTCTCGACCATCTTTGACCTGCAGTTTGATCCATCGAGCGGCTACATCGTCAACAAACCGGTCAAGTTCGGCACCAACACGGGTCTTTCCCGTTCGTTCGTGATCACCCAGGACGTCTTCACCGGCAAACCGCTGGTGAACGGCACCGAGTACTTTTTCGTGGTCACCGCCTACAACAATAACGGCGATCCCGAAGTGCCGGTGCATGCGCTGGAAAGCACCCCGGTGGTCCTCAAAGCCGTGCCGCAATCGCCCAACCCCGGCGTGCGCTACATGCACGTCGATGGCGAGGTTCTCGAAGTGGAACATGTCGGACCTTCCAATGGTGAAATCATCGCCACGGTGGTGGATCCCACCAAAACCATTGACGCCAATTACGAAGTCTATTTCAAGGTGCGCAACGACAGTACCTTCTGGTCGCTCTACAACGCCACGGCGAACAAGGCGATCTTTCAGGAAGTCTATGAAGATCCGGCCACCTTTGGCGCCAACAGCCCCGTCTTCAACGGTGTGGTCGTGCAGGAATACGGCTCATTGCCCGGCATGGCGGGATGGGAAGCCATACCGGCTGCCAACCGCTGGTGGACCTGGGCCGGAGGTGCCGGTGATTACGGCTTGAGCCAATTCAATGGCGCCATGTGCGACGGCTTTGAATACACCGATTTCTGGGGCCTGGGCAGTGTCGCCAGTGAGATTCATCCCGTCCTGCTAAAGTTCGCCGAGACGGATGCCCAGGGCAATCTCAAGAATCCCAACGATCCCAATTCGTCCATGGCTTACCGCTATCTGCGTGCGGCCACATCGGCTCCGGCCAAACCCGAATTCGCCCCGTTCATCGTCAACCCCTCACCCGGGTGGGTGTTTCAGGATCGCCGCGTCGTTCCGTTCGTCGCCATCGATGAAGTCACCGGCAAGCAGCTCGATATCGGTTTCATGGAGAACAACGTCGCCGCCGGTCTGGTGGACGGCAAGTACTGGCCGCCCGATTATACGCTCGCGGCACCGGCAGGCAGCAACACCGCTTCGGCCGGCCCGCGCGAATGGCTGTGGATCTTTGAGACCGTATACACGGCGGATAGCAAACCGGCCCTGATGACTTCACTGCTCGACGGTGACTATCCGGTGATGTACTGGAGCCTGGCGGCGCGCCGCGGCCCCAGTGCGGCCCCCAAAGCGGGTGACCAGTTCCGCTTTTTGGCGAAACTCCCGAACACGGCGGCTGATGTCTTCAAATTCAGCACCAAGGCGAGCACCTATACTGCCAGCGTCGCGGGTACGGATATCGAAGCGATTAAGGTCTTCCCGAATCCCTACTACGGCTTTAATCCGCGCGAAACCAATCCGGTCAACCGCTTCGTGACGTTCAACCACATGCCCCAATATGCGACCGTGAAGATATTTGATCTGGCCGGCAGCCTGGTCAAAGTCCTGGAAAAGGAAGATCCTACCCAATTCCTGCGCTGGGACCTGACCAACCACAACAATCTGCCGGTGGCGAGCGGCATCTATATCGCTCACATCGACATGCCCAAGATCGCCAAGGCCAAAATCATCAAAGTCGCCCTGGTGCGCGAGCAAGAATTCATCGAAGTCTATTGATAACCCGGCGATGAACGACAAAAAAATAGGAGCTTTAATAATATGATGCGAACAGTATTCCGAGTTTTCGCTCTCCTCATGGCTTTCACTCTGCTGGCCAGTTCAGCGGGATTCGCCGGCGGAAATGATCGCGTGGGAACGTCCTCGGCGCCGCAACTGCTCATTCCGGTCGGCGCCCGGGGCTTAGCCATGGGCGGCGCAATGACCGCTACGGCCACCGGCGTAGAGGCCATCTACTGGAACCCGGCGGGTCTGGCCCGTTCGGACGCTGCAGCCACCGCCATGTTCACCCATATGGGCTACATTGCCGATATGAGTGTGAACACCGTGGCAGTAGACGCCAATCTGGGTGGTTTCGGCCATCTCGGTTTCGGATTGAAAGCCATGTCCATCGGTGACATCGAAGTCACCACGGCCGACAATCCCGATGGCACGGGCATGATGTTCTCGCCGAGTTTCTTCACCCTCGGCGTGACCTATGCCAAAGGCCTCACCGATAACGTCTCTTTCGGCGTCAATGTGAATCTGGTCCATGAAGAAATCAAACGCGTCGGCGCCAGCACGCTGGCCGTGGATGTCGGTGTGCAATACGTCAATTTCGCCGGCATCAATGGACTCAGTTTCGGTATGGCCTTGCGCAACCTCGGCGGCAACATGACCTATGATGGTTCCGGTTTGACCGGCCAGGGCAAAATGGATGATGGTGCGCGTCCCAGCACCAGCCTGAAAGTCGATCCGGCGAGCTTTGAACTTCCTTCGGCGCTCGAGATCGGCCTTGCCTATACGCACGACTTTGGCGAAATGGGCACCATCACGGGTTCTTACATGTTCCAGAACAATAACTTTTCATTCGACGACAACAAGATGGGTCTGGAGTACAGTTTCAGAAATATGGTCTTCCTGCGCGGTGGCTACACCATGGGCATGGATGTACCGGATGGCTGGGACTATATCTACGGACCGAGCTTCGGCGCCGGTTTCCACAAGGATATGGGCGGCATCGATCTGACCCTCGATTACGCCTACCGCTTCGTCGAAGTCTTTGACAGCAATCAGATGTTCACGGTGAAGATCGGCTTCTGATCTGCACGGACTTTCTGATCACAGCGGGTGGCTGCTCCTCGGCCACCCGCTTTTTGTTTACTGAAAGAGAGCTCTGCCATTAACACCGCCGAACCTCTTTTCTCCGCGCGCCTCACCGCTTCATCCGCACACGCCTGGCCGCTCCGGCTTTTTCTTTTGCTTCATGATTATTTATTTATTACATTATAGGCAAGTCATTTCGGCACGACCGTGCACCATTGAAAGGATCGATCATGTACCAGTTCCGGGCCCTTCTCATTATCTCACTAATCAGTCTCTGCTTTGTCCTCCATGCGGAGGAGACAGCCATTGTTCAGACTGATTATGCCCGTTTCCGCGGCACTGCCACGGAAACCAATGTCGAGATTTTTTACAACATCAATCCGCTCAAGTGGGAACTCTTTTCCACGGCCGCGGCGGATAGCGTCTGCTCGCTGGTGATCGATTTCACTCTGGAAAAGGAGGATGCGCCCATCGATCAAAAACGCTGGCGCATGCTCTTCTCGAAAAAGGATACCTCGTGGCAGCAACAGAACCGCATCGATCTGCTGCGCTATACGCTGGTGCCCGGGGATTACCAGGCCAGGATCAGAGTCACCGACCCGTCCGGCACCCATGCGGACAGCGTCGTGATGCCGATCAGGAATGAAGCCATCGCGGGAGACGCGCTCGCACTCAGCGATCTGGTGCTCTGCACCAAAATACAAAATGCCGACGCCTCATCGAGTCCGGTGCTCATCAAAAACAATATCGAAGTGACGCCCAATATCGCGCGCTACTACTCGGAAGCGTCCAGCATGCTGTGGTTTTACGTCGAGTTGTACAATCTCGCGGAAAACATCGCACACCACCATTACCAGATACTCTATTGGCTCGGCGACGACAATGGGTATAAAATTGAAAAGATTCCCGAAAAAAAGCGCTTGCGCCCCAGGTCGGGCGACACCATGATCGAAGTGGGATGGGTGCCTCTCACCCCGCTGCCGAGCGGCTGGTACTGGCTCTATTTTGCGGTCGCCGATTCCGGGGAGACGCGCGTCACCTATACCCGGAAACGTTTTTATTTCTCCCATCCATCCTATACCCCGACGGAGAGCGAAAGCGATCCGGAGACGGCGCGCGGCGTGGCATTCTATGAGGCTCTCGATTCGGTCCAGGTCGCCCGCGAAATCCGGTACATCCATTACCTGGCGGACCGGGAGACGCAAAAACTGCTGGCCCAGCTCAACACCACCAGGGCGATGCGTTCCTTTTTGAGCATGTTCTGGCGGCTGCGCGACCCCGACCCCGGCACGCCGCTCAATGAATTCCGTCAGGAGTATCTGCAGCGCGCGGAATATGCCAACAGCAATTTCAGGGAGGGTTCCGCCGGCTGGAAGACAGACCGCGGCCGCGCCGCCATGCTCTATGGCATCCCTTCCGATATCGATCGTTATCCTTCCAGCAGCACCGGCAGGGGCTATCAAATCTGGACGTACGATGCGATTCAGGGAGGCGTGAACTTTGTCTTCATCGATCTCAAAAATCAGGGTACCTATACGCTGGTGCACAGCACCATGCGCGGCGAGAACTATAATCCCAACTGGCAGGAATTGCTGGAAATCCATCGCGGCATATCGAATGTAGAATGAATCAGCTGCCTGGCTTGTGAATTCACTGGAATAGTCCTATCTGGCGGAGAAGGGTGATGACCGGGAAACGTTTTGGGCGAGTGCTCATGATGATGATGCTGGCCCTGTGCGGGGTATCATGGGCGCAAACAGCGCGCATGGATGCATCCCTTGGCATGATGCGGTTTAAACAACAGAATGCGGAGGCACTGGCCAGACAGTCTGCCAGCCACTCTGTGGATGTCATCGCCTCCGGCGTCTTTCACCGCCGCGACATGGAAGCGCAGGGCGGAAAAATCCGCTGGCAGCGCGGCGAGCTGGCCATTGTCACCATGGCGGTGGACAAACTGGACGCTCTGCTGAACGTGCCCGGCTTGCGCTATCTCGAAGCCAGCCAGATCGCCACGCCGGTCGCGGACATCAGCATGAAAGAGATCGGCGCCCTGCAGGCGCGCGATCAAACCGGCCTCAGCGGCAAAAACGTCCTCATCGGCATCGTCGATTCCGGCATCGATTACACCCATCCCGATTTTCGTACGGCGGATGGCGCAACGCGCATCAAATACATCCTCGATTTCAGCACGCCCGGCTCCTATTACGGGGGCACGGTCTATAACGAGGCGCAGATCAATACGGCGCTGTCGGGAAACCCGATGGTGTTGCAAAAAGATAACAGCGGCCACGGTTCCCACGTCGCCGGCATCGCCGCAGGGAACGGCGGCGGCGGCGCGGAATATGGCGCCTTTGCGGGTGTGGCGCCGCAGGCGAATCTGATTGCCGTCAAGGCCACCCGCAATGCCTTAAAGTCGGAATTCAGCAGCACCGACCAGCTGCTCGCCATCAGCTTCATCGACAGCGTCGCCACCCTGCTCGGCATGCCCTGCGTCGTCAACCTGAGCTTTGGCACCAATTTCGGCGCCCATGACGGTACCACCGCGGTGGAGCGTTACATCGATGATCTCTCCGGGCCGGGTCGCGTCGTGGTCGTCGCCGCCGGCAATGAAGGCGGCAAAAAGACGCACGCCCAGGCCTCGCTGACCTCCTCCAGCGCCCAGATCTCCGTCTCCGTGCCGGAGTATACGCCCAACGCCGGTTCCGGCAACGATCATTTTGTACTCGACGGCTGGTATGATGGCACGCATTCGCTCAGTGTGACGGTCATCTCGCCGCGCGGCGAGACCTTTGGACCCGTCAACGACGGCAAATATCTCGGCCGCAACAGCAGCGATGGCCAGGTACTGATCTGGAATGGTTATTACGAAGAGGGCAGCGATATCCAGCCGGGCGTCAGTCCCTTCAACCAGGATAAGGAAATCATCATCGAAGTCTGTGATGACCTGGGGGTTTTGCCGTACGCGGGAGAATGGACCGTCAAATTGAGCGGCCGCGCCGGCGAGGTGCACTTTTGGCTGGCGAGCGTGAGTATGGAGGCGGTTTTCAAGACGGGCGTCAGCGATCGCATGTCATTAACCATCCCGGGCACGAGTAAAAGTGCGATCACGGTGGGTGCCTACACCACGCGCGAGACCTGGAAGGATCTGGACGGCAACAATTTGACCATCGATACGCAGGGTACTATCATCATCGGCGAGGTCGCCGAATTTTCCGGGGCCGGACCGAGCCGTGATGACCGCATCAAACCCGAAATCACCGCGCCGGGCCGCATCATCGGCAGCTCGCTGTCGCAGGAGGCCAGGCCCGGGGGGTATTACAGCATCTTCAACTCGCCGGATGTCTCCTATCCCAATGCCTTTGTGCTGCCCGATGGCGTGCATGCCTTGTCTCTGGGGACGAGCATGGCCGCGCCCCACGTCAGCGGCACCGTCGCCCTGCTGCTGGAAAAATATCCCGAGGCGCCCGCCTCGCGCATCAAACAGGCACTGATCTACACGGCGAGGGCTCAGGGCGGCGCCAAAAAGGATCAATGGGGCTATGGCAAGATCAATTGCGCCGCCGCTGCCCTCCTTCGGCTTGAAGAGTTGCCGGAAGATCCCGATGACCAGCCGCCCATCGCTTTTCGCGTTTCGCGGCCCTATCCCAATCCCTTCCGCTATTCAACCAATATCGATTATGAGATTCCGGTGACCTCGACATCCGCGCAGCGGCTGACCATAACGGTTTACAACACAATGGGACAGAAGCTGCGTACGCTGTATCAGGGTGAGGCGACGGCGGGCAGATACCCCATCCTGTGGAATGGCAGAGACGCCCGGCATGATACCGTCGCGAGTGGCCTCTATTTTATTGAATTTGTTTATGGATCAAAACACACCGTAGAGAAGGTTTGCCTTCTGTCGGGAAATTGAGTTTGCATTGAGGAGCAGGGTGATGGCTTCGCTGTTTGGTGAATTACACAAAGGCTTGCGGGAAAGCGTCACGCTGGTTGTCGAGAAAACCGGCATGATGGGCAAAAACATTCGACACCATATCGATGTCCTCGGCCTCAAACGGGAAATTGAACGATTGTTTTACGAATTGGGCGGGCGCACCTTTGAATTGCTGTCGCACCATCCCGATGTCCCCATCGCCGAAGATCCGGAAGTGCAGGAGTTGTTCAAAAAAATACAGGCTCTGGATGAGCAGTTGGCGGCCAGGGAGGCTGAAAAAATTCCGCCAGCCCCGGCGCCGCCGATCTCGTGATGCGTAAAACCGCTGCCGCATGGTCACGGCGGGAGAGCATGATATGGAGCGCATCGAAGCGGCGCGCGAAGAGCACCTTTATACCTTGTGGCAACGCCTCGCGGACCACAGGCGGGCGTTCACAAGCAGCGATGGACGTATTTTGCACATCATCGAATGCGGCACGCGCAATCATGATGCCGGCCCCGATTTCCTCAACGCGCTCGTGCGCATCGATGGCGCGCTCCATCGCGGCGACGTAGAAATCCACAACACGCCCCGGGAGTGGTATACACACCACCACCATCTCGACCGCCGCTATAATCAGGTCCTTCTGCATCTGGTCTTCAAATCTTGTCCCCCCGATTACGTCACGCAGCGCCAGGATGGTTCGGTGGCTTTGACGTTGAGTCTGCCGGATTGGCGGCCTGATACCACGTCCCCGGATGAGAGCGCGTCGTCGTCTTTTTCATGCGCCCTCTCGGAACGGGAGACGCCTTTTATCATGGCGCAATTGGCGCGCCGCGGCGGGGAACGCTTCGAGCAGCACCAGGCCAGTTTTCTCGAACTGCGGCCGGATCACAGCTGGGAGCAGATACTCTATTATGGTCTTTTGTCGGGTTTGGGCTATGGCAAAAACGGGTTGCCTTTCCGCCGCCTCGCTTTCGTCCTGCCTGTGACGCTGCTGTGGCAGGCGGTCGCAACGATGGCGGACGATCCGGCTGTGGAGCTTTGCGAGGCCCTCCTGTTTGGTGCGGCGGGCTTGCTGGAAGAGAGCACGCAAACCTCTGTCCATGGTACACCCTCCTATCCGGCACGCCTGGCGCATCTGTTCGCGCAGTGGCGCGACCGCGGCAAGATCGATGTCCTGGAGCCGGAGTGCTGGCAGTTCTTCCGCCTGCGGCCCAATAATTTCCCGACGCGGCGACTGGCGGCCGCGGCAGCCCTGGCGGTACGCTATCGCGAAAGCGGTTTTTTGCATCCGCTACTGGGAATCAGCAAACGTTCATCTGATCCGGCCAATGCGCTGCGCGCTCTGACAGAGATAGGACGCGTTGAGGCGCGGGGTTACTGGTGTACCCATTATCACTTTGGCCGCCGGGCGGTTTCACGCACGCCAGGTCGTTGCGCCTGCCTGGTCGGCCCGGCACGCAGCCGAAACCTCGTCATCAATGTCCTGCTGCCCATCCTCGCCGCCTATGCCGGTGAATGTGAAGATGGCCACCTGCGCGCCAGGGCCTGCGCCCTCTATACCCACTGTCCTGCGGGTGAAGAGAGTGTGACCCAACGCGCCGTTTACCGCCGCCTCAAACTCGATACCCGGACCCCTGCCCCCGTTCTCACTGGTCATCACGCGCAAGGCCTGTTGCAGCTGCAACAGCGCTGGTGTGGCCACAACCGCTGCGCAGCGTGCCTGAGCGGCTGACGGCGATGGCACACCGTCCTGTCTGCAGACCGGAAAATGGAAAGCGTTTGCCGGGGCGGGCCGGATCAAGGGCATCCTTTTTATTGACTTTTTGCCTAATTTTTTGTAATATAATAGGTTTTAATCATGAAGAATCGATCTGACGGGGTGTACCATGGCTATGGATTGGCAGCGTCCGGAAAAAAACGAAATCATGCCGGGTACCCTGTACCTCGTCAGCACACCGATCGGGAACTTGCGCGATATCTCGCTGCGGGCGCTGGATATCCTTTGCGCTGTGGATGTGATCGCCGCCGAGGATACCAGAACCAGCCGGATCTTGCTGACGCAGTATGGCATTCGCACGCCATTGATCAGTTATCATGACCATAACGAATCCAGCGTCGCACCACAGATCGTCGCGCGTTTGCAGCAAGGCCAGTCGGTTGCCCTCATCTCGGATGCCGGCACCCCGGGTATCTCTGATCCCGGTTTCTATCTGGTGCGCGCTGCTGTGACGGCCGGCTTGGCGGTGATCGCCATACCCGGCGCCACCGCCTTCGTACCTGCTCTGATCATTTCCGGTTTACCCTGTGACCGGTTCGTCTTTGAGGGTTTTTTGCCGCACAAGAAGGGCCGTCGCAAAAGACTCGAGCAGCTTTGTGACGAGACGCGGACCCTGGTGTTTTATGAATCACCACAGCGCATCGAGAAACTGCTTCATGAACTGTATGAAATCCTCGGAGACCGGCCGATGGTGCTGGTACGCGAAATCAGCAAAAAATTTGAACAAACCATCCGCGGCAACTTGTCCGGATTGCTGAACGAGATGGCCGGCATTCCGCGCAAAGGGGAGTTTGTGGTCCTGGCCGGTGGCGCCGGCAAACACCCGCAAGAGAAAGAAACAACGAAATGAAAATTGAGCTGATACCCCCTGTAATAAAAAACCAATTCAAAAATTTGCTCACGCCGTTGATACGCGTCCTGGTGCGTTTGAAATTGAATCCGAACTGGTTGACCACCTGTTCGTTTTTCGTCAGCATCTTTGCCGCCATCGCCTTTGGCCGCGGCGAACTGGTCCGGGGCGCCGTGCTGCTGCTGCTGACCGGATTTCTGGACATGCTCGACGGTGCCGTGGCGCGCGCCTCAAACCGCGTGACCAAATTCGGCGCGTTATACGATTCCACGCTGGACCGCTACGCCGAGATCATGGTGTTTTTCGGCATTGCCTACTATTTTGTCAACGAAACCAGTCATGGCGCGGAATACGGATTGCTGGTTTCCATGATCGTCTTCGTTGGTATCGCCGGCTCCCTGATGGTCAGCTATGTTCGCGCCCGCGCCGAGGGCCTGGGACTGGAATGCCGGGTGGGTTTGATGCAGCGCCCCGAACGGCTCATCGCCATCAGCATCGGCGCTCTGGTCTCCGACGCCTGGCTGGTCGGCGCCCTGCTGCTCATTGCCGTCTTTGCCAATTTCACGGCCATTCAGCGCATCGTTTACATCTGGCTGGCGGAAAATGCCGACAAGTGGAAAAAACTGCCGGCCGATACGGATCACGATGTTTAACGGATACGGAGTCGCAGCATGTTGAGGACCCTGTGCCACGCCAAAATTCATCGCGCCCGCATCACCGACACCCGGCTCGATTATGAAGGCAGCCTGACGCTGGACAAGACCCTCATGGAGGCCGCGGGTCTGTTGCCTTATGAGCAGGTGCACGTGCTCAACATCAACAACGGCACCCGCGCCGAGACCTATCTCATCGCGGGCGAAGCGGACAGCGGGATGGTGTGCATCAATGGCGCCCTGGCCCGCTGGGCGTCAAAAAATGATCT
This sequence comes from bacterium UBA2214, assembly GCA_002327255.1. Taxonomy (GTDB): domain Bacteria; phylum Zhuqueibacterota; class Zhuqueibacteria; order Residuimicrobiales; family Residuimicrobiaceae; genus UBA2214. The sequence continues at coordinate 47,199 of DCUM01000165.1, read as the reverse complement.
CATCATCATCATCGCCTATGCGCAGCTCGATGAAACCGAATTGAAAACCTTTATACCGCACATCATTCATGTCGATGCGCAGAATCGTATCATTTCCTGAACCGGAATCAAAGATGCTTCCAACTCCGAACAGGAGCGGGGCTGGTTCTGATATCATAATCATTTGCTTGAAAGGAGCTGTTCGTTCATGGAGAAAGGCGTAAAAATTGATGAAGCCAAAGGCAAATTAGGCGTCATGCTGGTTGGCCTCGGCGCGGTGGCCACAACTGTTGTCGCCGGCGTTGAACTGGTGCGCAAAGGGCTGGCAAAGCCCATCGGATCTCTCACGCAATTGGGTACCATTCGCCTCGGCAAACGCACCGAGAATCGCGTCCCCAAAATCAGGGAATTTGTTCCGCTTGCAGACCTCAATGACATCGTGTTTGCGGCCTGGGACATCTTTGCCGATAACGCTTATGAAGCGGCTATGACGGCCGGCGTGCTGCAACCCAGCGATATCGAGAAAGTACGTCCCGAACTGGAATCGGTCAAGCCGATGAAAGCGGTCTTTGACAAGTATTATGTGAAACGCCTCGAAGGCTCCCATGTCAAGCAGGGCAAGAACAAGATGGAACTGGCCGAGCTGCTCATGAAAGATATTGCACAGTTCAAGGCCGAACACAAACTCGAGCGCATCGTGATAGTCTGGTGCGCGAGCACCGAGATTTATGAGCAGCACCATCCGGCGTACGATTCGCTCGACGCTTTTGAAAAGGCCATGGTCGAAAATCACATCGCCATCGCCCCGAGCATGATCTATGCCTATGCCGCCATCAAATCCGGCGTGCCCTTTGCCAACGGCGCTCCCAACGTGACCATCGACATCCCCGCCATGCTCGAGCTGGCGAAACAGCACAACGTCCCCATCAGTGGCAAGGATTTCAAGTCGGGACAGACCTTCATGAAAACCCTGATTGCGCCGGGTCTGAAAGCCAAACAATTGGGGGTTTCGGGATGGTTCTCCACCAATATCCTCGGCAACCGCGATGGCGAAGTGCTCGACGATCCCGAATCCTTCAAAAGCAAGGAAGTGTCGAAACTTTCCGTGCTCGATACCATCTTCCAGCCTGAACTCAATCCCGATCTCTATGCCAACGTCTATCACAAGGTGCGCATCAATTACTATCCACCGCGCGGTGATAACAAGGAGAGCTGGGACAATATCGATATCTTTGGGTGGTTGGGCTATCCCATGCAGATCAAGATCAATTTTCTTTGCCGCGACAGCATTCTGGCGGCGCCCATTGTCCTCGATCTGGCCCTGTTCATGGACCTCGCCCAGCGTGCCAACATGAAAGGCATCCAGGAGTGGCTCTCGTTCTTCTACAAAAGTCCGATGACCCTTCCCGGCCTTTATCCGGAACACGATGTATTCATCCAGCTGATGAAACTCAAAAACACCCTCCGCTTCCTGCGCGGTGAAGATCTCATCACCCATCTGGGACTTGAATATTACGATTGAACCGGCGCTCTCAATGTTGATCATCATCCCTGCCGGGGTGCCTTGGCACTCCGGCAGGGATATTTTAACTTTTTGGGACACAACGGCTGCGACCTCCCGGGCAAGCTCTATAAAGTTGGTAACTCTTGAAGAAAACGACACCCATAAAAACGATCCTGAAAACCTCCTTGCCGGCGGTGATCGACCTTTCGTCGCAGACTTTCATGTGGACGATCGAAGCGATTTTCATCGGCAAAGTGAGTGCGGCCGCCTTTGCGGGTGTCGGCATGGCCATTCAGATCATACTGGTGTTCTTTTCCATACTGCTGACCTTCGTCGTCGGCGCCAGCATCATCATCAATCGCCATTTGGGCGCACAGGAGCATTTTCAGGCCAACCATATCTTTGGCCAGGCCATGATGATGGGTATCGTCATGTCTTTTGTCTTTGCCGTGATGTGGTATTCCGGAGCCATTCACCTTTTCAAATTGATTGAAGAGGGGGAGAGTGTCATGGCGCGCACGGCGGGGGTGACCTATTTGCGGACGGTCGCTCTCTTTGCCCCCTTGCTGATTACCAATTTTGTGGCCGTAGGCATCATCCGCGCGATCGGCGATACCCGCCATTCGATGACCATCAACGTCCTCATCAACGGGATTAACCTTCTTCTCTGTCCGGTTTTAATATTCGGCTGGTTCGGTATTCCCAGGCTGGGCGTTCAGGGCGCGGCGCTGGCAGTGGGCATCGCCCACAGCGTCGGTTTTTTTGTGACTTTCTATCTGCTGCGAAAACGCAAGGTTTCGGTCTTTCTCTCCTTCCGGGAACTGGCTTCACCCCGCTGGGAGAGCTTTAAAATGCTGTTCAAATCGGGACTGCCGACCACCATTGAACAACTGACCTGGGCGTTGGGGCAGCTGGTTGTCACCGGCTATGCCGCCAAAATCGGGGTTATTGTTCTCTCGACGCACACCCTGTTTGTGCGCATTCAATCGCTGCTCTCCATGGTTTATATGGGATTCAGTCTGGCGGCCATGAGTCAGATGGGCAAGAACCTCGGCGCTGCCGACAGCGTGCTCGCCTATCGCATGGCGCGCACCGCCCACCGCGTCATGGCGGTGCTGGTGCTCGGTATCGTCGCGACCCTGATTCTTTTTTCACGTTCTTTGATCACCATTTTTACCGCCGATCCGCAGGTGGTGGCTTTGGGGCAAATGGCCATCTTTTTCTTTGCATTCGCCCAGATTCCCAAGGCGCTGAACAATGTCGTTTCGGGCAATCTGCGCGGCGTCGGCGACCTGAAATGGCTGATGTGGCTGACCATCGTTTTTGTGCTGATTCTGGAAGTCGGTTTTAACTGGGTTTCGGCCTTCATCCTCGGCTGGGGCATCTACGGCATCTGGGGCGTGCAGAGCCTGGATGAAACGATTCGTTTCGGACTCAATTTGCTGCGATTTGCCGGCGGCAGCTGGCGGGAAGAAGAACCATGCCTGCAGAAATGACGGACAAGCGGGGACTTTTCATCACCTTTGAAGGGTGTGATGGTTCCGGCAAATCGACGCAGGCGAGCCTGTTCATCGCGCAGCTGCAGCAATCCGGCTTCACCGTCACCGCGCTTCGGGATCCCGGCGCCAATGCGATCTCGGAACGCATTCGCGCCATCCTGCTCGACAGGCAGCACACCGAGATGAGCCCCTGGAGCGAATTGCTGCTCTATGAAGCCGCCCGGGCCCAGATGGTTGCGCAGCAGATCAAACCGGCCCTTGAGGAAAATCGCATCGTGGTCTGCGATCGTTTTTTCGATTCCACAACCGCTTATCAGGGATATGGCCGGCAGCTCGATTTGCAGCTGGTTGAGGCCGCCAATCGGATGGGGTCCGGCGGCCTGCTCCCCGATTTGACCTGCATCATCGATGCCGATCCCCGGCTCATTCGCAAGCGGATCGTCAAGCGTCTGGGGGGAGCGGATCGCATGGAGTCCGCCGGTCTTGCCTTTCAGGAACGCGTGCGGCAGGGCTATTTGCGCATTGCCGAGGCGGAACCGTTGCGCGTTGCCCTCATTCCCGGCGATCGCTCCATCGCCGAAATTCAGCGTCATATCTGGCAGCTCTTCGTGAGCCGATTCCAGAGGATCTTAACCGGTAGAGATCTTGGAGAAGGAGAAATATGAAAATTAAACCTGTGTATCTGGCCGCCCTCATTTTGGTTTTGGTGGGTACCGGGAGCGCCTTTGCGGCCTCCCCGCAAAAAGAAAAACAGGATCCCTATTATCAGGCCATGAAAAATATCAAGCTCTTCGGCCAGATTTATCAGGAGATCAATGACCGTTATATCGAAGAGGTCGACGCGGAAAAATTCATTCGCGCCGGCATCAACGGCATGCTGGATCGTCTCGATCCTTACTCGGTGTTCCTCGAGGAGGACGGCAAGGATGAACTGGAGATCATCACCCGGGGGAAATATTATGGCGTCGGCATGCGCATCCAAATCCGTAATGGCTGGGCCACGGTGGGTGAGCAGCCCTTTCCGGACAGCCCCGCCTTTCGCGCCGGGATTCGTGAAGGCGATCAGATCATTGAAATCGATGGCAAGAGTACCAAGGGGGAACGCCTCTCCGAGACCGCACACCGTCTGCGCGGCACGGAGAAGGGCAGCGAGGTGACCATCAAAATCAAACGCTTTGGCGATGAACAGGCGCTGACTTTCACCCTCATCCGCGATGAGATCAAGGTCACCGATATTCAGTTTTCGGGTTTTGTCGCGCCGGGTGTCGGTCTGGTCAAACTGAGCAGTTTCAATCGCAGCGCCGGCGACCAGATCGGCGAAGCGATCCAAAAACTGAAGGATCAGGGCCTGCAGTCACTCGTACTCGATTTGCGCGGCAATCCCGGCGGCCTCCTCGATGCGGCTGCCGCGGTGGCGGAAAATTTCGTCAACAAAGGCGATCTCATCGTCTATACCGAAGGCCGCGGCGATTACAAACGCCAGGAATTCCGCTCACGCAAGGAGCCTGTCCTCGGCAGTTTGCCCCTGGTCGTTCTGGTGGACGGCTACAGCGCCTCTTCCTCGGAGATCGTCGCTGGCGCCATCCAGGACCTCGATCGTGGCGTTCTGATCGGCATGCCGACCTTTGGCAAGGGTCTGGTGCAGACCGTCGTCCCGCTGGATCGTCGCGGTGAAGCGCAGCTCAAGATCACCACCATGCAGTATTTCACGCCCAGCGGGCGCAATATCCAAAAGCCCCAGGTCTTTAATCGCGGCCCCAATTCCGTCTTTGTCAACGCCGATACCACCGCGGCCGCCCGTGAAGTAGCCGGAGAGGATGAGGTAGATGCTGATGAGGAAACCGGTACCCTTAAAGAGGAAGAGAAGAAGGAAGAGAAGCCGCTCAAGATTTTCTCTACGAGAAATCAGCGCCCGGTCCTCGGCGGCGGTGGCTTGAAGCCCGACATCGAGGTCAAATTGGACAAGATCAGCCGCTACGAACTGGAGTTGTTGCGCCGCTCGATGTTTTTCAATTTCAGCCTTGATTACATCTCCCGGCATGGAGATGTGCCACGCGATTTTAAAGTCGATGACGCCATGATCGAAGAGTTCCACGCTTTTTGCCAGACGAAAAAATTCGATTACAAACCCGACGGCTATGCGGAAGTGGAAAAGCTGGAAAAAGCCGCCCGGGAAAACAAATTTTTGCCACTAATCGAGTCCCAGGTGGCTGCCATCAAACAGACCTTAGAATCGCTCAAGGCGCGCGATCGCCTCGCAGCCAGAGACGATATCAAGCTTTCCCTGCAGATGGAAATCGCCGGCAAGCTCTTCGGACGCGACGAATACTGGCGCAGTTACTTTGTCAGCGACTCCGCCGTGATCAGGAGTATTGAAGTACTCACGGATACAACTGCCTACAGTCAATTGTTAAACAACGAAGCAAAAAAATAATAACCCATCATTTCTTATGGTCACATGAGGAGGATTCAATGGCTAAAGCGAAATATGTCTACTCCTTCGGCGGTGGAAAAGCCGAAGGCAAAGCGGACATGAAAGAACTCTTGGGAGGCAAGGGTGCCAATCTTGCTGAAATGGCGAATCTGGCGATCCCCGTACCCGCCGGATTCACCATCACCACCGAGGTTTGCACCCATTATTATAAGCACGGCAAAAAATATCCCGTCGAACTCGAACAGCAGGTGAACGCCGCGCTGCAGCAGGTCGAAAAAATCATGGGCGCCAAATTCGGCGATGACAAGAATCCACTGCTCATTTCGGTCCGTTCAGGCGCCCGCAGTTCCATGCCGGGCATGATGGAAACCGTCCTCAATGTCGGCCTGACCAGCAAAACCATCAAAGGGCTGGCGAAAAAGACCAACAACGAACGCTTCGTCTATGACGCCTACCGCCGTCTGATCATGATGTACTCGGATGTGGTTATGGAAAAGGCCGCGGGCATCGAACCGGCCGAGGGCAAAGGCATCCGCGTGCAGCTGGAACACCTCATGGCCAAAATGAAAAAGGATAAGGGTTATACCCAGGATACCGATCTGACCAGCGCAGACCTCAAGGTTCTGGTGGAACAGTTCAAGAAGAAGGTCAAGGAAGTTCTGGGCAAGGAATTCCCGGATGACGCCAAAAAGCAATTGTGGGGCGGCGTCGGCGCCGTCTTTTCGAGCTGGAACGGCCGCCGCGCGGTCTCCTACCGCCGCATCGAAGGCATTCCCGATGAATGGGGCACCGCCGTCACCGTGCAGTCCATGGTGTTCGGCAATATGGGCGAATCTTCCGCCACCGGTGTGGCCTTCAGCCGTAATCCGGCCACCGGCCAGAACAAGTTCTACGGCGAATGGCTCATCAACGCCCAGGGCGAGGATGTGGTCGCAGGCATCCGCACCCCGGCGCCCTTAAATGAAGCCACCAAGAACGAACAGAACAAGCACCTGGTTTCCCTGCAGAAGGGCATGGCCAGTACCTACAAAGAGCTCGATAAAATCCGCCTCGATCTGGAAAAACACTTCCACGACATGCTGGATATTGAATTCACCATCCAGGAAGGCCGCTTGTGGATGCTGCAGTGCCGCGTCGGCAAACGCACCGGCACCGCCGCCCTCAACATGGCGATGGATATGCTCAAGGAAAAGCTGATCGATGAAAAGACCGCGGTGCTGCGCCTCTCCCCGGCGCAACTCGACGAACTGCTGCACCCGATCGTCGATCCCAACGTGGAAAAGAAATCGACACCCGTCGCCAAAGGCCTGCCCGCCGGTCCCGGCGGCGCCTGTGGTCAGATCGTCTTCACCGCCAATGACGCCGTCGAGTGGGCCAAGAAGGGCAAACAGGTCATCCTCGTCCGCGAAGAGACCAACCCCGAAGACGTCGAAGGCATGCGCGCGGCGCAGGGCATCCTCACCGGTCGCGGCGGCATGACGTCGCACGCCGCCCTCGTGGCGCGCGGCTGGGGCAAGTGCTGCATCGTCGGCTGCAGCGCCCTCCATATCGACACGGCGAAGAAGATCATGAAGGTTGACGGGGTGGAGTACAAGGAAGGCGCCTATTTCACCCTCAACGGCACCAAAGGCTATGTCTATGCCGGTGAATTGGCGATGATCAGTGCCGCCGAAAATCCGCGGTTTGTGCAGTTCATGAAGCTGGTCGACAGATACCGCACCATGAAGGTGCGCACCAATGCGGACACCCCGGAAGACGCGCAGAAGGCGCTGGAATTTGGCGCCCAGGGCATCGGCCTCTTCCGCACCGAGCACATGTTCTATGGCAAAAATTCGGAGAAGCCGCTTTTTGCTCTGCGCAAGATGATCATCTCCAAAACCGAAGCCGAACGCCGCAAGGCGGTCGATGAGCTCTTCCCCTTTGTCAAGAAGGATATCAAGGCGACCATGGAAGTGATGAATGGCCTGCCCGTCACCATCCGCCTGCTCGATCCGCCCTTGCATGAATTCGTGCCCCAGGAAGATGACAAGCGCGCCGAGCTCGCCAAAGCGCTGGGCATCGACAAGGCCGAGTTCGTCAGGCGCGTCGAAGCGCTGCACGAGACCAATCCGATGATGGGTCACCGCGGTGTGCGTCTCGGCGTCACCTATCCCGAAATCACCGAGATGCAGATTCGCGCCATCCTCGAGTCGGCGGTGGAGCTGATCCAGGCCGGCAAGAAAGTGTTCCCGGAGATCATGGTGCCGGTGGTTTCCACGCAAAAGGAGCTGGATGATCAGAAGGAGATCGTGGATCGCGTCTACAAAGAGACCTGCACCAGGTACAAGGTCAAGTCGATTAAATACATGTACGGCACGATGATCGAGATTCCGCGCGCGGCGCTGACCGCGGGCAAGATCGCCGAATCGGCCGAGTTTTTCTCCTTCGGCACCAACGACCTGACNNGCACCATGATCGAGATTCCGCGTGCAGCTGTTACCGCAGGTGAGATTGCCAAACAGGCTGAGTTCTTCTCCTTTGGTACCAACGATCTTACGCAAACTACCTTTGGGTTTAGCCGTGACGATGCAGAAGCTAAATTCCTGCCGCGTTATCTTGAAGAAAAAATTCTTAAGGAAAATCCATTTGAAGTCCTTGATAGAAACGGAGTGGGCAAGCTCCTTAAAATGGCAGCCGAGCTTGGCCGTTCGGTTCGGCCAGACCTTAAGCTTGGCATCTGCGGCGAGCACGGCGGCGAACCCAGCTCGGTGGCGTTCTGCCATAAAGTCGGCATGGATTACGTCTCCTGTTCCCCGTACCGCGTGCCCATCGCACGCCTGGCGGCAGCGCAGGCGGCCATCAAGTCGGCAAAGAAATAAGCTGATTCTGTCCTGTGTGAAAAGAGGCGACCCCAGGGCCGCCTCTTTTTTTGGGTGCGCCCGGCATGTTCCATGCACCTGGGTGTGCCAGTCTCCCATGAGGCCGGTGTGGGGAATCATTTGCCGGACGGCAAGGGCGACCGGGGTGACCCGGCCGGGCGCATGGGGTGCTGCGCTGTGGCGCCTGTTATCCAGGCCCCCTTTTTGATAAATGCTTTGATTATGGACCCGATTCCCGTAAATGATCCTGCCGGCCTGCAAAATTCAAACACACAAGGATAACAAGTCAGGCTGAATCATGCCCATGATTCTTGCCTCCTGTGACCCCATTACCTGTGGAGCGACGACCTGAAAAAGATATCCCTGCGCATTTTTTGCGATTTTGATGGAACCATCGCCCGGCGCGATGTCGGCAATCTCGTCTTCACGCAGTTCGGCGATGAGAATCACTGGTGGCGTCTGGTGCAGAAGTGGAAGATCGGCAAGCTGGAAGGACGCGAGATGTGGCGGCGTCAGGCGGCGACGATGACGTTAACCCCGGCGCAGCTGGATGCCTTTGCCGCAACCCAGTCCATCGATCCGGCATTCGCCGCTTTTTACAGGTTCGCGCGTCAGTCGGGCATCCCCCTTTATGTCGTCAGTGACGGCATGGATGCCTATATATCCCGCATTCTCGCGCATCATGGATTTCCGGAGGCACCGCTGCGCACCAACAAGCTGATTTTGTCCGCCGATGGCCGGCTGCAGGTGGAATTCCCCTATTATGAACACAGCTGCGGCCACTGTGCCAATTGCAAGGGATATCACGTCCGTCATGAGCGTCGCCCCGGGGAGACAACGGTGTTCATTGGCGATGGCAAGTCCGATTTGTGCGGCGCGCGTGCGGCGGATATCGTCTTCGCCAAGAAGCAGCTCATCGGGTTATGCGAGGAAGAAAACATCGCCTGTATACCCTTTCGCTCTTTTGCGGACGTGCAACGTGATCTGGAAAACCGGCTTTGAGCCTCGGCCGTATTGCAGGAGACCAGGTTAGTATCCTGTGAACTTGCACCTCTCAGGTGTAACGATGTTCCAATCAAACCTTCTGATCAACCTGTTTCCAGTAAAAATACAGCCCCCCGGCGCGGACGGCGCCGATAGACGGCAAAACAAAGGGTGCCTGATGCGTTTTTTGAGCGCCCCATACGCGATTTATTCCCTCCCGGCGATGATAATTTTCTTGCTTGTGGCGGCTCTTTTGAGTATGTTTTAAGAGACGAAAGGAGGCACAGTGGAGATACTATTCTGCGGCGGCACGCGTTCTGTTACCGGCACCATGCACGTTCTCACGGTTCGGGGGAAAAAAATATTGCTTGATTGCGGACTCTACCAGGGGAAACGCATGGAAGCGGCGGAGCGCAATCGCCACTTCCCCTTCGATCCCGCCGGCATCGACGCCATGGTATTATCCCATGCTCATATCGATCATAGCGGCAATATCCCGCAACTCACCAAACTCGGTTTCTCCGGCACTATTTTTTGCACCCATGCCACCCGCGACCTCTGCGGCATCATGCTGCAGGATTCCGGGCACATTCAGGAGATGGATGCCGAATATATGAACAAGAAACGGGCGCGCAGCGGTGAGCCACCCATAACGCCCATCTATACCGCCAGAGATGCCTCGCGCGCCATGAATCAGTTTGCCAGTACCGGTTACCTGCGCCCGATCCCGGTCGCCGATGGCGTCACCGCCACCTTTTATGATGCCGGTCATATTCTCGGCTCCGCCATCACGGCGCTTGATATCGAGGAGGGCGGCAAATCACTGCGGCTGGTCTTCAGCGGCGATCTGGGACGGCCCCATATGCCCATCCTGCGCGATCCGGCCATACTCGATGCCGCCGATATTCTTTTCACCGAAAGCACCTATGGCGGCCGCTTTCATGACGATTTTACCACGCTCAACCAGCGTCTCGCTCAAATCGTCAATGACACCTGTGCGCGCGGCGGAAAAATCATCGTCCCGGCCTTCTCGGTGGGCCGCACCCAGGAGGTCGTCTACGCGCTGCACCAGCTGACGCTCGACGGCCACATCCCTGAACTGCCGATATTCGTCGACAGCCCGCTATCGGTCAATGCCACCCAGGTTTTTCGCATGCATCCGGAATGTTACGATGAAGAGACGCGCGAACTGCTCGCCGAGACGCGGGATGTCTTCGGATTCGGGAAGTTGCGGTACATCGAGAATGTCGAGGAATCCAAAAAACTGGTGCGCCACAAGAAACCGTGCATCATTATTTCGGCTTCCGGCATGTGCGAAGCGGGAAGAATTCTCCATCACCTGCGCAACAATGTCGAAGACGAACGCAACACGATTCTGATCGTGGGTTTTATGGCGGAGCATACGCTGGGCAGGCGATTGGTGGAAAAGGTGCCGGAGATACGCATTTTCGGCGAAGAATTTCGCCTTGCTGCGCAGGTGGTCAAGCTCAACGCCTTCAGTGCGCACGCTGACCACGATGAGTTGCTGTCATGGATCAATCACTACGACCCGGAGCGGTTGCGAACGATCTATATTCTCCATGGCGAGTACGCGCAATCCGAGGCCCTGGCGCACGGCCTGGGTTCCATCGGCTATTCGCAGGTGCAAATTCCGGAACGCGGCGAATCTGTAGAAATACAAATTTGAGCGTGTGCTATTTTTCCAGGATATCACAGTAAATATCGGCGTGTTTGGGATCGATGACCATCAGCGTGCGCAGGGGCTCCTTGTTCTCGGCACGGCGGTAAATATCGACCATTTCGATGTAATGGGCCTCGATAAAATTTTTGGCATACTCATTTTCAGGGTTTTTGGAGAGAATTTTATCGAGCATGTCAATGGCGATGGCGACATATTGCCGTACCTTGGCATTGTCCTGTTTCACCAGAGATAAGCCGTAATAGTAATAGTCGCACATTTCACGAAAGGGTTTATGCTCATCGCTGAGTAGATAGACCGCCAGATCCAGCCGGCGATCCCACCCCTCGATGAATCGTCCAAGTCCAAATTTGCTCTGCTCCGCGATGTTTCTTGCTTTTACATAATATTCCGTTCCCCCGAGAGTCGACCACTTGTCAAATTCCACGCCCAGGACCAGATTGATATAAAAATCCAGCATGTTCGTAAACGAATTCGTCATGTTCTCATCGTGAACCAGGGGCTCACCGCTGTCGTAGGCAAAACGCCAGCGTTTGTCGGAGAATTGACAATCATAGCTGTTCGACAGCAACAGTTGGCCCTTGAACCGTTCTTCGGCGCTGGTAGTCATATCCTCAAGGATGATATTCATGGTAAGATAGATAACGGTCCGCCACGGATCGTTGTTCCACTGATGGGAATTGATATAGTTTTCCACTTTTTCGGCGAAATCGCGCAGTTTCTGCTGCCGTTCTATGGGCAGGGTGCGTACATCCATGGTGATTTTGGCCTCGATTTGCTGTGCCGTTGCGGTCTGCGCCAACAGCAGCAACGCGAGAAGCGCCAGCCGTCCAGCGGTGACTGGTTTGAAGAGGGAAGCCGTCATGAGAAACTCCATCAAAGAATCATGCTTTTGGGAATTCTGCCAAGGGCAGTTATGCAACAATATTCAACAAATATCCGACTTTAGCAAGTCTTTTTCTCACCTGCATAAACGCGCGCCAGGCGTTTTTCGTTCCCTGGGTTTGCTGTTATTCATTTTCCGGTTTGATCCCGTTTGGGCGAGCTTTGAGGCGTATCCCGTCGGCGCCCGCTGGCACTCCATGGCCGGCAGCGGGATCGCCGACGCCGATCCCCGGAGCCTCTTTCTCCACAATCCCGCTTTTCTCACGCAGCAGCGTGGATCGCAGCTGTCGCTCTCACACATGCAGTTATTTTCAATGCGCGAACTGCCGCTGTATCACCTCAACTTTGGTCACCCCTGGAAAACAGGGGGGGCGGGAGCAGCGCTGCAGCGCCTGGGGAGTGAACTCTATTCGGAAACCTGTTTCGCTGCCGCTGCCGCGTTTCGGATCGATTCCGTCCTTGACCTTGGCGTCACGCTGCGCTATGCCCATCTGCAGATCCAACGATACGGCAGTGCCGGCAGTACCATGATCGATGTGGGCGCGGTGGGAAGATGGTCTTCGCGTGTGCACTATGGATTTGCCATCAAAAATATCACTGCGGCCACACTCGGACGCTGTGAGGAACCGTTGCCGCAGTCGCTGCAATGCGGCATTTCCGCGCAAGGGCCCGGTACGCTCAGGTTCTGCTTCGATATGTATAAAGAGGCACGCGCTCCCTTTGAATTCCGTCACGGCGTGGAATATGCAGCCGGCAAATATTTGCTCCTGCGGGCCGGTTTTACGACGGCTTCACTGCGTCTGGCAGCCGGATTCGGCGTATGCTGTCCCCTGGTCACCCTGGACTATGCCGTCATGACGCATCCCTGTCTGGGGCTGACGCAGCAGTTTTCCCTGCATTTTTCAGGACATTGAAGCGGACCCGGGCCGACAGGCGCCCGGAAGAAGGTGGCATGGCGAAATATGTTGTTTCATCTCTGACGATACTTTACGTGTTTCTGCAATGGTCGGTGCCATCAGCCCTGTTCAGTCAGCAATGGCAGGGCGAGCCTCTGCAACCCGATGACGCCGGCCTCGAGCAATTGGCCTTGCTTCAGGAGTATCTGGACTGGCGCCAGGCCCATCCGCTCGAGATCAACAGCGCCAGGCTGGAAGAGTGGCTTGCGCTGCCGTGGATTGACGAAACGCTGGCTGCTGCCATGGTGAATCACAAGAAAAAAAGATCCGACGGATACGCATCGACCGCTGATCTGCTGGCAGTGCCCGGAATGACGCCGTCGCTGCATGCGCAAATCGCTCCCTTCATCACCTGCCGCAAAGAGAAAGCGGCGGCGGCCTACACGCTGCAGGGGCGTCACCGCTGGCAGTGGCTGCCCCGTTCCCGGGGCTATGAAGAGGGGGTCTATCCCGGAACGCCACGGCATCATTATCAGCGTCTGCAGTGGACCTATGGCACCCACTGCGCTGCCGGTGTACTGCTGGAAAAGGATGCCGGCGAGACCGGAAGGGTGGATCTCGGGCGCGCCTATCTGCAATGGAAATTTGCCCGCGCCCGGGGAGAGATGATAGGCGGTCATTATGGTGTGCACTTTGGACGGGGTCTGGTATTTCCACGGCATGATGGTTGGGGCAGCGGCTACGATCCCATCGAAGAGGCGCGTCCAAAACCGGTTTTGCTCCGGCCCGCTTTGACGGCGGCTGAAAATGGCCAGGGCAATGGCCTGGCCCTGCGCTGGTGCGCTGGCGCCTGGAGCGCCATCGCCTTTGCCCGTCAGCCGCGCTGGGATGCAACGCAGCAGGATGGATATGTAACCACCATACAGTGGTCCGGTTTGCATCGTACGCCCGCAGAGAGGGGGCGTCGGCAGGTGCTCGGCGCCAATACCTGCGGAACAGTCGTTTCCTGGCGTCCCGGTGCGCATTTCAACGCGGGCATCGCCTGGCATCAGGCGCATTATGCACCCGCCTTCCGGTTCAGCGGTGAAAACCTGGATCGTCACGTTTTTCACGGCGATCTGAACGGGAATGCCAGTCTCTATCTCGAGGCGCAGCAGCACGGTTTTCACTGTTTTTCCGAGTTTGCCGTCAGCCGCAATCGCGGTCGTGCTTATGACATGGGACTCTTGCTGCGTTTGGCTGCGGTGGAGTTGCTCATTCAGCAATACCGCCAGGAACCCGCCTATCAGCCCATCCCGGGTGCCACGACTCCGGAGCGAAAAGCGGAGACGGGCTGGGGAGTTGCCTGGCAGTGGCGCAAGCGCCCCGCTATCAGGCTCTCTTTTTATTATCGATTCAGCCGTGCGCTCTGGCCTGCGTCGCGCACACCTCTGCCGTCGGCGCCCCGGCAGGAAGCGGGCGTCATTTTCCAACACGCACCGTTTTCCGCCGTGACGGGGTTTTATCGTTTGCGTTTCATCGGCCAGGAGGTGGCCAAAACCTGTCAGGATGCCTGGAACAACAGCGTCAAACGCTGGGGGCGCCAGCATCAATGGGCTGTGACGGGGAATTGGGAATGGCAGGCGCATTCCAGACTGATTTTCCGGACGCGCGTTGAAAACCGCTTCCTCCAAACCACCGCTGCCGGCCTGCCAGCGCTGAGCCTGGCTGACAGCACGGGCTGGCTGCTTTATCAGCAGATGAATCTCGCGCTGCCCCGCAAACTGACCATGGTCTTGCGGTTGACACTATTCGATGCACTGGCTTATGTCAATCGGCTCTACGTCTATGAAAATGATCTGCCGGGCGCTTATACCCTGGCGATGTTGTATGGCAGGGGGACGCGGTTGTTTGCACTGCTGCGCTATCAATTGTCGCCGTCTATTCAGGTGTCAGGGCGTTGGGAGTCGACCCGCTACGATCATGCCGATACGATCTCGTCGGGCTGGGATGAAATTTCCGCTCCCATAAGACGTGAGGTCGGCCTGCAAATCGATTGGCGCTTGGGCGGGCGTTAATTAGCTGTTGACCTGGGCGATATTATTTAGTAAATTGCATGCAGCCAATCATTCAATCTGTCAAGAATGGGATTATGAAAAATTTACTGGAAAATATCGCCCTCAGGCAGTTGCGCGCAAAAGCACAGCGGCAGAATAGTCCGCTTTCCTTCGGCGACCACTTCAAGGATGCCAATCGTGTGCTGATTTGCATGCCGGTTTCTGCCATCGAGTTTAAAAGCATGGCACACGCCATTACGTTATTCCGTCACAGTTTTCCCAAGGCGCACATCACGCTGCTGCATCCGCAAGCCATAGCGGTGCCGGCCAATTTGACGCTCGGTTTTGAAGTGGTTGTCTGGGGCCCGGGAGATGTGGACCGTGTTGGCAGACCGGCCAAAGCGTTGAAGAGTCGTCTCTTTGCCGAATCCTTTGATGTTGCCATCGATCTGAATGTCTCCGCGCATTTATTTTGTATGGCGGTGACCGTCGAGAGCGGCGCCAAAGTACGGGTCGGGTTTTCGCATGCCGAACGATCGGAACTCTATAATTTTCTCGTCCGCCCCGAAGGCGAGAATATCGAACGCTATCCGGGGATTTTATTGGCGTATCTGGGCAAAGGCGACCGCCCATCATAAATACCAAAAGCGTTTTTCGCCGTCGCGTCGTTACGATCTTTTGCGCCTGATCAGTTTTTTCCCTTCCCGGCGTGTGACGGGTGCCGTGTATCGGGCTGTCCGAATCCGCTTCACATTGGCTGATCTTCAACCACCACTCATTTATCACCTCTTATAACTATATTATTTCCTGAACAACTTCTGTGCATATCCCAGGCACCATTTTTGCAATAGAAAAAGGGGGCATGGAAGGTACGCTCCCTCAACGAATGGGGGATGGAAAGTACGCTTCCTCAACGAATGGGGGATGGAAAGTACGCTCCCTCAACGGATGGGGGATGGAAGGTACGCTCCCTCAACGTGTGGAAATTCAGCGCCGCTGCCGGACCAGAGGTGGTCAGGTGGGGATGTTATGGGAGGGCAGTCTATGAAGGGAGATTTGGCTGCAGTGGCAGAAGCAAAAGTGAAATCAGGAACCAATTCACGCTCATTGTATCTACAGGGTGCGAATCACTTGCCGGAGCGGGTCCCCGCCTTGCAGATACTCGTCGCCTGGGCCCATGTCTTGAGCCGTTTGGATGGTCTGGAGAGTGGCATCGGCGTCATCGGCCCCTTCCTGCGCCGCCATTTTACCGCCGATGGATTGGTGGTGTGGCTTCAGGAACATGGCACATGGCGGCTCTCGGTGGCCTCACCATCCGCGCTGCATACCATGGTGCCTGTTGTAACCAGTGCCCCGGAGTCGATTCAATTCTCCGCCGCGGAGAAAGCACCTGCCCTGCCTTTACCCTATCAGGCCCGATTTGATTTGATGATCGCGACCGAGGCCAGCGAACCGTTGGGATGGATTTCCCTGTTACGGCGCCATGCGAATTCCTTCACGTCCGATGAAAAGCAGCTTTTACAAGAGATGATGGATATATTCAGCGCCCATCTGCTCGCGCTTATGCGCATCAAACAGGCCCAGGCGCTGGCATTGACTGATGCGTTGACGGAAATCTGGAATCGCCGCTATTTCGAACAGCGTTATGCCGATGAATTGAAACGCGCCCAGCGCTACCGTCGTGCCCTGGCGGTGCTGATGCTTGATCTCGATGATTTCAAATCCTTTAACGACACCCATGGTCATTTGGCCGGTGATCAGGCCCTGCAGATCGTGGCCTTTGTTTTGAAAACCAATCTGCGCCAATCGGATGTTTTGTGCCGCTACGGGGGGGAGGAGTTTGTGGTGCTGTTACCCGAGAGCGATCTCGACCACGCGCTGCTGGTCGCGGAAAAATTGCGACTGGCGATATGGGCGGAACCCTTTCCGGCGGGAGACAGCACGAGAGTGGGGCGTATTTCCATCTCCATCGGTGTCGCCGCTTTTCCCGAGAGCGGAGACGATGAACAGACTGTTTTGCAATGGGCCGATAAAGCGCTCTATGCGGCCAAAAAAAGCGGGCGAAATCGCACCTGTTGCGCCAGCCACGTCAATGCGCCTGAGCAATGCAAAAACCTCACAGACGACCAGGAAAACGGGGCTGATGAATGATGGTCTTTGATATTTGGGGGAGCGGGGTGCAAACCAGGGTGTAAAAAATCGAGCAATCTATCGGAATATTCTTATTCGTATTAGGGCTGTCTATCCCGGTATTGGCTACTTCCTGAGATTGGATCATTCGGCGGAGATAAAAAAAAGCGGCGCGCTCATCGAGCGCGCCGCTTTTTTGTGTGATTAATGGCAGCTTACTTGAGCATGATCATGCGTTTTGATTCGATGAAATTGCCGGCTTGCAGGCGATAAAAGTAGACGCCCGAAGCGGTCATCTGGCCTTCGCCGTTGTAGCCATTCCAGACGGCCTGATGACGGCCGGGCTGGCTGACACCATCGAACAGCGTCTTGATCAGCCGTCCCTGCAGATCGAATATCTGCAGTTTGACGTTGATGGCGTGATCCGATGCATTCGGCACATTATAGATGATGGTGGTGGTGGCGTTGAAGGGGTTCGGATAGTTCTGCAACAGCTCGAACTCTTCCGGGACTTCATAGAGGCCGGCTTCTTCTTCCGCCGGAATCATGGCGTATTGCAGCGCCGTCATGCTGGTGCCGGAAACGGGCCGGTCGCTCAGCACCCACAGCGGATCGCAATCTTCCACTTCATTGAGCTTGCCGAGAATGCCATGGTTGGCATTTGGGGAGAGATCGCCGGCCACCTGGCCGCTGCCCTCGTTGAAGGGATAGTAGGCGGCCAGACCGGCTTCGCTGCCATCGAGTTGCACGAACATGCCGGCGACGATCTGCGCCTCACTGCGCGCTCCATTCCAGATGCGCAGTTCATCCAGTACGCCCTGGTAATGGTATTCATAGGTTGCAGCATGTTTGGCACCGCCGATGATCAGATCATTTATCAGGCTGCGCGGTGAAACGGTGGCCGCTTTCGTCGATTCGAGATGGCCGTTGATGTACATCTTTGCCGTGGTACCGTCGAAGGTGGCGGCGACGTGAATCCAGGCGTTGGCAGCCATCAGAGAGGTGCTCGGCCCGAGGATGTTGTCCATGCGCGAACCGCCGGGGATGGCCGTGCGCAGCGCGCCGCACATGCGTCCGGTGGTGCCATAGAAAGCGATATAGTACTCATCCCAGGAACCTTTTTCCAGGATACGGCGCCATTTCTGCGCCGGGTCTTCCGTCTTCATCCAGAATTCAATGGTGAAAGAACCGCTCACATTGAGACTCGGCGCATTGGGTACCGTGACGAGATCGTTCATGCCGTCAAAACGCAACGCATAATCCGGTTCGGGTTCCGTGCTTCCGGGTGCGACAATGGAGAATTGCGCATCGCTGATATCAAAGGGGGTAGCGGTCGTGCTCTCGGCCACTTTGATGAGGCACTGCGTTGAAAGGACGTTGGGGATCGTCCATTCGTAGATACCGGTCGCGGCGACATCGGTGACCAGTGTCGTCCAGTTGACGCCATTGTCGGAGGAGAAGTAGACGTTGACCAGATCGTCAAATCCATCGACGGTCCAGGTCACGGCGCGAACCGTTCCCACTTCCCAGATTTCGCCGCCATTGGGCTCGCTGACGGTGATGCCGTCCGGCGCCGGAGGCGGTGGCGGAGCCGCGATGGTGAACACCGCATTGCTGACATCCATCGGGGAGGCGGTGGTGGCATCCGCGACTTTGACGAGACACTGCGTCGAGGCGATATCAGCCGGAATGGCCCAGGCATAGGCGCCGGTGTTGACCAGGTTGCTGGTGATCACCGTCCAGGTCGCCCCGTTGTTCAAACTGTAGGAGAGCGTGACGTTGCCGGTGTAGTACTTGTTGGTCCAGGTGACCTGAGTCGTGGTGCCGGCCACCAGGACTTCACCGCCATTGGGCGCAACGACGACGACCGCCGGTGGTGGATTGGTGATGTGAAGCTCTTCAAAACTCATATCCATCGGGCAGTCCGTGCCATTGCCCGCCGAGATGCGCAAGACACCATTTTCGGTGATGACATCGGGGACGGTCCACAGGAATGAGCCATCATTGGCGGTACCGCGTGCGATCAGGTAGGGGTAGGTGCGTCCTTCATCGATGGAGAATTCGATGGTGACCGTGCTGCCGATGTTGTAGGAGGTCCACTTGATCTCATAGGGTTCGTTGCGATAGAGTTTGGGCTTGTCTGCGCCATACATTTCATCGGTCGGATCGGTAATGCGAATCCATTTGTTCGGTTCCGGCAGACTGAGCGACGGATTGAGGTTGTTGGTGACCGTGATGCGATCGAGACGCGTGTAATGTTCGCGATCGATGAAGCGGATGGTGTGTGCACCGGCCGTGAGGTAAAAGTAGACCGGATCGTCGATGGGCGTGGAGATGCTCGGGCCATTCGAGACCTGATCCCATCTCCAGTGATAGCCGGCACTGGGCACGTGGTAATCGAGAATGGGGCCGCCATTCATGGAAACGCGCCAGGAGTTACGTTCACCGCCGGGTCCCATGACACGGGCCCAGACCACATAGAGGCCGGCCACGGGCACATTGAAGGAGATGTCCGCATAGTTGCTGGCGACATAGTTTTTCGAGCTGAAGATAAATTTGCAGTCAAAGGCTTCGCCATCACTCAGGACGTACATATTCGAGCCATAGAGGGTGGCGCTCTCCGCTTCGCGGGTGATGTAGGCGGGCACGAAGCCGGTCATGTCAATGGTGATGGGGTTGTCGCTGACATCAAACTCGGCGGCATTGGCCGGATTGGCGACCTTGACAACGGCCGCCGTCGTCGGGTAGGCCGGCGCAATCAGATTGGCCGTGCCGGTGTTGGCAACGCCCGCACTCCAGACCAGAAATTTGACGCCGTCAAAGCTGATGAGCAGGTCGACTGTGGCGAGTGCAGGATTGACCGCCCAGGTGACCGCAACCGCAGCGCCGGCATTGAGAACCCCGCCGTTGGGCGCAAGCAGATTGAAGCCGATGGGCGCGGTGGAGACCAGCCAGGCCGGATCATTCGCATCGGGATTGACCGCGTCGGAGCCGCGACCGCCATCGAGGTTGTTGGCGGTGAGATCATTGACGACCTGCCCCGTACCCTCGTCCATGCGATAGAGGGCGAGTAATCCCGCTGTCGCGGCGGGAATGACGACGCCGCGGTTGGTCTGGATATCCCCATTGCTGCGGGCGACGCTCCAGATTCGTACTTCATCGAGGGTGCCGTTGAAGGAGCGATCGAGAGCGGCGCGGTTGCCGATGGCCAGGGGGGTGGTATTTGCCGGCAGGTTCAGGGAGGCATCGCTCAGGCTGGCCACAGGGGCGCCATCATAGAAGAGCGTCCCGGTGTAGGTGCCCGCATTGTCGACGACGCGAACCGCGACATGGTGCCAGCCGGCCGTGACCGTGTTGATCGGGGCATTCAGCTCAGGGCTGCCCAGTGGGCCACGAAAGCCGAAGCTGTTGCTGGCGCCGAGATAAAAGGCGAAGACACCGTCGCGATCCGCGATGCGGTCGTAGTTGGTGTAGCCGTTGACGTTGATCCAGGCCTCGATGGTGTAATCACCGGCGAGATTGTCCAGGAGCGCATTATCCGGAACGATGACAGCGTCGTCCGTTCCATCAAAACTCAGTGCGTAGCCCGCGTTGCCAATGGCCCAGAGAGCGGCTGGAACGAGCAGGCATAACATTAAAAGTAAATAGATCTTGGTTTTCATTTCATTCTCCTTCTTAAAAACTTTAGTAATCACGCCCGGAAGGTGACGCTGCGGTTTTCTGATTCGGTTCATGGCATGATCATCGGCTTGAAACACTCTTTTCCCTGATCACCTCCTTTTACCCCGGTAGTATAAGATAATGATATGTTATGATTGAATGAACTCGTCTACTACTAGTATGTACGGAAAATGGAGAGAAACGCAGAGAAAATCTTTAGAGACTGCGAGCACACGGGTTCTTTTACTATAATATAGAGAAATTAACACCATATAGTGTGCTGTGGATCAAAAAAGAACAAGATGAAACTCGGGGCTGCCGGGCAGAGATGCACGAGACGGATGAATGCGGATGGGTGTCAAGTCAAAGATGCGGGCACTGGAAGCACGGTGGGCCAGGGGGCTATTTACGGAACCTGGCCAATAACCCTGTACCATGAATTTAAAACATAAATTTAATAAATGCAAGTAATACCGCTAAAATCTACAAGATTCTCCGCACGGCCCGCAGACCCTTGACGCGATAGGCGCTGTATTCCGCATCCGCCGGATTGAAGCTGTTGAGGCGCACCCGGCCGTCGCTGTGGATGAATTTCTGCTCCCCGATATACATGCCGACATGGGTGATGCGCTGCAGGGAGCGGCCGAAGAAGAGCAGGTCGCCGGGCTGCAGATGGGTGTAGGTGGAATCCATTTCGATGGGCGTGCCGGCATGGACCTGCATGTTGGCGTCACGGGGAAGGGTGATGTTGTAATGGCGGTAGATGGCCTTGGTGAAACCGGAACAGTCGAATCCTTTGCTGGTCAGGCCGCCCCAGAGGTAGGGATGACCCGTGAAACAGCGCGCCGTATGCACCAGCTGCTCGGGTTTGGGCCTGGGTTGGGAGAGATACTCCTCCATGGTGCGCACCTGGTTTTTCAGGACAAAACCGCCGCGTCCATCCGGAAGAGTCACACGCCACCATTTGCCCTCTTTTTTCTCTCGCGCCACGACCACGCCTTCGGTCAGATCGCAGACGGGATAGGAATCCGTTCTTTTCTCGCTGTAGACCTGGCCGAAATTGTCCTGGAAGAGGAGTTTGGGCCGCGCCTGCCAGGCGGCAAATTCTTCTTTGTTCATGGTTGCGATGGAAGAATTCATCATATAGCCGACGTATCCATCGCTCAGTTGAATATACCAGAACATACCCGCGTGGCGGAGGATGGTGACGGCTTCGCCGAGGATGCCCTGGTTGACCATCTCAAAATCGATGTCCGGTCCGCTGCGCAGCGGCGCTGTGCTCACCGTGATCACGCCTTGCGTTTTTTCGCCCAGGCTCGCCAGGGGCAGCGTGATGATGCTGAAGAGGTTCGGTTCTATTTTCAACCGCGCCAGACGGCTGAGCAGCGAATCCCGTGCCACCGGGAGCGTGGTCTCACCCCTGACGATCAGGGTGTCGTTCTGCAACTCGGCTTTTACGTTATAAACGGCCAGCCGACGCTCGGGAACGAATTCACGCCCGGTCTCTTCGATGAGGTCGGTCACGTCGCCGGGCGCCGCCAGGGTGATGACCTGGGCATGGACGGAGACCAGCAACAGGAGCGTGATGGGGATGAAAAGAAAAAAACGCTGCATTTTCAAGGGATTCTCCAGATTTATTCCAGGCGCTGAATTTGACAATGAGTCACAACGAGGATACGGTAAGAAAATGATCATTTCCTCACAGAGGCATGATCGTATATACTCCCGTGCCTGTCTCTGCGAGCGGCGGGGCTTCCGGCTTGCTGCTCAATCAGCACCTCATTGCCATTCTTGCTTTGCGCAGGCAAAGTCGATTCCGTGGTTTCATTTCTCCGCGCTTCTGCGTCTCCGCGGGAGAAGGCATTTTGGACCGCGCCGGATGAGATATGCCTATCCCGCAAACATCGACACATCGCCTTTGCCGGCGCGCAGAACGTGCGGCCTATCGCCGCTCAGATCGATGACGCTGGACGCTTCGAGGCCGCCAGGCCCGCTGTCGATGAGCACCTCGACGGTATTCTCGAAAATATCCGCGATTTCATCGATATCGTTCATATAGGGCTGCCCGGCCAGGGTGGCGCTGGTGCTGATGATGGGCTTGCCGAGCGCATTCAGAAGCCGGCTGCAGATGGGATGATCGGGCACGCGGATGCCCACGGTTTTTCGTTTTTCCAAAAGTATCTTGGGCACCAGCCGGCTCGCCTCGAGGATGAACGTGTATGGGCCGGGCGTCAGGCGCTTCATGATCTTGTAAGCGGGCGTGGAGACGCGCGCATACTGGGCGATCTCCTTGAGATCCGGACAGATGAAGCTGAGCAGTTTGCGTTTGTCGTTGCCCTTGAGCTGGTAAATCCTTTCAACGCCGCGCTTGCTGGTCAGATCGCAGCCCAGGCCATAGACGGTGTCGGTCGGGTAAATGATCAGATGCCCTTCGCGCAGCGCCTGTACGGCCTGCTGAATGCGGTATTCCGCGGGGTATTCGGGTAATATTTCAAGACGCAACATGACGCCAGCCCTGCCCTTCCTCCCGGGTACGAACCGTACGGTAATTTATATTTCATAAAATATACGCTCAACACAAGAGATTTGCAAGGTTTTTATCCTTGCTATCGCTGCAAATTCCCTGCAAATGGATTCTGTGCCGTTTTGAAGTGAGAATATCATTGCGCGGGCAGCGATCAATGGCAAATTAGGCTGCACAGCATAAAAAAAGGATATCGCCAGAGATGAATTATGACCTCATCACCACCCTCGGTCCTGCCACAGCTACGGAAGACGCCTGGCAGCAGCTCCTGGAAGCCGGCGCCACCGCTTTCCGGCTCAATACTTCGCACCTGAGCTTGCACGATACGCTGCAGTGGCTGGAGCGGTTGCGATCTTTCAAGGCGCAGCCGGGCGAGAGGATCCCGGTGACGCTGGATTTGCAGGGCAGCAAATGGCGGTGGGGCCGTCAGCAGCCGCAAGGGCATCACCATCGCGGGATGCCCCTGCCGGCGGGAAGGCTTTTCCGACAGAGACCGCGCGATCGTCGCGGCGACCAGTGATTTCCCCGGCATTTCTTATGCGATATCCTGTGTGCGCGATGGTGTGGATATGACGGCTTTCCGGAAAGAAATAGAGGCCTGCATGATCAAGATAAACACACCTCATTGATCATCTCCGCAACGGTCTCCACCTCCTCGTCCCGTACTGTGCGCAGATCGAGGGTGATCTCGTCCCCATCGATGTAACCCACCACCGGCACGCTGGCCTGGCGCAGCCGTGCGGCCCACTCGCTGCATTTGCCATCCGCGGGGGTGAGCACCACGCCATAGCTGGCGATCTTTTCCAGCGGCAGGGCGCCGCTGCCCGCCTGGGCCTTGGTCTCGCGAATCGTCAAACGCGCGGACTTGTGCACGGCTGGCTCGATCAGGCTGAGCAGCTGTTCCGCCCGGCGCAACACCACGGGCGGCGCGTCGCTGAGCATTTTCAAGGTGGTCAGTTCCTGCAGCAGCGTCTTATCGTGATAATAGAGGCGCAGGGTGGCTTCCAGCGCCGCGTAGACCAGCTTGTCGCAGCGCAGTGCACGCATCAGGGCATTGGCGCGGATCGGCTCGATATATTTGGCCGCACCAGCCAGGAGCCCGGCCTGCGGACCGCCGAGGATCTTGTCGCCGCTGAAGGTGACCACATCCACGCCCGCGGCGAGGCTCTCCTGCACCAGCGGCTCGGGCGGCAATCCGAGAC
Source organism: bacterium UBA2214 (assembly GCA_002327255.1). GTDB lineage: Bacteria > Zhuqueibacterota > Zhuqueibacteria > Residuimicrobiales > Residuimicrobiaceae > UBA2214. Next base: position 22,909 of record DCUM01000165.1, on the reverse strand, counting down.
GGCGCAAGTCCACCAGCACGCCACCGCCGAGGTCATGGATGACCGGGATGCCCTGGCGGTGCGCCACCTCGACAATCTCCGCCAAAGCCGGTTCCTCGGTGAATCCGAGCACGCGGTAATTGGAGGTATGCGCCACCACCACCGCACCCGTCTGCGCCGAAAGGGCTTTCTCGTAATCTTTCAATCTGGTCTTGTTGGTGGTGCCGATTTCCCGCATGCGCGTGCCGCTCTTCTCCATGACATCGGGAAGGCGGAAGGAGCCGCCGATTTCGATGAGCTGGCCGCGCGAAATGATCGCCTCCTTGCCGTAACACAGCGTGTTCAGCGCCAGCAGCACCGCGGCGGCGTTATTGTTGACCACGGCGGCGGCTGCAGCGCCGCAGAGTCCGCATAACAGGGACTCGATATGATCGGTGCGTTCGCCGCGTTTGCCGCTCGCCATGTCCAGTTCCAGATTCGAGTACCCCGCCATGATGCGCGCGACATTTTCCTGCGCTGCGGCGGCATAGGGCGCGCGGCCCAGGCCGGTATGGAGGATGATTCCCGTGGCATTGATCACCGGCCGCAGCCGCGGCCGGGCGAATGAAGCGATGCGTTCCTCCAACTCCTGCACGGCCAGCTCCAGCCATTCTTCGCGGCTGCGCGGCTGCGCCGGCATGCAGCGGCGAAATTCATCGAGAATTTCGCGCAGAAATTGCTTGATCAGCGCGGAGGAATAGATTCCCTGCCATTTTTGCACCGCAGGCTGACTGAGGAGCAAATCCATGGCGGGAAGATGGATATGAGGATTCTCTTTTTTCATGACGTCACCCGGTTTCTGAGGTCACGCGATTCCTGTGATGGCAGCAGCGAGTTGTATCCCCTACCTCTGCGCTTTACGGGCGGAGGGGATGAAAAAAGCGGCCACAATGGCGAACAGCAGCACAAAAAGCATGGTTTGCAGGGCGAATTTCGTACCCATCCGTTCCGCGATGGCGCCGAGCGGCGTGATGCACAGCCCGCCCATGCCCCACGCAAATCCCATCATCAGAGAGGAAATCGTTCCGGCTTGCTGCGGAAAAAGTTCCTGCCCCATGATGATGTTCACCGAGATGGAGGAGTAGAGAAAAAAGCCGGCGATGCCGAGTTGGACAAAACTGATGGCACCGGAGGTGTGCAAAAAAAGCCAAAAGAAGGGCAGCGCGCCGATGAGAGAGAGTACGATCACCGGCTTGTGGCCGATGCGATCCGAAAGGAAGCCGCCGAGAATGATGCCTCCTGCCCCGCAGATTTCGAAGAGGGTATTGGCGGAGCCCGCCGCCAGCAGGGAAAAATTCTGCTGGGTGAGATAGATGGGACCAAAAGTGAGAAAGGCGGAAATGATGAAGGCACGTACAAAGACGATCAGCCAGACCAGAAAGAGGGCATAAAAACGGCCGCTCTTCAACACCGACCAGCGCAGTGGAATTTTGCGGCCCTGCGGAGCGGCCGGCAGCTCGCGGGGCAGAAAACGCCATAATATGGCCACGACGATGATGCCATAGATCATGGTGAGGTAGCTGTATTTCAATCCCCACAGCGATACCACGGTCAGAATGATCAGCGGTCCCAGGGCATGTCCCGCATTGCCGCCGGTGACGAACAGCGACATGTTCATGCCGCGCCGCGCCCGGCTTTCCTGGCCGGCCAGGGCGGCGGCCTGGGGGTGAAATGCGGCCGTGCCCAGACCGCCGAGCAGAATGAGGACGGCCAGACCCTCATAGCTGCGCCACAGGCCCAGCGTGCCGATGAAGAGGGCGGTCACCAGGGGACCGAGAATCACCAGCCACGGCCGGCGCAACTTGTCGGTAATCAGGCCGAAAACCGGCTGCATGATGGAGGTGGCCACCGCCTGAATCGAGGTCAGCAGGCCGGCCAGCGTGAGGCTGTAACCGATTTGTTGCATCAGGAGCGGCTGCAGCGGGGCGAGAAAGCCGGAGTAGGTATCGTTGGCGAAATGGCCCATGGCCAGCAACCAGATGGTGCGCCCGGGGCGTTTCTTCTCTACAAATTGTTGTCGCTCGGATTTATTTTCCATATTCCATCAGAGGGTTGCTGGCGCCCATTATATCATTTGTTTTTTGAGGTTCCTTCGACCGTATGGTTCACCGCCGTCGCAGCAGCAGCCAAATGCCGGCGGCCAAAAGCCCAACGGCCACTATGACACGCGTGTCGATCCAGCCCGTGGTAAGCGTGAACAGGGTCACCGCGGCGACGGCGGTGATAAAGGCCAGGAACCGCGCCCACACAAATTGAATGCGTGTGCGATGGGTGTGCCAGAGGCAATAGAGCGTCAGGCTCACACCGCTGCAAAAGACCACGCTTTGCAACTCCGGCCGGATCCATGCCAATCCGTCGAGAAGCCTCATCACGGCCAGCGTGAAAAAAAGTCCGGCCGGCAGCAGCGCCCACCAGCGTGAATCATCCCGGATGAAATAGTGGGCAAAGAAAAGCGCCGCGGCCAGAAACACGGCGGCAATGACAAGTGCCTGAATCAAACCCAGGGGCGCGAGCCTGAAAAGCGCCGCCATCATGCCCGCGAGCACAAAGGCGAGTCCGATGAAAAGGAGATAACGATGATGCGTCATATGAGAATTCCCGTCGCTGAAGGTAATACGGTACGATGCAAAAACATCAGGATCACGGAGCACATGAAGCAGCCATTTGCTGGACAGGGTTGGTACTATCCGGAAGCAAATGATCCGTTTCGTGTTGCAGGCTAAATGTACGACAATCAAAATTTATATAAAAGTTCAAAATTGAGGATATTGCTGCGGGCGTCGGAACCCTGCTCATTGCGCGCCAGATCCTGGTCGATATTGATCATGGCGTTGAGCGACCAGTGTGCCGAGAGGGAGCAGGCGAGATAGACAAAGAGGGAATGGGTGTTGCGGTCGGAGTAGAGGGTGAAGCCGGCCGGAGAGGCGTCTGTATAGCGGCGTATTTCATAGACATCATAAATATTCACCAGCAGCGTCCCGAAACTCATCTCGAATCCCGCCACGGGCGCGTGGGCGTAAAAATCTTCCATGGCCACCGATTCGTTGCTCGCCGCAACCGCGGCATGATGTTTTTTTTGGCGGAAGCGGTAGCCCGCTTTCAGGGTGTAATGCCCGTTCAGCATGTAGTTCAACGTCGGCTCGACGATGATATCGTGGTAATCCGGTGTGGATTGATCCGGTTGGAGGTAATTTTTGCGGTTCCAGCTCGCGCTCAATTGCAGCGAGAGCGCCGCGGTGCCGCCGACGGTGAGCATCGATTGCGCATAGAATTCATGAAAATCGTTGGTGAGCAGGGAATCGATAAAGCCGCTGTGATAAGCGCGATGGCGCGACTGCACCGTCCCCCGCAGCGACCAGGCCCGGAAACCGGTCGGATACCAGTACAGGGTGGCGAGGTTCTCGGAAAAATTCTGTTGCGGAATTTCGCGGTAGTGGCGGCGCCGGTGATCGAAGCGCACTTCGCTGCGCAAGGCATGCGGCCATTCACCCTGGAGCCGGAGCGTGGATTGATTCTGCCGGTAACTGGTGAAAAAAGTGGAGGGATGAAGATAGCGCCGGCTTTGCGCCTCCTGTTCAACGGATATCGCGGCCCAGGTCGCCGGGTGCCAGGTGAAATGGCCGCGAAACTGATTGTTCCAGTAACGCAGACTCCTGGCGCGCTGATAATGCGTCCCTTCGAGGCGGTTTGTGACCCGCAGTGACAGTCTGGCGCCGATGGGCGCTTCATAACCCAAATCGGCGGCACCCGTACCCCAGGCATGCCCGTATTTCACCTCTCCCAAAGCGTGCAAAACAGCGCCGCGCGCATCCCTGCCCCGGTAGGTCAGACGCATGCCCAGGTAGGGGTTGCCTTGACTTTCATAAATGGCGCTGTCCTGATCCACCAGCGAAATGCTGTATTTTTGCTGCCATAAATCGCTGCCCGCGATGGTTTCCATCTGCCAGAGATGGAGGGGTTTGATTTCACGATCCGCTGCAATTGATTTCTGTTCCAGGTAATGCAGGGCGATGTCGAGATAGGCGGTGGCCAGGATGAAATCCCCGCTCTGCGCCACCGAGTCGGCTTCCTGAATCGCCTGCAAAATATCCACTGCAAGCGGCGTCCTTTCATCCTGCACCAACATTTCCTGCTGCAGCCGCCCCAGACGCGCCCATTTGACCTGATACAATATCATGTCTTCATCACGGGACGCCAGGAGAGAGTCGTCGCTGGTGTTCTGCCCCAGCAGCCCGGTTGTCAGCAGGAGGATGCACCAGCCCATCCTCCGCATCCCGCGGAGTGACAAAGGCCCGTTCATGAGGAGCGCTGCTATTCCGCTACGCCCCGCATCACGGGCGTCATGCCTGTCGTAATCATTGCATGACCTGTTGCCGCGGCCGGGTATCGCATCCACGGGCGGTACGGGATGACGGTTCATCAATTTTCTTTGCCGGAGAGCCAGCTTTTACCTTCCCTGGAATCCTGACGGGTTATGTTGGCATTGACTGCCGGAGGCATAAAAGAGAAAGGCGACAGACTTGCGCCTGTGCCTTTCTCTTTAAGCAGGTGTTTGCATGAACGATTCAGAAACCGCCGGGTTACACCTGTTGATGCCGGGAAAAGATTCTTGCGCGACCAGTCTCGCCTCGATTTCATATTTTGCAGGAGAGGCTGTTTGTCATCCTTTTCCCGGCATCCCTGGCCTGAATCACTCAGGGGGCCATGGGGCCCTATTTCAATAACAGCATTCGTTTCATTTGCGTGAAAGTTTCCGCACCGGATTCAACGCGGAGGCGGTAGAAATAGACACCCGACGCCTGCGACTCTCCGTATTCATCCGTGCCATCCCAGACGGCTGTGTAGCGTCCGGCATTCTGCTCACCCGCCTGCAAGGTTTTGATCTCGCGGCCGAGGAGGTTGTAAACCTGCAAGGAGACGCGTCCCGGCGCCGCCAGGGTGTAGATGATGCTGGTCACCGGATTGAACGGATTGGGATGGTTCTGCTCGAGTGCAAAGGTTGCGGGCATCTCCGCCGCGGCCGCGAAGCCGGTCGTGCCGGCCTCCAGGGTCACAATAGTATTATACGCATTCTGACCGTTGCCAACGGAGAGCGATTGGTCGAGGTCGGCGAAACCGGTCGCAGAGGCGGAGAGACCATAGGTGTCCGCCGGGATGCCCTCCAGGGCGTAGAAACCATTCTCATCGGTCAGGACGGCAGCAACCGTCTGCTGAGAGGCAGCGCCCCTCGCCAATGCGGAGCCGCCCGGCCTGGAAGCGGTAACGATGGAAACCAGCGCATCGGCAATGACTTTGCCCTGGCGATCCCTGACCTCGCCGCTGATCAGATAGGCGCCCCGGGGTTGCGGGGTGAGACCCAGGTCGATGGCGGTGACTTCCTGTCCGGCGAGAACCTCGATCGGTGTGGCTTCCAGCCAGTTGCGTGCATCCTGGTAAAATTCTCCGATATAGCCGCGTGCCTGAGCGGCCAGGAGGTACTTGCCGGGTACGAGGCCGCTCAACACATAGCTGCCATCCTCCGCGGTGACGGTTCTGCCGGGCCGGGCAAAATGCATCACCGGCGTGGCGATGATGATCGCATGGGGGATCGGCAGTCCGCTGCTGTCATCGCTGACCACACCCGAGATGCTGCGCGGTTTGGGCGCTGGTCTGTCGAGCTGAAAATCGATGCCTTCCGTAGCAAGGTCTGCCGTGATTGCTACGGCCGTGGCTTCGCGGCGCGTGGCAACGCCGTCGTACCATTGCGGCAAAAAGCCCGGCGCGGCACAAGCCACCAGATAGAGGCCGCCGCTCAATCCCTCCACCCCATAGACGCCATTGGCATCGCTGCGCGTGACCCGGCTGTCACGACGGTTTTGCGAATGCACCGTCACCACAGCGCCGGCCACGGGCAGGGAAGTCTGTGCATCGCTGACCACGCCAGTGATGGCGCCGCCGCTGGAGAGCGTGAAATGGATCTCCTCAAAGGTATCGCCGTTGCCGACGACTATCCTGGTTGCCGCGGCGACCGAATCGGCCTCCTGCCAGAATTCCGCCAGATAGTCGCGCGCCTCGGCCCTGGCGAGGTATTCGCCCGCCGGCAGTGCCGTAAAGCGGTAGACGCCGTTGCTGTCGCTGCGGGTTTCAAAATGACGCCGGCCGCCCGTGGGCTCGCTGAAGAGGCTGATGCGGGCGCCCGGGATGGGCAGATGCGTCGCGGCATCGCTCACCAGGCCGGTAATGGTGCTGCCGGGTTCGAGGCTGAAATCGATGCCCGACGCGGTGTCGCTGGCGGCCAGGGTGACGGGATCGGCTTCCAGCAGCGTGCCGGCTTCCTGGTAATACTCGGCAAGATAACCCTCTTTTTCAGCCTTGACCACGTACCAGCCGGCAATCAATCCGCCCATAAAATAGCTGCCGTCCGCATTGCTTCTGACTTTGCGGGAGAAAATCGTCGCTCCGACGCGGGTGGCGGTGATGACGGCGCCATCCAATGGTGCGTTGCCGGCACCTGATACCAGACCGGTGATCGCGGATTGGGCCTCAGGGCTGACGACGACCGCCGCTTCGCCGCGGTACACCTTGCCATCGATTTGTACCATGGCGATCACCAGACCCTCGCCCGTCATGCGGCCGGCGAGAAAGGTGCCGTCCGCTTTCATGACGCCAAGATGTAGGGGCTCCACGCTCCAGCGTATGCCCTGCGTGCGCAGGGAGATGCCTTCCCGACTCACCGCAATGGCCTTGAAGAGGAGGGTGCCGAGGGGCGGCACATGTGCTCTTTCAGGTTCGACACGGATTTTAACCGCGGGATTCGCATCGCCCTTGATGGTGATCTGCGCCCGGCCGGTGATTACTTGCGAACCAACCGACACCGTTGCGATCACACTGCCTTTGCCGGGTATTCTGCCGGCAACGAAGAGACCATTGGGGGCGATGCGTCCCAGGGTCAGGGGTTCAACGCGCCAGGCGATGCGGTTGGGTTCCACGCCCTGTTTGAGGTCATTGAAAACAGCGACCTTGAACTGCAGGGAATCGCCGGGCTCGAGGGTCGCTTCCTGGGGCCGCAGATAGAGCTGATAGGCCTGGCTCTGCGAAATCCCGATAAAGACAGTCATCAGGATCACTGCAAAAAAGAAGAAAGAACGAAATTTCATGGTCAACTCCCGGGTAAAATATTCATTGCGAATGTCTCTTTTTTCGATTATAATTTGAGGAATGGCCCTGTTGTGTTTTTCTGGTGCGCTCTCGAGGCCAGCCGGTCAAACCTTCCGGGCCATTTTTGGGGTCCTATTCACCGCACCTCCTTTCCCTGGTTGAATCGTTGCACGATATGATTCGCCAAATTGATATATTCTCGCGCAATTTCCGTCTGATTTTGGCGTAATGCCTCCCGGGCTTTATCCGCCAGTTTGCCGGCCAGGCGCAACTGTTCTGTCACCTCGCTGTCGTCCCGGTCGTTTTGCGGCGATGCCGCGCTGATTTCTTCCTGCACCTTTTGCAACTCATTTTCGACCTGTTGAGCGCTCAACAGCGCGCTTTCGGGTTGTGCCGATTTGGCCAGGGTGAGAAAGCGGTTTCCGGCGAGTATGGCAAACAGCGCCTGGCGCACGCGGCCCTGTTGCAGGTGCGCGGCCGCATCAGCCGTGTTGCGTTCTGCGGCCTGCAGCAGCGCACCGACGCGTTCGGAACGCGGCCCCGGGGTGGATTTGAAGCGCTCGATTTCCTGTTGCAGCCTGTGCTGTTCCGAGCGTGTGGATTCGAGATGGGGCCCCGGCATCCAGATGCGGTTCAGAAGTGTGCGCGCCAGTTCCATGCGACGCAGGGCGATGCCATAGTGTCCGGCTTCGATGGCCTGGTTGATCTGGATTTTCAGGGCTTGGACTTTATTCAGCATCTGCTGCTGATTGGCATCGGCCGGTGCGCGCATCGATAGCGGGAGTTGCGCGATCTGATCGCTCAACAGTTGCAGCTCTTCGCGGAGCTGCTCGCGTTCGCCAAGCTGCACACCGGCGCATAGATCCAGGGCACGCAAGAGCAGCCGGGTGGCGTTATCGTAGAGATTAAGGACCAGTTTCACTTCACCGCGCTGCAACAAGCCGTCGATATTGCTGGTTTGCACCTGAGCCTGCAGGAGCAGGCGTTGTGCGCGGTGGTCATTGCACTGGGCGACCGCCTCGCGCGTTTTTTGCAGCAGATCGTCGTACTGGTTGCGCTCGCTGTCGAGGTCAAAACCGGGGGTTGTCCTGGATTTATCCAGCAGGGCCCAGCAGCGCTCCGCATAGAATTTGGCCATGCGCAGATGTTCGAGACTTCTCTGCGTCTGGTTGTTCAGCGTGGCGCTTTCAGCCAGACGCAGATGTTCTTTGGCGGTGTTGAGCAGGCGTTCGGCTTCCTGATTGCGACTGGCGGCCAGCACGCCTTCCACGCGGCGAATCATTTCTTCGATTTCCTCGCGGGTGCGCTGGGTGGGAATGGTGCTGAGCAGTCTCAGAGCGCGTTCGAGCAGATCGTTGGCGCTGCGCAATTTCTGCTGCGCCAGGCGCAACTGACGGCTGTCCACCAGCTGCAGCGCTTCCGCGACAGCGGTTTCAGCCTGAGCCACCAGGATAGCAGCCGCTTCATTGGGGTAGACGCGCAGCAGCTCACGGGCATTTTGAATACCCTGCGTCACGCGCTGAAACAGGGGATCCTGGCCGATCTGAGCCCACAGCGGGCACAGCAGGGAAAAGATCAGGAGGATGAAGAGGATGGTTCTCATGGCTATCATGCGCTCTGGTTTGTATTCTTCTTTGCTGAGGCAGTCGCAAAGAGTATGCCAGAAAGGGGGTGTGGCGAATTAAAAATATAAAAAATAAACAGATAAGTCATAAACGTGCATGCTGTTTGGCCGCCGAAGTGTACCTGGAGGTACAGAATAAGTGCCCGGGAAGCACGAAAGCGTACAGGGGGAGAAGGCAACAAAAGCGTTTGCTTTTTCGAAAAAAAGTTGCAAATTGGATGCTGAAAGCGAGCGGATGCCGCGACCGGTGGCAGACGCATGGACGTTGATCACTAAAGGGAGGTCCCTTATGGAGTTTCTGGAGATACTGGACATCAAAGCGATGAATTTTGGCACATCGACGGGCAGGCAATGGATCGAGACCACGGACCAGGGCGTCCTCGAGGTCTATTCTCCGGTGGATGGAAAGAAGATTGCTTCTGTTTATCGCGCTTCGCAAGCGGATTATGATGCCATGGTGCGAACTGCCCAGGCGGCGTTCAAGGTTTGGCGCATGGTTCCGGCGCCCAAACGCGGAGAGATCGTGCGGCAAATCGGGCTCAAGCTGCGGGAGTACAAAAAGCCATTGGGGACCCTGGTGACTTATGAGATGGGCAAGTCGATCCAGGAAGGGTATGGAGAAGTGCAGGAGATGATCGACATCTGCGATTTTGCGGTGGGCCAGTCCCGCCAGCTCTGTGGTTCCACCATGCACTCGGAACGTCCGCGCCACCGCATGTACGACCAGTATCATCCCCTGGGCATTGTCGGCATTGTGACCGCCTTCAATTTCCCGGTGGCGGTGTGGGCGTGGAATGCCGCCCTGGCGGCGGTCTGCGGCGATGTCATGGTCTGGAAGCCCTCTTCCAAGACCCCGTTGACGGCGATTGCAGTGCAGAATATTTTGCAGGATGTGTTGAAAGAGAATGATCTTCCCGAGGGCATATTCAATCTGATCGTGGGCAGCGGTGCTGCGGTGGGCGAGCGCATGCTCACGGATAAAAATGTGCCGCTGGTGTCACTGACGGGTTCGACGCCGGTGGGCAAGCACGCGGCCGAAGTGATCGGCAAGCGTCTCGGCAGAACCATCCTCGAACTTGGCGGCAACAACGCCATCCTCATCACCCCGGATGCGGATATGAAACTGACCATCCCGGCGGTGGTCTTTGGTTCCGTGGGTACGGCGGGACAGCGCTGCACCACCACCCGCCGTCTCATCATTCATGAATCGATTTATGAACGCGTCAAGGAGACCGTGGTGAAGGCCTATGCCGGCGTTCGCATCGGCAATCCCCTCGACGAGAAAAGTCACATGGGTCCGCTGGTGGACCGGCAGGCGGTGGAAGTTTTTCTGGCGGCCATCGCGAAGATCAAACAGAGCGGTGGGCGCATCCTCTGCGGCGGCGAGGTGCTGCAGGGTCCCGGTTTCGAGTCGGGCTGCTATGTCACCCCGGTCATCGCCGAGGCGGAGAATCACTGGGAGATCGTCCAGGAGGAGACCTTCGCCCCGATCCTTTATCTGATCAAATACCGGGGCGGGGTGGAGAACGCCATCGAACTCCACAATGCCGTGCCGCAGGGACTCTCCTCCTCCATTTTCAGCAACAATGTGCGCGAGACCGAGCTCTTTCTNNGGCGGCGCCTTTGGCGGCGAGAAAGAGACCGGTGGCGGCCGTGAATCGGGCTCGGATGCCTGGAAAGCCTACATGCGGCGCCAGACCAACACCATCAACTGGAGCACCGACCTGCCGCTGGCCCAGGGCATCAAATTCGACATCTAAAATCGGGGTCGGACCTCAGTCAAACCATAATTATCAAATAGTTAAACTCACCAAAACAGCAAAAAACGGCCTTAACGGCCGTTTTTTATTGGGGAAAAAGTGGCAGTTAAGGATAATCCTTCTTCCACGAGACTGCCTGCTGACTCATTCATCCGCCGTAGCAGGGGGCTGCACGCTGCGCTGGTATTTATGGATGATTTCAACTCGTGTGTGCGTCCGGCGGCTACTCATTCCTCTGTTTGCCGGGCGCTCCGTTCCAGGTCATAACCTGAAAACCGGGTGCCGCTGTTGAAATGGTGATGGAGTTGCTTGTTTCCATCAGCCGCGGCAGAGAAAATGGCCGGCATCTTGTCTACATCACTTCCTGTGGAGCCCACCTCCGCGGTGGACTCCACAGAATACTGGTGCTCTGTTTATGCAAGAGAGCCCCATGCCAAGTCTGAGTGACAAACAATGTTTTGAAAACACCCCCCACGCCGTTCTGTGGACAACCCTTGATCCGATTCGCCGCGTCAGCGTACCAGGATCATCTTGCGTACGGAGACATAGTCGTCGGTGGTTAATCGGTAGAAATAGACCCCGCTGCCCACCGGCAGACCGCTCAGAGCGACGCTATTCCAGTTCACCTGGTAGTGTCCGGGTTCCTGGATTTTATGGACGATTTCCGCCACCTTGCGGCCAAGAAGATCATAAACCGCCAGATCGACCAATCCCTTTTTGGTTATGGAATAGCTCAAAGTCGTCGTCGGGTTGAAGGGGTTGGGATAATTTTGCCCCAGGCTGCAAAGCACGGGGGGGTGGGGTGAACTTGGCGCATCGGTCATGACCTTTTTCCCGGAATAGAGGAAACGGATTTCATCAGCGCTCAAACCGCGGCGGTAGACCTGCACGTTGTCGATTTCGCCCTTGAAATAGTTGCTTCCATCCTGTCCCAAGCGCGCTGCCTGTCCCGGTTTGACATTGCCGGTGATGTTGGGATGGCTATCCATCAACTCGCCGTTCAGGTAGATCATCGCCTGGGTGCCGTCATAGACGCCCGCGATGTGCAGCCACACGCCGGTGCTGAGTTTGCTTTCGGGAATACCCGGCCTTTCGGCGCCCTTGGTGGTGGTCACTTTAAAGCGCAGCTCCTTGTTGCCTTTGTCTTCATAGAGGACGTACTGATCGCCCGGGGCATCGTAAATCGGGCCAATGCTGGTGGGCATCTCTGTGGGCAAATAATCGAGCTTGAGCCATACTGACACCGTCACCCCGCTGGTGTCGATGTTCAGGGAAGGCGTGGCGGGGAGCTGGACATAATCGTTGCCGCCGTCGAAACGCAGGCCATTGCCGATTCTGCCGGCGACCCAGGTTGGTTGATTGAAGAGAGCGGCATGGTTGCCGTTGCCCGTGACATCGGCGGCGGTGCTGTCCTGTCCTTCATCAAGCGGCCAATAGGCGACCAAACCGGGCAGCGGCGCGTGATAGTTGAACGTATAGGCGCTTTGTGCCGTGATGGTATTGGGTATTTGAGCGCAATCGCTGACGTTGCTGACCGTGAGCGTATAGACGCCGGCGGGGAGCAAGCCGGAGGCGTAGAGCAGGACACTGCGTTCATCCAGGGCCAGTCGTGCCGAATCGACTTGCGCCCCTTGATCGAGCGAATAATGGGCGGCTTCAGTGGCCGAGGCCGGTTCAACCTTCTCACTGAAATGAACGACCACTCTGCCGTTTTCACCGGTGCTGTGTGCCAGGAGAATATGCGGCGGGGTCGTGTCACCGCCGGTGGTAACCGACACTTCGTTGCTGAACCAGGCGCTGGGGGTTCCCGCCGCATCGACCGTTTTGATGCGGTAGTAAAAGGTTGTCTCCTCGCTCCTGGTTTCATCGATATAGGCGGTCGTATCGACCAGGGCGTCCAGCAGTTGCGATGGTGTGGCGGTGGTGTCGCGAAAGACGGCATAGCCGGAAAGCCCCAGGAGTGGGTCTTCGCCGCCCTCCCAGGCCAGATGGACCGCCGTCTCCTGCACGCCCTCCACGCGCAAATGCGGCACATTGACGCCGGCGTAAAGATGGATCACCTCCGCCCGGCTGAGGCCGCGACGGTAAACCTGGATGTGGTCTATGGCGCCGCTAAAAATTGCGTTGCCTTCTTTACCCAATTGGGCGACCTGCCCCGGTTTGACTTTACCGCTGAGATAGGGATGGACATCCTTGAGTTCGCCATTGAGATAGATGCGCGCGCTGCTGCCGTCATAGACGCCGACTACATGCAGCCATTCGTCCACCTTCAAATCGGCGGCTGGAATGCCCGGCCGCTCTGCGCCGCCGGTGGTGGTCACTTTGAAGCGCATTTCCCGGTTGCCCTTGTCTACATAGATGACGTAATTGTCGGTGCTCGAATCATAGACAGGAGCGATATTGACGGGCATATCCGCCGGTAAATATTTGAGCTTTACCCAGACTGAGACGCTGACGCCGCTGGTGTCGATATCGAGAGAAGGGGATTGGGGTATCACCGCATAATCATTGATCCCGTCGAAAGTGAGGCCGTTGCCGAATTTGCCCGCCGACCATTCCGCGCCGTTGCGGAGGAACATGGTATTGGCATTTGCGGCGCCGTCGTGCGAGGTCGTGTCCGCGCCCTCATCCATGAGCCAGTAGCTGACCAGGCCGTCCGGGAAGGGCTTGTGTGCAAAGCGCAGTGAACTGTTGTCGGCGATGGTATTGGCCTCCTCCGCCATATCCTGGACGCCGCTGACCGACAAGGTATAGGCCAGGTTCGGCTGCAACGGTGAGGTGGTGAGGATGACGGTTCTGGCATCGATGCTGAGTTGCGCGCCGAGGATGGCGGCACCGTTGTCGATCGCATAATGGCTGAAGTTTTCTGCCGTTGCCTGGTCGACGGCTTCGCTGAACTCGACATAGACTTTTTCCGCGGCGCCGACTGAGATCACATTGATGAGCGTCGGCGCTTCGGCATCGACGATGGCAGTGCGCGCCTGTTTGTAAAGGAAATTGATTTCCTCTTCGCTCACCGCACGGTTGAAAATTTGGATATTATCGATAGCCCCCTTAAAATAGGAGCCCATACTGGTTCCTATGGTGGCGATTTGCCCTGGATTGACCGTGCCAATCAGGGTGTGGGTGTCTTTGAGCTGGCCATTCATGTAGATCATTGCCTTGCTGCCATTGTAAACACCGACGAGGTGGAGCCATTTGCCGAGGACCAGGTCCGCTGCGGCAATGCCCGGACGTTCCGCCCCCTTGTTGGTGGCAACCTTGAAGCGCAGCTCATTGTTGCCCTTGTCCTCGTAGATGACATAATTATCGCCTTCCGAATCGTAAATCGGGCCGTAAGCACCGGGCAATTCGTTGGGCAGCAGGGCCAGCTTGGCCCAGACCGAGACGCTGACCGCATCGCCATTGATGTTGAGAGAAGTCGAGGCGGGCACGCGTGCATGGTCGTCCACGCCGTCAAAAATCAAACCGTTTCCGGTTTGTCCGGCGCCCCAGCCGGTGTCGTTCATCAGAGTGCCGAGATTGTCATTGCCGGAGTAGTCGGTCATGAGCATTCCTTCGCCTTCATCCAGATCCCAAACTGCGATCGTGTTGGGCAGGAAGGGTTTGAAGGTAAAAGCGACCACTTCCGGATCGACGATCGCGTTCGGGATCAGGGCAAGGTCCTTAACCTGCGTGACGGTCAGGTTGTACGCGGCATTGTCCGTCATATCCGAGGTGGTGAGGATGACCGTCTTTCCATCCAGGGCGAGACGTGCGGCGAGGATCGTGATATCCGGTGCAAGGGTATAGTTGGCGATGGTTTTGGCGCTGGTGGTATCGACGCGCTCGTTAAATTCGACCAGGAGCTTATCCCGCCTGCCATAGGCGACAATCGCACTCACCTTGGGCGGCTGCTGGTCCATACGGGTCGTGGCCATGACCTCGTTGCTAAAGTTGGCGCTGAGGAGTCCCGCGAGGTTTTTCGCTTTGATGCGGTAGAAAAAAGTGGTCGATTCGCTCAGGGTCTCGTCCATGTAGCTGGTGGTATCGCCGACCGTGGTCAGAAGTGTGGCGGCGTTTTCCGATGTGTCGCGGTATATCTCATAGCCGGCGATGCCGCTCTCCGCATCTTGAGCGGGGAGCCAGTTCAGGGAGACGCGGGTTACCTTGACCGTTGGCGGCTGCAGCATCACATCCGAAGGCGGTGTGGTGTCCAGCAGGAGTTTGGCGAGATTGGGGAAATTGGTGGTGATCGCATCGACGCCCAGGAGGATAAGCGCGGCCATCTCCGCGCTGTTGTTGACGGTCCACTTGTTGAGGAACATGCCTCTGGCATGGGTGGAATCGAGCAGCGCCTGGGTGACGGCCCCGCCGGTGCCCACCCATTCACCGCCGATGCTGGCCACCTGGTCGATGTTGGCCTGGGTGATGGTTCCGAAGAGCTGCACGGGAATGGAGGGATCGAGCTGCTTGGATGTGGTGATCTGACTCAAATTGAAGCTGCTGATGATGACCCGATCCTGCATGTTGCGCTGTTGCACAGCCGTGATGACCTTTTGCACGATGGTCGGTGTAATCGCCTTGATCTCGATCACCACGCCGATGCGATAGGGCGCGGCGAGTGCCAGGTCCAGGGCTTCGGCGAGCGTAGGGATTTTTTCTCCTGTGAAAGCCGGGTTGAACCAGGCGCCGGCGTCAACAGTGCGCAACTGCGCATAGGTCAAACCGGAAATCACACCGCTGCCGGAAGTGGTGCGGTTGATGGTCTCGTCGTGCATGAGCATGAGTGAATCGTCACTCGAGACGCGCACATCGAGCTCGAAAAATTCGGCGCCGATTTCAATCGCCTCGGCAAAGGCGGCCAGCGTGTTTTCCGGGGCGAGCCCGGAGGCGCCGCGGTGCGCGATGATCACTGTCTCGGCATGCAGCAAGGGGATGCCCAACCACAGCACCATAATAAAGAGCAAATTGGCCTTTTTGGTCATGACGTTGCCTCCGTTAAATGGACATTATGTATGTTTTTTGATACCCCAAATTGAATATAGTACGCCTCACGGCAAGGGACAATCGCACGTTTGTGGTATTTTGCAGGAAGGGTACGGAGGGGATTGTCCCCTGCCACCGCCGGTTAAGAGTCGATGCCGGTCAGATCAAATGCTCGCGGTAGGCCTTGGAAATCGCTCCGGAGAGGGTGTTGACGTGCAACTTGCTGTAGATGTTCTTGCAATGGGTATTGACCGTATGAAAGCTGATAAACAGTTTGTCGGCGATCTGCTGCTTGGTCAAGCCGGAGACCAGTTGCTGGAGGATTTCTCTTTCCCGTTCTGTGAGGCCATAATCGGCCTGCACCGGTTTCAGTCGGGTGAACATCTCCAACACTTTATGGGCGATCTGCATGTTCATGGGCGCACCGCCGGCAAGCACTTCATCGATGGCGGCGATGATTTTCTCGGGTGTCGAATCCTTGAGCAGATAGCCCGAGGCGCCGGCGCAGAGGGCATTAAAGACTTTATCGTTGTCGTCATAGACCGTGAGGATGATGATGTGGGTCGCGGGAGCGATCTGTTTGAATTTTTCCAGGCCCTGGATACCGCTGATCCCGGGCAGGCCGATATCCAACAGGATGACATCGGGCGGCGGGGTGTGCTGGAGCAGATCGAGCGCTTCTTCACAGCGGGCAAAGGCCTGCGAACAGATCATTCGCTGTGCACGATTGATCACCCCGGCCAGGGTGTTGCGATAGCGGACATTGTCCTCCACCAGCCATATGGTTGTCGGCACCATGCGTTTCTCATTTGTCAATAGGAGTTACTCTGCACGATTAAAATAGAAATTTATCGGCAGAAAAGCCATACCACGCTTGTGGTATATTTATGGGCCTTCGAACAGGGTGCCTGCAACCCGGCGGATGCTGTGCCATCTTTTTTTCAGGCCGGCTGCGATGCTGTCCGCGGCGTCGCGCTCGGATGCGGGACGGGGTTTATAGGGCACGGCCAGGTGAACCGTGGTGCCGAGTCCCGGCGCACCGGTCAGAGTTAAAGCAGCACCGATTTTTTCCGCGCGCCGGTTGATATTAAGCAGACCGCCCAGCTTTTGTACCTGGCTCCATTCAAAACCTTTGCCATCGTCTCGAATCGCCAGGACAATGCCCTCCGGAGCGGCATCGATTTCAATCCGGCATGTTTGCGCTTCGGCGTGCCGCACCACATTGGTCAACGATTCTTTGTAGATGAGAAAAAGATGGCGTCGGATTTCAAGATTGAACAATTCCAATCTAACCCCCGGAGAGACCGTGAAAGACCAGGTGATCCCCCCCAGCAGCCGTGCCGCCGTTTCCCTCATCTTGAAGAGGATATTCTCCCCGGCATCATTCTGCGGATTGATAAACCAGACGATATCGCGCATGGCATCGACGGTTTCTTCGGCCGTCTGACTGATGGCCGTGAGCTGCTCTTTCTCGTACAAGGCCAGTGCATCATTTTGCAGTAAAAGTTGGCTTTCGACGCGAATACTGCTGAGATTGGAGCCGATTTCATCGTGCAGATCGCCGGCGATATTGAAACGGATGCGATGGATTTTCTGCAGCTCATGAATACGGTATGAATAGAGCGCATAGATCATGATCAGCAGGAGGGTGGCGGCGAGTATTTTAAGCCAACGCGCTTGCCACCACGGCGGCAGCACGGTTATCTCCATGGAGAGCGGATCGCTCCAGATACCGTCTGCATTGCTCGCTTTGACTTGAAACGTATAGATGCCGGGGCGGATGTCGGTATAGAGCGCTTTGGTTTGAATACCCGGATAAACCCAGCCTGGGTCAATGCCCTGCAGCTGATAGGCGAAACGGTGTTTATGGGGAGGGGCAATGTCGAGTGCGGCATATTCGATGGTAAAAAAGTTTTGTTTGTGAGTCAAGACGACCCTGGTCGTGGCGCGAAGAGACTGCGGCAGCTGCGCCTCTTTTTCAAATATTTTAAAGGAGGTAAAAGCGACAGGAGGGGGGTCTGGATCTATTTGGATCGAATCGGGATGAAAGGCAATCAAGCCATTGGCGCCGCCAAAATAGATGATGCCGTCATCGTTTTGAAAAGTGGCGCGCCAGTTGAACTGGTTGTTGACAATGCCGTCGGATTCATCGTAGACGCGGAAGCCCTTCCCGTCCGGGTCGAGCTTGGCCAGACCGTTCAGGGTGCTCACCCATAAGTTTCCGCGCCGATCCTCCTGGATGCCGAAAACGATATCATTGGGCAGCCCGTCGATCGTGGTATAGGTTACAAAGGTATCGGATGCCTTGTCGTAGCGGCTCAGTCCCCCGCTGTGGGTGCCGATCCAGATTCTGTGGCGCGAATCTTCGTAAATAGCCGTAACTTTGCTGGCGCTGAGACTGGTGGAATCCTGCAGATTCGGCAGATAGTGTTGCAGATGCCGGGAGGCTGGATTATAACGCCAGATGCCATCCAGCCAGGTGCCGATCCAGAGTTCGCCGTCACTGTCTTCATAGAGTGCGTTGACCTGGAGATTCAAAGGAAAAAGCGCAGAGCGCCCTGCGATGGCCGGTTGGTAGTGCGAGAATTTTCCGTTCTGGCGATCAAAAACCTGCAGGGCGCTGTTCGTGCCTACGAGGAAAAGTCCTGTCCTGGTTTCAAGAATCTGTTGCACCCAGTTGGAGTGGATGGTTGCCGGCCTGTCAGGATGGTGCCTATAGCGCGTGAAGCGGCCGCGGGCCGAATCAAAGCGGTTCAGACCACCGCGGCTGGTGCCGATCCACAGGATGCCATCACGATCCGCATAGAGGGTGACAACATCATCTTCGCTCAGGCTATTGGGATTGTCAGGGTCATGTTTATAATGGGTTATCTTATTGTTTTTCAAATCGATGCGATCTAATCCGCCGCCGCCGAGGCCGACCCAGAGTATCCGCCCCGGCCCTTCCAGGATGCTGCTGACCACCCGGCCGCCGAGGCTCGTTTTGCGCCGCGGCAGATAGCGGTACTGAGTAAAGGGCGCCCTTTTCGGCAATTTGTTCAAACCTTCTTCGGTTCCGAACCAAAGATTGCCTTTATGGTCTTGATAGATGCAACGGATGCGATCGGATATCAGGGCGTTGGGATTATCGTCCTCCTGTTGCAGATGATAAAATCTGACAGCATTGGCTGGAGTCGGTTCGAAAAGCAACAGGCCACGATATTCATAGGTGCCGGCCCAGAGCAGGCCCTGCCGGTCCCTGAGCGACTGCCGGATGGTCGTGGTGAAATAGTCCTGTTGCGGCGGCGGAATGCCGGGATGGCGGACAAGATGGTGCGAGACCGGATCATAGTGATAGAGGCCTCCCTCGCTGCTGATCCACAGGGTCTGGTCGATATCTGACAACACGTGCCAGATGGGCTGCTCGAGCGCGGGTATGCGCTGGTAATCATGGGTGACGGGATTGAAGCGCAGCAAGCCCGCGTCCAGGGTCCCGATCCAGAGGACCTGGGCAGCATCGGAGGCGATCGAAGTGATATTGTCCGCCGGAAATCCGGGCGGATGGTTTGCGCTCTTGCTGAACACGATGTTTGTGTTGGTAAGGGGATCAAAACGATGCAAACCACCGCTTGTGGTACCGAACCAGATGGCGCCGGTTTCATCTTCGTGCAGCGCCTGGATGTAATCATCGCGGCTGTCGGGTGTGGTTATGCGGGTGAAACGTTCCTGGTCAGGGTCGAATCGGCAGAGACCGCCCCCCCAGGTTCCGATCCAGAAAACACCGCTGCGACTTTCGAGCAGCGACATGATATAATTTTCCGGCAGTGAATTGGAGAGGGGGAGATCGCGTTTGAAAACGTGGAATACTCTGCCATCGAACCGATTGAGGCCGTCTTTGGTAGCGATCCACAGATAGCCATCGCGGGTCTGCAGCACAGCGTTTATCGAGTTGTTGGAGAGGCCGTCGCGGATGGTGTACCGTTCAAAGACGAGCGCGGTCTGCTGGGCCAGCGCCATTGGCAGGGACAAACAGAGTGATGAAAGTGTGAACAGAAATAATTTTATCATTTTTTAAACCGACGGATTCATGATGCCAGCCATTTGGGCAAAGTAGAAAGGGCAGAAAAGCGCTCAAGCGACTGTTGCCGGCTGACGCGCAAGCCCGCAACCGATCTGCCGCTCCGGGAAAGGCGGGCACTTGCGCTTTTTCAATCCTGACAGGAAGCGGCTCAGGGCAACATTCAGACGGCCATCTGCGCCAGAATCGTATCACTGCTGGTCACATACGCGAACCCGAACGCCAGGTTCACGAGGCTGGCAACGTGCATTTCTTCATGAACCGATCCGGTTCCATCCGCCAGGAAGAACACCCGGTAGTCCCGATAGTACGCATCCCGCGCCGTCGATTCGCAACACAGGTTGGTCATTACTCCCGCAATGACGATATCTTCAATTCGCAGGCAACGCAGCACGGTCTCGAGATCGGTGTTGTAGAAGGCAGAATAGCGATGCTTGAAAACCACTTTCTCCCCTGGCCGTGGCGCCAAATCCGGATGCACTTCGCTCTCAGGGCTTCCTTCCAGACATTTGCCCTCCCACCACCATCCCATGATCCCGCTGTCCAGGTCACCCGGATGATGGACATGGCGCGTAAAAATCACGGGGCGTTTCGCAGCGCGAAACGCATGCAGGACGCGTTGCACGGCCGGGATGATCGCTGACCCGCCGCAGGTGTAGGTGGGGGATTGGGCGTCCAGAAAGAAACACTGCATGTCGACCACAAGAAGCGCGCTGGATGCTGCGTTGAGCCGCATCTCGTGTTGGTTATAGGGATGGATGCGTTCCAGCCATTCACGTGTCTTGACTTTCAGATTATCTTTGGTTACATAGGGCTCCACAACGGCTCCTCGAAGAAATTAATCAGGTGGATGATAATCCGGCGAATCCGCGGCCATCCGCCGGCGGTAGGGTGATGGTCAGGCCTGTATTCCGCCGGGGACTTTCTGGCAGAGACGCCACCCGAATTCGGTGTTGTCCGGAGAAAGCGGCAGTCCGGTGGATGTCCGGGTGCGTGATGCAGGCAAGCGTCAACACAAGAATCCGGGACACAATCTCTGCTCTGCCTAATATAGTTTTTTGCAGAGACCCGATCAAGTCATTTATAAATTTAGCGGCGAGTTTAACCATGGATGGGTAAGCCTGGTTTATAAAAAGCCCATCAAGTGAAGGTAGTGCAAACAGGTCTTGCGCTGTTTTTGGGACAACCTCTGGTTCAGCCCTCACTGCACTCGGGCTGAATCGCGGCGCGCAAGCGTCTCGACGAATTGCGTGATCCTGCTGACAGCACTCGTCCGCTCGCGAACAAGCCAGTGCTTTGCATGGAACGATGTGCCCCTACGCAGAGCGTGTGTGAAAAGGTCAGATTATTCCCGGCCTTCGTGTTTTGTGCAATTCCGGGGTTATGCATTTTACTGTTTTACTGATGCGAAACGCCGCGGGCGCTCCATGGCCATGCCGCGCTTTTTGACCCTGTCACGCAACAGGTTCACTGCTTCGGCGGCCAGACTCCCCTGGGGGCGAAAGCTCCATCACCGCCGCCGGCGATACCCTGATCGATAACAGCGCCTGGCGCGCTTTGTCAGGTTTACAACATTCGCGGGAGTTGCGATGAATGATGATGCAGAATGGGGCTGGGCCTGGCAAGGTCGATAACAAAGCTAAATCGTGCTTCGAAATTAAGCAGTTCGCCATCAACGGCAAAACGCCAGTTATAAATGCCGCTCAATAC
Organism: bacterium UBA2214; assembly: GCA_002327255.1. Lineage (GTDB taxonomy): Bacteria > Zhuqueibacterota > Zhuqueibacteria > Residuimicrobiales > Residuimicrobiaceae > UBA2214. The sequence continues at coordinate 1,635 of DCUM01000165.1, read as the reverse complement.
AAACATTTCATTGTGTAGAGGCTGGACCATCAAGGTTTTATCATGCAGGGTGATGCCAAGCTCCTCCTGGCTTCCAAGCTTTGCAAAATAATTGCGCAGTTTATCGGGCGTATTCAGCAATTTGTTGGCAAATGTTGGAATCAACACGGCTTGGCTGTCGTATAAAGCCAGCAAACCATCAACATCGCGGCAGTTGACAGCTTGCAGCCATCGTTCCAGAATATTTTTGGCAGCTTTCATCACTATTTTCTCTTTGTTTTGGCGCGTCATTTTTTACCCAATCGCGACGCTGAGCAGCGCTCGCCGCGGGGTGGGGGTATTTTCAAGTGCCCGGCCCCGCCCGGGCAGACTAACTATTCTGGTTGTTGTCCATGCCTGCCAGCAGAGCGACCAAGTTATTCGGATCATTTCTGCTCGCAAGGCTACAAAAAATGAAGCGTCAAAATACAAAAAGGTTAAATAATATGCGCAAAGAATATGATTTTTCAAAATCNNAAGTGCCCGGCCCCGCCCGGGCAGAGCGAGGGCTGAACGGGCCGGCGGATCGGCTGCGGTTTGGAGCACGAGCCTGCACGCGCGCAAGCCGCTTGGCCGCAGGCGCTTGATGGATGGGGCGCGGCGCCGGCCAGATGGTGAATGACCATCCGTACGGTTAGCACCATTATTTCTTTTTTACGTTGCATTCACTTCGGCCAGAGTGAAAAAAATAATTCACATCATCACATTTTGGCAGGTCTGCCTCAGGCAAATTGATGCCACACCATGGGCAAGGCGTTATTTCTTGCCTGAATAATTCATGTAGTTGCTTGATAGGCTCGGAATAATCGTTCTATTTAAAATAAAGTTTGACAAGAAGTCTTTTTCCAAGTAATTGATTATTTGTCGCATGAAACCAATTTCACAAAAATTTGCCAATTATGCAGGCTGGAAGAGTGTCCCAAACCGTTTCACCGTATTTTCCTGAATCACGTGAGCCTAACTGAATTAGATCAGGCTTCCCAGTGACCATTGCGGTGCCTTGTTACTGTTGATCGTAGATACTTTTCATAATGCCAGGCCGTTGTTGGTGGTTGGCATCCAGCCAACACATTCCCATTGGTTTTGAAATGGGAAGCGTCAACTCGTTAACTTCTTTAAAACCGAAGGCTTTTACAAACCCAAGTAAATGGACAAGTCCGTGTAGTAAAACGATCATTAAGAACAGTATTCTCATTGTTTATCATCCATCATTTTGTGTTTGCCATTTACGGAGTGCCACCCGCCGCAGCCGCATAAAATGAATTTTGGGGCACCCTGGTGCTTTCCATTACGCCAATGACAGCTTAAGCGACAGGCGGCGAAAGTCGGGTGCGCACGGGCCTTGTTAGCCCTATATCAACCTGTTGGCGAGTGCCTTTCCCGGTCATGCCTTTTGCCCGACAAAAATTTGAAGTGGATACTCTCCGTCATTTAGAAGATACGAGTCATAGAGGCCATCCAGGTTTGCCATCTGCATGGTTATTCCGGCATTCTTGAACAGTTCATCCCATATTGCCCGGGAAAAAATGCCGAGCACTTGCTGCTCTGTATGAATGGTCAACTCGCCCTTCTGTCGAATCAGATACACCAAAGTGGCCTCGTAGATATTGGGGCGAA
>DCUM01000200.1 GCA_002327255.1 bacterium UBA2214 | reverse complement strand
ACACGCCGGGCCACGAAGCCTTCACCGCCATGCGCGCCCGCGGCGCTCAGGTGACCGACATCGTCATCCTGGTCGTGGCAGCCGATGATAATGTCATGCCGCAAACCATTGAAGCCATCAGCCATGCCAAGGCGGCCAACGTGCCCATCATCGCGGCGATCAACAAAGTCGACAAACCGGGCGCCAATCCGGATAATATCCGCATGCAGCTTTCCAAATATGGCGTGCTGGTGGAACAATGGGGCGGTAAACATCAATGCGTGGAAATCTCCGCCAAGACCGGTCAGAATGTCGAAGTGTTGCTGGACAATATTCTCCTTGAAGCGGAGGTGCTTGATCTCAAAGCCAATCCGGAACGATTGGCGCGCGGCGTGATCATTGAATCCCGCCTCGACCGCGGCAAGGGCGTCGTCGCCACGGTGCTGGTGCAAAACGGCTCCCTCAAGATCGGAGATCCTTTCATCGCCGGTCCCTACAGCGGCAAGGTGCGTTCCATGTTCGATGATCATGGACGCCGTGTTAAAAAAGCCGGACCCTCCACGCCGGTCCAGGTGCTGGGGTTTGATGGCATGCCACAGGCGGGCGATTCCATTATCGTTCTGCGTTCGGAACGCGACACGCGCGAGATCAGTCAGAAACGGCAACAGTTGCAGCGTGAGCATGAGCGCTGGAGCAGTCATCCCCGCACGCTGGACGAAATCTCGCGCCAGATACAAAAGGGGCAGGTACGGCAGCTGGCAGTGGTTCTCAAAGCGGACGTTGACGGTTCCATCGAGGCCATCACCGATACGCTCATCAATTTGCGCACCGAAGAAGTGGCGGTGGAGATCATTCACAAAGGCGTCGGCGCCATTTCCGAGTCCGATGTGCTGCTGGCTTCCGCATCCGGCGCCATCATCATCGGCTTCAATGTCCGTCCCACCTCCAAAGCCCGGGAACTGGCCGGCAAAGAGGAGATCGACATCCGCTTGTACGATGTCATTTACGACATCGTCAATGACATCAAATCCGCTCTGGAAGGCTTTCTGGCGCCCACCATTTCCGAGGAACTGACGGCGACGGTTGAAATTCGCCAGGTCTTCAAGGTACCCAAAGTGGGCATGATTGCCGGCTGCTATGTGACCTCCGGCAAGATCAGCCGCAGCGACCGCATCAAAGTGTACCGCGATGACCGCCTCATACACGACGGACAAATCTTGTCCCTGAGACGCTTCAAAGACGATAGCAAGGAAGTGGCGGCAGGATTCGAGTGCGGCATCGGCTTGACCAATTATGACGATCTCAAGGTGAACGATATTCTCGAATCCTATAAAGTCGTCGAAACCAAACGCACGCTCGAATAATCGCGTCGGGATGAGCATGCTGGTCGGACTTTATCAAATAGATCTGTTTATACCGCAGAGTGGATCGCTCAAATCGAAGCGCTTTGTTCTGCAGAGCCTCAAAACGCGCATCCATAACAAATTCAACGTCTCGGTCGCAGAAGTCGACGAGAATGAAAAATGGCAGCGCACGACGCTTGGAATTGCCCTGGTCGCCAATGAACGGCGCTATATCGATCAGGTCATGTCTGAAATATTGCGGCTGGTGGAAACCTGCGATGACGTTCAGGTGCTCAAACAACAACTGGAAATAATTTAGGTCTTGTCATGCTGAAATATAAACGCGCTGATCGCGTCGCCGCCTTGCTCAAGGAAGAGGTCAGCAAATATTTGCTCTTTGAATTGAAAAATGCCAATCTCGGCTTCATCACCATCACCAATGTCACCGTGTCGGACGATCTCCGCCACGCAAAAATATTTTTCAGCGTTCTGGGTGAAGAAAAAGAGATTGTCAAAGCCGGTCAATCCCTGCAGCATTATCTGGGGCGGATTCGCAGCGAAGTCGGCCACCGGCTTGGACTGCGTTACGTCCCGGAGATGGTTTTTATTTACGACGATTCTTTGGCGTATGCGGCGCACATCCAAACCCTGATCGAAAAGATCCATCATGAGCGAGATGGCGAGGCCTGATCAAGAGCTCCGCGAGCGGGGAGGCATAGCGGTTCCAGCAGAGGCGATTCTGGGCATCAACAAACCCATCGGCTGGAGTTCCTTCGATGTGGTTCGCATGGTGAAGAAACGCCATCCTCACGATAAAGTCGGACATGCCGGAACCCTGGATCCCTTTGCAGAAGGCCTCTTGCTGGTGTGTATCGGCAGGGCCACCAAAGAGATCGCAGCGCTGATGGCCTATGAAAAAGAGTACCACGCGCGGATGCGCCTGGGTATTGCAACCGATACGCTGGACATCGCCGGACGCATCACCAGACAATGCAAGGTGCAACTGCCGGGCGCCGATGAAATTGCAGAGATCATGCAATCCTTTGTCGGCGTGATCGAACAAACACCACCGCGCTTTTCCGCTCTGCGCCACGAAGGACGGCGTTTCTATGAGATGGCAAGAGCGGGGCAGGAGGAGCAACCGCAAGCCAGATCCGTTTATATTCACTCGATCACGCTGCAGTGCATCACCGGGAGCGCCATCGATTTTTCGACAGTCTGTTCAAAAGGAACTTATATTCGTACGCTGGCTCAAGATATCGCTGCTCGCCTCGGCACGGTCGCTTTTCTGTCGCACCTGCGCCGGACGCGGATTGGTCCCTTTGACATTGCGGATGCGATCGCAGTGACAACGTTGAGAGAATTTTCCATAGCGCAACCACATCATGCTGTAAACGATTCATGCAAATTATCTGGAACATCAACACACTGACCCCCACCGGGCCCAGTATCATCTCCGTGGGAACTTTTGATGGCGTGCACCGCGGCCATCAGGCGATACTGCGTGAATTGCAGAATCGCGCGCAGCACACGGGTGCCTGCGCAACCATGGTGACCTTTGAGCCGCATCCACAGCTGGTTTTGCAAAACATGGAGCGCTCCGCCATTGGCATCCTCACCTCCATTGAGGAAAAAATTGAAATACTCAACGGACTCGGTCTGGATCGCCTGGTTGTCGCTCATTTTTCGCCAAGCTTCGCGGCGCTGCATCCGCAATTTTTCGTCGAGCAAATCCTCATCAATAAATTGCAGATGAAACAGATCATCATCGGACATGACCACGCCTTCGGCAACAAACGCAGTGGCGATCTGGCACTCCTGGAGGAGTTGGCGCAGCCCGCCGGATTTCGTGTGGAATCGCTCGCGCCGATGTGCGCCGCTGGTGAAATTATTTCCAGCACACTTATCCGCAAATGTTTGTCAACTGGTGAGATCGATAAAGCCACGCAACTATTGGGCCGTCCCTATAGCTTGAATGGCATGGTCGTGCATGGGCAGGGCGCCGGGAGGCGTCTTGGGTATCCCACCATCAATCTCAGGCCGTTCTCTCAATACAAGTTGATTCCCGGAAACGGAATCTATGCATCAAAAACATACATCGGCGGGCAACCCTATCAATCGGTGACTTACATCGGCACACGCCCGACGTATGGCCAGTCCGAGCGGGTCATAGAAACATACCTGCTCGATTTCAACAAAGAGGTGTATGGAGAAGAAGTGAATATTGAATTCATCGCCTATATCCGCGATGATGAAAAATTCACCAATCCGGCGGAACTCGTGCAACAAATCAGCAGAGATATCTATCAAAGCATGGAACTTTTAGCAAAGCAACCCAGTTAATAAACGGAGGTTTTTTCAATGCCTTTGACCAAAGAAAAAAAGCAAGACCTCGTACTCAAGTACGGGAAGAACGCAACCAATACCGGCAGCACCGAGGCTCAGATTGCCATGCTGACCGAACGTATCAATCAACTCACAAAACACTTTCAAATCAATCCCAAAGATTTTCATTCTCGGCGTGGATTGTTAAAAATGGTTGGTCGCCGGCGTCGATTGCTCGATTATCTGAAAGCCAACGATATCAATCTCTATCGTCTGCTCATTCAGGATCTGGGTATTCGCCGCTAGCATCCGCATCTGATCATAGAGGATCCTGCTCAGAGGATCGACGACGAATAGACCACCGAGAAAGGAGAAAACGCAAGATGATCGATGTGCAACAGGTGACTCGATATTTCAATCGGGTAATGGCTGTTGACAATGTCTCTTTCCAGGTCGAAAAGGGCGAAATCCTCGGCTTTTTGGGCCCCAATGCGGCCGGAAAGACAACGACCATGCGCATCCTCACCACCTATCTCCCGGCTACCAGTGGTACTGCCAAAGTGGCGGGATTCGATGTGCATGATCAATCCATGGAAGTCAGAAAACGAATAGGGTACCTGCCTGAGAATCCGCCGTTATACACGGAAATGCGGGTCCAAGACTATCTCGATTTCGTCGCCAAAATCAAAGGTGTGAGCCCGGTCGATCGCAAAAAGGCGGTCGCTGATGCCATGGCCAAAACCGGCATCAGCCACGAAGGCAAACGCATCATCAAGCAACTCTCGAAAGGATTCAAACAGCGCGTCGGTTTGGCCCAGGCGCTGGTGCACAATCCCGATGTCCTCATCCTCGACGAACCTACCGTCGGACTCGATCCGAAACAGATCATCGAGGTGCGCGAGCTGATCAAATCGCTCTCCGGTACGCATACCATCATCCTCAGCACCCACATCCTGCCGGAAGTCAGCATGACGTGCGAACGGGTGGTGATTATCGACAAGGGTAAAGTCGTCGCGGAAGATACACCCGATAACCTGACGCGCAAATTGGCCGGCAGCCAGCGCCTCCACGCCAGCATCGCCGGACCGCAAGGCGACATCCAAACCGCTCTGGAAAAACTGCCCGGTGTCACCCAGGTTCGGCAGCTTGGTTTTGCCGATGCCAACAAGGCGCAACCGTTTTTGATTGAAAGCAAGGCGGAAAAGGGTATAGGGCCCGAACTGGCTAAAATCGTGATCAGCCGGGGCTGGGACTTGTATGAGCTGAAATCGGAAAGTCTCAGTCTGGAAGATGTGTTCCTTCGGGTCACCACGACGGAAGAGGAGGTCAACAGACCATGAGAAACTACCTTGCCATTATGAATCGGGAGTTGAAATCCTATTTTTCCTCACCGATCGCTTACGTGGTGACCGGTCTTTTTCTGCTGATATCCGGCATCTTTTTCTATCTGCTGGTCACCAATTTCGTGCAAATGTGCATGCGCGCCGATATGCAGGCGCAATATTACCGTATGGCCATGCCGAAACTGAATGTCAATATGATGGCCATCCGGCCTCTGCTTCACAACATGAGCCTTTTTGCCCTGTTTTTTCTCCCCCTGGTGACGATGCGTCTCTTCAGTGATGAAAAAAAATCCGGGACCATTGAACTGCTGCTCACTTCACCGGTGACGAACACCCAGTCCATTCTCGGCAAATTCAGCGCCGCCGCCATTCTCTACCTGATCATGCTGCTGTTCACCGGCGTCTATATGGTTCTGCTTTTCGTTTTCGGAAAACCCGAACTGGGGCAGATATTGACCGGCTATCTCGGTCTCTTTCTGCTCGGCCTTTGTTATATCTCCTTCGGCCTCTTTTTCTCGACGCTGACCGATAATCAAATCATCGCGGCCGTCAGCACGGTCACCTTCATCCTCGTCTTCTGGGCGATCGGCTGGCTCTCCGGGATGGTCAACCCCGAATGGGGGAAGGTACTCTCCCATTTTTCGCTGATCGAGCACTTTGATGATTTCGGCAAAGGCGTCTTTGACAGCAAACACCTGATCTTTTATGTCAGTTTCATTGTCATGGGACTCTTCCTGTCTTTCGTATCGATTGAATCCGCAAAATGGAGGGGACGATGATGGAAAAACTGGCAAAATACAGCGGCTGGGCGGGCTTGATAGCCCTGCTGTCAGGATTGATCGTTTATTCGCTGCTGAACAGCTTCACGGCGGTTGTTTATATCCCCCTCATTTTGGGAATCCTGCTGCTCCTTTTTTATGTCGTCATGCAATTTCAGGAGATCAAAAAGGGACTGACGAGCCGTTCGGCCAAATTCGGCAGCAACGCCGCATTGATGGTCCTGATCATCTTTGGACTCCTCGTGGTGGTGAATATTTTTTCCAATCGTTTTTCATGGCGACTGGATACCACCGCCGCCCGGCAGTTCAGTCTGGCGGATCAAACGCGTAATATTCTCAAAAATCTCGATCAGCCCGTCCAGATCACCGGCTTTTTCAAGTCCGGCGAAGAGGCGCGCGCGCGGGAACTCTTGAACGAATATAAACACTTTTCGGACCAGTTGCGCATCTCCTTCACCGACCCGGACAAGGAGCCTGGCCTGGCCAAAAAATATGGCATCAAAGCCTACGGAACCTTTGTGATCGAGGCCAACGGCAAGGAAGAAAAAGTCGAAAAGAGCGAGGAAGAATCGATCACCAATGCCATCATCAAGGTCACCCGCGACGGCAAAAAAATGCTCTACTTTGTCATGGGGCACGGTGAGAAAGACATCGACAACAGCGAACAATGGGGTTTGAATACGGCCAAAACCGCCCTCGCGGATGAGAACTATGACATGATGAAAATAGTCCTCGCCGAACAATTCGAGGTGCCGGCAGACTGCGCCGTGCTGGTGATCGCCGGACCGCAATCGGATCTTTTTCCCAATGAACGCAGCATGATCGATGCCTATTTGCAGCGTGGCGGCAAACTTCTGCTCATGGTCGATCCCGATGCGGGTCCGAGCTATGCGGCCCTGGCCGCTGCCTGGGGCTTTAAACTGGGCAACGATGTCGTGGTTGATGCCTCCGGGTTGGGTCAGCTTTTCGGCGCCGGTCCTACCATACCCATCGTTTCCGAATACGAGCAGCATGCCATCACCAGGGATTTTTCCCTGATGACGTTCTATCCGGAAGCGCGTTCCATCAACCGCATCTCCGAAGACGCGGGCGGCATGCAGTACCACGAGATCGCCAAAACCAGTCCACGCAGCTGGGCGGAGACCACGCCCCTCACCGTTGGACGCATCAACTTTGATGCCGGCCAGGATGTACGCGGTCCCATCACCCTGGTCGCAGCCGCTGAAAAGAGCGCCGCAACGGCACCCCCGCAGGACGGCGCTGCCAGCAAAACCCGCCTGGTGGTCTTTGGCGATTCGGATTTCGCCAGTAATTCGTACTTTCGCATCCAGGGCAACGGTGACTTTTTCCTCAATGCCGTCAGCTGGCTCGCCGAAGAAGAAGATCTGATTTCAGTACGGGCCCGCGATCCGGAGGACCGGCGCATCAATCTGACCCAAACGCAGTCGACGCTGATACTCTATATCGGCGTGATTCTGCTGCCTCTGGCCATCTTCATCGCCGGTATCGTCGTTTATCGCAAGCGCAAATAAGCGGCACGCACGACAAGGCTTCTCTCGGGAAGCCTTGTTCATATTACCATCGACAAGAAACTGGAGTATCACGCATCATGAAATTTCGTACAACGCTCATCCTTGCACTCTTTCTTGCTCTCGGCATCGCAGGCGTTGTTTATCTCAATAAAGAGGATGCCCGCGAGGAAGAGACTAAAAAAAGCAGCGACAAGATCGTGTCATATCATGGCAGTGCCATCCAGGAAATTTCCGTCGCCCCTGTCGGCATCATGGCGCGGCGTGACAGCAGCAGGTGGCGCATTCTCCGGCCGGTGCAAACCGATGCGGATGACGCCGTTCTCAACGCCATTGCGGATATGTTCGAATGGGCCAGGATCGAGCGTGTCGTCTCCTCCGAACCGGCTGCATACGCTTCCTTCGGACTGCAGCCGCCGCGCGCTATCCTCACGCTGGCAACCGGCACGGAACAGGATACCCTCTACATCGGCGATGACAGTCAGGTGGGATCGTTCGTTTATGCCCGCCAGTCCGGGCGACCTGACGTTTTCATGACCACCACCAGTTTGTGGAATAATATCAACAAGACGCTCTTTGATTTCCGCGACAAGAATATTTTGACCTTTCAGCAAAGCCAGGCCAACGCTGTGGAAATCAAAAACAGCCTGGGTCTGTTTCAATTGACCAAGGCCGGTTCAGATTGGGAAATGCGCCAGCCGCGCGCCTACAGGGCCGACAGCAAAAAGATCGATGAGATCATGAACCGCGTCGCCTATCAGCGCGCCACCGGGTTCGTCGACGATCAGCCCGTCACGCTGGCCGCTTATGGTCTTGACAAGCCGGCGTTCATTTTTTCCGTGACGCTGGGCGCCGACAAGGCGCAAAAAACGCTGCGCATCGGCAATAGGGTGGAGGCGAAATATTATGCGATGGACGCCGCCAAGCCGCCGGTTTTCATGGTCGATTCCGCGTTCGTCCATTCCCTGCGCGTCACGGTCGATGATCTGCGCAATAAAACGCTGGGCGATGATCTTTTTGCGCAGGCTGATTATCTGGAACTGGTGGTCGGTGATACCACCTACGCCTGCCGCAAGGACACCGCCGATCAGTGGTCGCTGCTGCAACCCGTCAGCCGCAAGGCCAAAAACTGGAAAATGATCAGCATTTTGTCCGACCTGCAGACGCTCACCGCGGTCGGATTTGCCAGCGACGATCCGGCCTCCCTGAAGCCTTTTGGTCTCGATCGTCCACGCATCCAGGGCCGGGTTTTTCTGCAGGAGCAAAAACTGTTCGACCTCGCCCTGGGAAAAAGCAAAGACGACAATACCATTTACGCCCGAAGAGGGGGCGATGAAACGGTGTACCTCATCAAGAAAGTATTACTCGATAAATTACAACTCAGCCTGACAGACTTGGCCGAACCCGATCAGGCCGTTCAGGCAATCACGCAGGGGAATTAACGCATCTCGTCACAGCCGGTTTGTTCCGCGTGGCTAATGGCCATGAGGAAAGAACCGGCTGCCCATTCGGGACTCTTTGAGCCCTGCTTCATACAACCATCGATTCAATCCGCCCGCTGTTCCTGATGAGAACGGATCGACTGATCTTGTCCGCTGATCCGCAACAGGGTAGCAGCGACGAACCATTTGAATCGATCAGGAGGAAACATGTTTCTACACAAACAGATGGAATTCGAAGGTCAGCCGTTCATTTTCGAGACCGGTAAACTGGCCAAACAAGCCAATGGATCGGCCTGGGTGCAACTGGGCGATACCGTGGTGCTGGTCGCCGTGGTCGCCGATAAAAAGGCCTCGACAGAGAGGGATTTCTTCCCCTTGACCGTCGAATACCGCGAAAAGGCCTATGCCGCCGGCAAGATTCCGGGCGGTTTTTTCAAACGCGAAGGAAAGCCGACCGAAAATGAAATTATCAGTGCCCGTTTGATCGACCGCAGCATCCGTCCCCTTTTCGCCAAGAGCTTCCGCAACGAAATCCAGATTTTCGTCTGGGTTCTCTCAGCGGACAAGGTCAACGATGCCGACGTCCTCGGCATCACCGCGGCGTCACTGGCGTTGGGCGTATCAGACATCCCCTTTGAGGTGCCCATTGCCGGTGTCCGCGTCGGTCGCGTCAATGGCAAATTCATCGCCAATCCCACTTTCGAAGACATGGCGCAGAGCAACATCGATCTGGTGATCGCCGCCTCTGAAGATTCCATCATCATGGTCGAAGGCGAATCCAAAGAGATTTCGGAAGCGGAAATGATCGCAGCCCTCGATTTCGGTCATGACGCCATTCGTAAAATCATCGCCCTGCAAAAGGAGTTGATCACCGAAACGGACAAAGTGAAAATGGAGATCCCGGCGCCGGAAGCGCTTGAGGGCCTGGCCGCGGCGCTGGAACCCTATCGCGCCGAACTGGGCAAGAGCCTGCGCGTGGCCGAAAAAGAGGCGCGTCGCGAAGCGATTTTGGCGCTCTTTGAAAAAGCGATCGCCGATCTCGCCGAAGCCTTCCCGGAGAAAGAGTCGCGCATCGCCGAAATGCTCCAGGAGATGGAAAGCGATTTGATGCGCGAGATGGTGCTCAAGGAGAACGTGCGCCTCGATGGCCGCGGCCCCAACGACATCCGCGACATCTCCATTGAAGTCGGACTGCTGCCGCGCACCCACGGTTCCGCGCTCTTCACGCGCGGCCAAACCCAGGCGCTGGCCTCCGCCACCCTCGGCACCAAGATCGATGAACAGCGCATCGAGGAACTCGAAGGCGAATTCCGCAAGAACTATATGCTGCACTACAATTTCCCGCCCTTCGCGACCGGCGAAGTCAAGCCGTTGCGCGGCGTCAGCCGCCGCGAAGTCGGACACGGCAATCTCGCCGAGCGCGCCATCAAACAGGTGATGCCCATGGACAAGGTTTTCCCCTATACGGTGCGCATCGTCTCCGATGTGCTGGAATCCAACGGCTCCTCGTCCATGGCCACGGTTTGCGCCGGGTCGCTTTCGCTCATGGACGCCGGCGTTCCCATCAAGAGTCCGGTTGCCGGCATAGCCATGGGATTGATCAAGGAAGGCGATCAGGTCGCGATTTTGACCGATATCCTTGGCGATGAAGATCACATGGGCGACATGGATTTCAAGGTCGCCGGCACCCGTGAAGGCATCACCGCTTTTCAGATGGATATCAAAATTAAAGGCATCTCCACCGCAATCATGAGCGAAGCCCTCGAACGCGCCAAAGAAGCCCGATTCTATATCCTCGACAAAATGAGTGCGGTCCTCGGCCAGCCGCGCGCCGAACTCTCGGTCTACGCGCCGCGCATCATGTCCATCAAGATACCGGTGGATTCCATCGGCCTGATCATTGGTCCGGGCGGCAAGAACATCCGCGAGATCGTCGAACGCACCGAAACCACCATCGATATTTCCGACGACGGCACCGTCACCATTGCCGCGGTGGACCCCGGCGCCTGCGAAAAAGCGGCCGGCATCATCAGATCCATGACCGCTGAAGTCGAAGTCGGTACGGTCTATAACGGCAAGGTTAAAAAGATCGCCAAATTCGGCGCCTTTGTCGAGGTATTGCCCGGCCGTGAAGGTCTGCTGCACATATCCGAAATCGACAACCGCCGCATCGAAAGGGTGGAGGATGTCCTCAAAGTCGGTGATGAAGTGCAGGTCAAAGTCATGAAAATCGACGGCGACAACAAAATCGACCTGAGCCGCAAAGTCCTGCTCGACAAACCCGCCAACAACTAACCGTGAAAAAACGACCGGTTCGGGTTACACACTTGTCCAACGGTATCCGCGTCGTCACCGAGCGGATACCGTATGGCCGTTCTGTCTCCATCGGTGTCTGGGTGCAATGCGGTTCCGTCTGTGAAACGCAGCAGAACAACGGCATCGCCCATTTCATGGAACACATGTTTTTCAAGGGGACGCAACGTCGCACGGCCAGGGAGATTGCCTATAGTCTGGAATCCCTGGGCGGCAGTCTCAACGCTTCCACCGGGAAAGAGCTGAGTGTCTATACCGCACTGGTTCTTGATGAGTATATGCCGCAGGCCGTGGATGTTTTATTCGATATCGTGCAGAATCCGCTCTTTGCGGATGCGGACATCGCCCGCGAAAAAAAGGTCGTCCTCACCGAAATCAATCATGCCCGCGAGGATCCCGAGGAGATGGCGCTCGATTATCTTTATATGAATCTCTTCCCGGAGCACCCCCTCGGATATCTGATCTATGGTACCGACAAGAACGTCAAAAAGTTCACCCGCCAGAATCTGGTCGATTTTCACCAGCAATTTTATCGTCCGGAGCGTATGATCATCGCCGCCGCCGGCCAGGTGGATCATGGTAATTTTGTGGCGGAAATAGAAAAGCGTTTCGCGCCGGGTCTGGCGCGCGATTATCACCAGGTGCCGCACGAGAGTCCGAACGCATGGCCGGCCGGCATACCCACGGCCAAATATGTGCAGGACTCCTCGCAGCAAGCCCACCTCTGCACCGGGTTTCGCATCTTCTCGTATGCCGATCCACGCCGCTACCCCCTGGTGCTCCTCGACATGCTCTTCGGCGGCGGCATGAGTTCGTGGCTGTTTCAGAACATCCGCGAAAAGTACGGCTTTGCCTATTCCTTGTACAGTTTTGTTGATTTGATGGCGCAAACGGGTGTCTTCGGCACCTACATGGCGTGTGATGCGCGAAGAACTGCCGCCGCCCTGGAACTCTTGCAGCAAGAATTCACCCGCTTGCGCCGCAAGGGGATCTCGCAGCATGAATTGGACATCGTCAAGAAGCAGGCGCATGGACATATCATCCTCGGACTGGAGGGCAGTTCCCGGCGCATGCATAAAATTGCCGAGGCGGAGATTTACCACGCCGAGCATGTAATGCCCGAAGAGGTGGCGCGGCGGGTGGAACGTGTCACCACGACGCAGATCTCAGAGCTGGTGGAAGCCTTCATGGACCCCGCGCAGCAGGTGACCACCGTGGTCGCACCGCAGTAGCGATTCTATCTGGACAGGAGTCGTGCCGATTCTCGCCTATCATATGGTGGAGCCGCGCTTCGATCTCAGCGTCACCCGGGTCAAGCCGCCGCAGTTCCGCCGTCAGATCGAGCGCGCTCTGACGGCAGGGTACCACTTTGTCACTTTGGGAGCCTATCTGGCCTCTCCATCCAGGGATGAAAAGCGGGTCGCCTTGACCTTTGATGATGGCTATGATTCGGTGTATGACCATGCCTGGCCGGTGCTGCGCGCACTGGATATCCGCGCGACCGTTTTCGTGGTCACCCACTTCATGGGCAAAATGGATGACTGGGATGTCAATTTCGGCAACATTCGCTTCCGCCACATGGATGTCACCCGCATTCAGGCCTTGCACGATGCAGGATGGGAGATCGGTTCGCACACCTGTTCCCACTTCGATTTGACGCGGCTGTCGCCGCAGGGCCGGCGCGAGGAATTGGTGCTCTCCAAACAAGAGTTGGAAGCATGGCTGCATGCGCCGGTTCGGTACATCTCCTATCCCTTTGGCAACACCAATGCGGCCGTCATTGCCGACTGCAGGGCGGCCGGTTATCAGGGCGGGGTGGTGATGGGCCGGTCTCAAGTAACGCTTGAAGCCAGCTACGCTTTGAAGCGGACAGGTGTCTATTTATTCGATTTTCCCTGGCTGTTTTCGCAAAAACTCCTTGCGAAATACGAAAAAATGTTTAACTTGATACAGCGAGGCATCGATATTTGCTCGGACGGCACCGTCCTGGTGAGACAAGGCATTGGCAAACCCATAAAATAGTGCTTGATTATTGCAGCAATTATCCTTATTTTATCAGGCTGAAGAGCAGGTCCAACCTCAGGGTGCGCCCAGGATGGAAGAGAAAGCGATCAAGCGTCTTTACTATTCCATCGCCGAGGTGAGCCGCATAACCGGTCTCAAGCCGTATGTGCTGCGGTATTGGGAGACGGAGTTTCGCGAGCTTCGGCCTGCCAAGAATCGGGCGGGGAATCGCATCTATCGCAAGAGCGATATTCGTCTGATCTTCACCATCAAGCGTCTGCTCTATCATGAAAAGTACACGATCGAGGGGGCGCGGCAGAAGCTGCAGTGGATCAAGAAGAACAATGATCCGCAGATGAGTCTTTCCTTGTATGAAGCGAAGAGTCTGGACCTCATCGATGAACTGCGGCAGATGTTGAGCGAGTTGACGGAAGTGTTGGATGATTTACATCGGGGCGTAGCGCAGTCCGGTTAGCGCACTTGACTGGGGGTCAAGGGGTCGCAGGTTCAAATCCCGCCGCCCCGACCAAAATCTCAAAGGGCTTGTACACCATGGTGTACAGGCCCTTTTTGCGTCTGGTGCTGTTCCGATTGGACCCCCATTCCATGGCTCGTCAAGACGATGCACAGAGAAAATGAGGCTCGTTTTGAATGCTATTTTAAAGGCCGAGCCGGTGTTCAGGCCGGAGGCCGTTGAACAGGTTGACACCCGCCGGCTGGAGGGCGCGACTGCCGGCGCAGAATCGTTCTAATGGGAATGCAGGAATACATCGCTGTCTGTTGCGGCATCCACACAGAAGCGTCTGACGTTGTTGAAAGATTGGGGAGGAATGACGGGGCCGCTTTTTGCAGCGGGTTACTTTCCTCAGCGCAGGAGGACAAATTTCTCCCGGTAATAGTGCTCACCGGTTTTATAGAGCAGCACATAGACGCCGCTGGACGCCCTGCCGCCTTGCGCCAGACGGCCGTCCCAGACATGGTGCGGCGTGTTGCGAAAGGGGTCGCCAATCCGCGCGAGCGTTTGCCCGCGCAGGTTGCAGATCATGATCTCGGAGACGGGGTCAGCGCCGGCGCCGGGTGAAACCAGGTGCACGCCGTCAACGGCCGGATTGGGGTAGATGCGCAGACGAAAATGTTCCGGCTTTTCGGCGCCGCTGCGGCGCTGCGGGTGTACGGCGGAAGTCTGGTTCCAGGTGCGCTTTTCGAGATCAAAACAGGCCTCGTCGTCGGCCGGCAGACAGTAGAGCCTCGCGCCCGTGAACGCCGCCGTCTGCCGCGGCGGATTATAGGTGCGGTAGCGATATCCGGAACTGTCGTATACCGAGACCTTCTGCGTGTCGATGAGAATGAGGGGTTGATCGCTTTGTACGAACAGTTTGTTCTCTGCCACTTTGATCTGACAATGATCATCCAGATGCAAGCCCAGGCCATGCGGATTCCTGAAGAGCAGCCAGAACAGGCCGCCCACCCGGTTCTCGATGTAATCGTCATAGTAAAAACCTCGATGCATCAGGCTGTGGGACGGTAAAACCGCCAGGCCGGCAGACGCCTGCAATCTGCCATTTTGCAGATCATCACCAGCTGCGTCGGGATTTTTGAGATAAACACTCCCAAGGAGACTGATGCTGGGCCCGGAGAAGAGGAGGGTCGCCTCCCGGCTGTGGCAGCGGTCGATGAGCGCCTTTTGCACTTCACTGACCGGGGCCAGGAGCGCGTTGCACTGCCCCGTTGAGAAACCGGCCACGATGGCACAGGCGGCGCTGCGGATTTTATGCGCGCTCTCCCCGGAGAAAATATTTTCCGCGGACAACGTCAGCAGCTCGAGGTTTTGCGCGCCGAGGCTGTTTGTCAGGTAGGCGTGAAAATCCGCTCCGGTTTCCCCGCCGATGATTAATAGGGGGCCATTGCCGCTGGCCGCAATCATCTCCTGAAGCGATTGACGCGCTTGCGAAGGCAGGGTGCCGCCGTGCAGCAGCAGGGTTGCCCGGTCATCGATCGCGGGCGGGGCGGCGGGAGATGTGATTTGTGCGCTTGCAGGAATGCCGCTGACCTGTCGCGTCTGCACCTGATAGCGAAAGCCCTGGGTCAAGGCGTGCAGCGTCCATTCCGTGAAGAACAGGGGCTTGTTGGCGCTGCAGGAGAGTTCTGATTCGGGATTGGCGTGCAGCACAAAGACCGCTCCGGCGCCGAAAACCGTGCCTTCGCCATCGGGATCGATGCAAAAAGCGGTGCGCTCGTCCACACCGATTCCCAGGAGGTCCGCATCCTGGCTGACGTTCCACTGGCCGACGAAGGCCAGCAATCTCCCGATCCTGCCTCTGGCGGTGAAATGGCTGTCGAAAAGCACCTGCGGCAGCAACGGCAGAAAATCATTGGTCAGGGTGATGTCAGGGTGAAAGGGATTGAGCAACGCGAAACTGGAGACCACCGACCGGGGCGTCAGGGCGCTGTAATCGACGCCGCCCATTACCGCCAGACCGGCGCTGGTTCCCCCGACGACGCCACCGCCTTGATAGACTTCCGTGATGGCCCGCTCGGTCAATGTCCCCTTCCAGACCACATGATAACGGCTCTGGTCGCCACCGCGCAAAAAGAGCAATTTGGCGGATCGAATTTTCGCATAATTGGCGGAATCGTCGGCAGCGGCGCGATTGGCGATCACCAAACTGGCAGCGGATTCGGCGCCAAAACTCTTGAAATAATTTTCCAGCCAGGCCGAGCCGCTGTCGTAATGCAGAACCAGGGCCGGGCCTCTGCCGGCTTTTTCCACCATCCAGCGATAGGGCAGATCCGACCAGTTGTTGTAATTCTCCGAGCCGCCGCCGACGACACAGAGATACCCCTGTGCTGATAATTGTCCGGCAAGCATCAAACCAAGGAAAAGAAATCGGCAAAAATGCATACAGCTCTTTCTTATCAGGATAATTTGTAAAGAGCACCCCGATTGTGTTGCCAGGTCGCCCATCCGGCGGGTGCTGGCGTGATCGAGCCCTCAGGCGTTAACACCGAATTCGGGCATCACTTGTTTTCCGTCGTGCTCTTTGCGACCTTCCTGTTGCATGAATTATCCAGGCTTGCGGTTTGACGGCCTTTCGCCCAGGCCGCGTCGCCGTTCAAGTCAGAACTCGGCTCCCCGGCAGCGTCTCATCCTCATGTTTTTCCGGTGCGATGGCAATGCCTGTAAAGCCGTACCGCAGGGCAAAGAGCAAGCCCAAAAAACACATACGTCCTATTCTTTCTCAGCTCCCCGGCAGCGTCTCATCGTCGCGTTTTTTCGCCGCGATGGCGAAACCGGTGAAACCGTATATCAACGCAAAGACCATACCCAGATAGCACATGAACGCCCACTTCGCGTATTCGACCACGGGTACGCCCAGGGTGCCCGCCATATAGACGCCGGCCATGCTCCAGGGAATCAAGGGGACGACGACGATGCCGGAATCCTCGGTGGTGCGCGACAAATTTTTGGCCGCCAGATTGCGTTTTTTGAAGGCCGGTGAAAAGAGTTCCCCGGGAATGATGACCGAGAGAAACGAACTGCCGGTCATCAACGCCACCGCCACGGAGCTGGCCACCACGCTGGCGATGAGCTGGCCTGTGGTGCGGGCGACTTTCAGCAGGGCATCGAGGATGACCTGCAGCATGCCCGCTTTTTGCACCACCCCGGCAAAGGCAAAGGCACAAAAGGCGATAAGGGTGACATCCATCATGCTCATCATGCCGCCGCGCGAGAGAAGGTTGTCGATGGCGGCATACCCGCTCTGCGATTTGAAACCGCTGCTGAGCACATTCATCACCGCGGCAGCTGACTGTCCCTGAAACACGACCGCCGAGAAGGCGGCGAAGGCGGCGGAGAGCAGCATGCCCGGGATAACCGGCAACTTGCGCACGGCGAAGAAGAGGACGATGAGCGGCGGCATCAACAGGAAGAGATTGAAGTGGAATTGTCCCTGCAGCGCGGCGAGAATTTGCTGCACCTGCTCCTGCTGCACCGTCTGATCGCCGTATTGCATGCCGACAAAGTAATAGATGACCAGTCCGATGAGATAGGCCGGGGTGGTGGTCCACAGCAGATGCGCAATATGGTCGTAGAGGTTCACCCTGGAGGCGATGGCCGCGAGATTGGTGGTGTCGGACAAGGGCGATACTTTATCGCCGAAATAGGCGCCGGCGACGATGGCGCCTGCCGCGGGCGCCAGCGGAACGCCCAATCCCTGGGCAATGCCCATGAAGGCGATGCCGATCGTTCCCACCGTCCCCCAGGAGGTGCCGGTGAGCACCGAGACGATGCTGCAGACGAGGCAGGATGTGAGCAAAAAGTAGCCGGGCGAGATGATCTTCAACCCGTAAAAGACCAGCATCGGAATCGTTCCGCCGGCGATCCAGGCGCCGATGAGCAGACCGACGCAGATGACGATGAGCATGGCCGGCATGGCCTGACGGATGGTGTCGCTGATGCCGGTTTCCAGTTCCTTCCAGGAGAAACCGAGCAGGCGCGCCAGCAATCCGGCCAGGGTGGCCGAAACCACGAGCAGGACTTCGGCTCTGATTTTATACACCCCATAACCGACGCCCAATAACAGCGCCATGATCAGCAGCGGCATCAGACTGAGCAGGAGGGAGGGTTTCTTGTGTTCGGGCACGGTACCTCTTCTCCGTCACGCGCCTCCGGCCCGCGGTTGTGCAGGCCGGAGGTTTGCGACGTGGTAACCAGCATTGTTTTTCAAACAGACTGTCAAGGTTACTTCCGGCTGCTTCATGACCCTGAATCTGCGAAACAGCCGTCATTTAGCCGATAGCTTCCGGAAAAATTTCCTATTTGAGCAGCGTCATCTTTTTATAGGCGGTGGCGCCTTGTGCTGTCAGCGCGTAGAGGTAAACGCCGGAGGAGACGCCGTCCCCGTTGCGATCCTTGCCATCCCAGATCACAGTGTGCGTTCCGGCGCCGCAGGCGCCCTGCGCCATGTTTTTCACCAGTTTCCCGGTCATGTCATAAATGGAGAGCGTGATATCGGCCGGTTTGGGCAGGGAAAAAGAAATCGTGGTGACCGGATTGAAGGGATTGGGGTAATTGGCCGACAATTCAAAGCGCTCCACCACCCGGTGGGATTCCTTGCCTTCCACGCCGGTGATGGCGCCGGTGATGCGTACGATGCCTTTGGTGCCGGTGGCGACCCAGATCACGTCATCCTTGATCTCCAGCAGCGTGAGCGCATTTTCCGGCAAGGCGCCGCCGGTGGATTCGCTGGTGTACTGCGTGAAGGAGCCATCCGGCTTGATTTCCAGCAAGCCGGCGCCGTTGGTGGCGCACCAGACGTGGCCGTTGCGGTCGGCCTCGAGATCGAGCACCTTGCTGCTCAGCGGGGCGATATCGGCGGCGCTGTGCTTGATGACCGTCTCGTCCGGGAGGATTTCGTACAATTCGGAAGTCCCGTTGTCGGGCACCCAGACATGGTCGCGCTTGTCGATGGTCATGGCATAGGTGTAGGCGCCCTCAACACCCTGGATGCTTTTGCGGGTGCCATCGGCCTTCTGGCAGGTGACGCCGAAGTAGGTGCAGAGCCACTGCTGCCCCTTCGAGTCGTATTTGAGATCATAGATTTCGGGCCTGGCCGCGCTCATGGAGAGCGGCAAACCGATGTGCGACATCTCCCATTCTTCCATGGTCTTGAAGGAATCCGCACTGACATAGGTGCGCGATTGGGTGCGGTCGGCGTCGACGCGTATGCTGAGATAGACCTTGCCATCCTTGTCCGTTTGAACGGTGCGGGTGTAGGCGTCGTTGGTGAAAGCGATGAGTTTGGCGGTGCCGTCGGCGTAGAGCACCGACAAGCCATAGTGGGTGCAGAACCACATATTGCCATGGATGTCTTCGGCCATGTAAAAAACGCGATCTTCGGGCAACGCCAACTCGGCCTGATCGTAGACCTTCCAGGTCGTCAAATCAGCAGCCAGCATCGACACATTGGCGATGCCGGTGCCGCCTTTGTACCCTCCGAACCACACATTGCCGTTTCGGTCAAAGTCGATGCAGTAGACCCGTTCGTACGGCAATCCGCTGTTGCTCGAGTTGAAGAGCTGGAAACTGAGCTGCGCGAACGCGAGTCCGGTCATCAGCAGGAGCAGGATGGTGACGTTTAACAATTTTTTCATGACAACCTCCTTGATAAAATGGGATGATTATGGTGATTTTCGTAACCGCATGCGCGATCGCCTGGTCGATTTACCCTCTCGCGATCAGCCTACAATTTCAAACCCAAGCCAAAACGATGTACTTCCCCCAGCACGCCCTGGGTCGAATAGGAGTAATCCAGCTGTGCCTGCAATCCGGTGACGGCCAGGTTGAGACCGCCGCCGAAGGTCCAGTCGCCGCTGTCGTAGTTGAAGCGATAGGCACCGCGTAAAAACGCCAGATCCTGAAACGCATATTCCACGGCGGTGATAATCCGTTCGCGGTTGTCGCTGGGGACGTCGACATCCGCCGAGAGGGTCAGGCGGCCGCTGCCGCTATGGATGGGATCGATGGCGATGCCCATCTGGAAAACCTGCGGCAGGCGAAAGTCAGGGGTGAGGCGTTCGATGCGCGGATTTTTATACTGATTGCGCGCTTCTTCCTCGGCGATGCGCCGATCGAGATCCTGGCCGGAAAAACGCAGTTTGCCGGAGAAATTTCGCACCACCATGCCGAGACGCAGATTGTAAAAGTCGGTGCGATAGACCGAACCGACGTCAAAGGCGATCTGCGCGGCGTCCTGATTCCAGATATATTCGCGCACGTATTTGGCGGTGATGCCGAAGGTGAAACGATCGGTGAGCGAACGCGCCAGGGAGAGTCCGACCGCCAAATCGCCGGCATCATAAAACTCGCCGGTTCCTTCGCTGGCATATTCGGTGGTGATCTCCATGGGATCCATGTACAAGGAGGTCACGGACAAGCCAATGGCAAAGCTGCCCAGTTTTTTGGTCACGCCGCCGTAAAAGAG
>DCUM01000197.1 GCA_002327255.1 bacterium UBA2214 | reverse complement strand
CGCGTTGGTTCAGGCGGATGGGGGGGAGGCGGCAATACGGCGGAGGTGCGCATCGCCCTGGTGCCCAAGGCGAAGCGCAGCCGCAGCAGCGAGCAGGTGGCCAATGATTTGCGCAAAGCCGTCGGTGGCATTCCGGGCATCATCGTGCGCGCCCGGGCGGGACAGAATTTCATGATGCGACGCTTTGGTTCCTCCTCCGGTGACGCCATCAACGTCGAAGTGCGCGGTTACGATTTGCACACCGCTCAGGCCCTGGCCCGGCAAGTCGACGAAATCGTCAAGGACGTTCGCGGCATCACCGATACCCGCATCAGCCGCCAGGAGGGCAATCCGGAGCAGGTCATCCGTATCGACCGGCAAAAGGCCTCCGATCTCGGATTGACCGTGACACGGATCGGCGAAGCGTTGCAGACGGCAGTGGGAGGGACCTATGCCTCCTATTTTCGCGAGGGCGGCAAGGAGTATCGCATCCTGGTGCGGTTGAGTGAAGCGGACCGCCGCGATCTCGCCGATCTGCTCGATCTCACCATCATCAACAGCCGCGGCGTGCCGGTGGTATTGCGCAACGTGGTTTCAACCCAGCCCCAGGAGGGTCCCTCACAACTGGAGCGCAAGGATCAGGAACGCATCATCACCGTCGATGCCAATTTCACCGGTCGTGATATGGGCTCGGTGATTACGGATATACGCGACCGCCTGCACCAGATTCCCATGCCCAAGGATTTCGCCATCCTCTTTGGCGGAGATTATGAGGAGCAGCAGGAAGCCTTTCGCGAATTGCTGATCGGCCTCTTCCTGGCGATCTTTCTCGTCTATCTGGTCATGGCGGGGCAATTCGAATCCTTCCGCGACCCCTTCATTGTGCTCTTTTCCATCCCCATGGCCGTCATCGGCGTGACCCTGACCATGATCCTCACCAACACCATCTTCAGCATGCAGGCTTTCATCGGCTGCATCATGCTCGCCGGCATCGTCGTCAACAACGCCATTCTGCTGGTGGATCATACCAATCAGCTGCGCCGCAACGAAGAGATGGAACTGCACAAGGCCATCGCCACCGCGGGTTCACACCGTTTGCGGCCCATTCTGATGACCACGCTGACCACGGTGTTGGGATTGTTGCCGCTCTCATTCGGTTTCGGCGAAGGCGGCGAGACCCAGGCGCCGCTGGCCCGTGTTGTGATCGGCGGCCTGACCAGCTCGACACTGGTGACCCTGATACTGATTCCCATCGTCTATTCTATCTTTGAACAAAAAATTTCCCTAAAAAAGGTATTGAAACTGAAATGAAGAGATGCATTGCCATTATTGGAATTTTAGGTTCTCTGTTGCCCCTCTACGGGGATGACTATCCATTTGCCGGAATAACCGGCGTGGATTCCCTGCACATCGGTGTTCAGGATGCCCTTTTCCTCGCACTGGAGCGCAACGCTTCGGTCACGATTCAGTGGCGTGATCAGCGCATCGCGGAGACGCGCGCCAACCTGCAGCGCGCCGCGTTCGACCCCGTGCTGTCGGCAGGAGCGAACAGATCGGAGAGCAAGAGTCAGCGTTTCCTCGGCTCGCGGCCCGAGCCCTTTGAGCTCACCACGGTACGCAAGCAGTACGATGCACAGCTCTCGCAGACGCTGCCGACGGGGAGCACCCTCGCGCTCGTCTCCTCTTTTTATGAAACCAACTCCAGCATCTACCTCGATCAATACGTCGGCACCATGGGCGTGACTTTTTCGCAAGCGCTGTTGCAGGGCGCGGGATTCGGCGCCAATCTGGCGGCGCTGCGCCGCGCCCGTCTCGATGTCGAGATTTCCCGTTCGGAGATGAAAGGCGTGGCCGAGCGGGTGGTGGCCGATGTGGAGGTCGCTTATTGGGGCCTCTATCTGGCCAAACGTGAAATTGAAATCCAGCAGGAGTCGTTGTCTCTGGCGGAGCAGCAGCTGCAGGAATCCCTGGAGCGCGTTGCGGTGGGCAAATTGCCGACGCTGGAACTGGCGGCGGTACATGCAGAAGTCTCCGCCCGTCAGGAAGCCCTCATCGAAGCACAGAGCCGCTATGAGCAGGCGCGGCTTCACTTCATCTATCTTCTCAATCCCGCGCGGACGGACATCTGGGCGATCAAGCCGGTTTTGCTCAACGAACCTGTGATTCCTGAAGAAATCCTGGGTGAAATCGAGCTGCACCAGGCTTTGGGCATTCAGTACCGCCCGGATCTGCAGCAGGCCGGGTTGGCCCTGAAAAAAGGCGAACTGGAGATCGCCCGCACCCGCAACGGGCTGCTGCCCAAACTGGATTTGTTTGTCTCTTTGGGACGGACATCGTATGCGCAGACCTTCAAGGAGGGTCTGCCGGATTACAGCAGTCCGTTTTACGACGTATCCGGCGGTTTGTCGTTCACCTTCCCGCTGCCCAACCGGGCGGCGCGCGCCCAGGCGGCGGAAGCGCGCTGGTCACGCGAACAGATGCAGCTCTCTTTTGATAATATGAAGCGGATGGTGGAGTGGGATGTCCGCGCCGCGTACATCGAGGTCTTGCGCACCCTAAAGCTCATAGAGACGACCAAAGTCACCTTGAGTCTGCAGGAGAAAAAACTGGACGCGGAACTGGAAAAATTCCGTGTCGGCCGTTCCACCAATTACCTCGTTTTACAGGCGCAACGGGACTTCACCTCCAGTCAACTGGATGCGGCGCGCTCGATCGTCGCTTATCTGGACGCCCTGATTCGCTTGTACCAGATGCAGGGGACGCTGCTGGAGCGCCGCGGCATTGTCAATCTCGCCGAGTGAGCGGGTTTAAGCCGTTCATACAAAGATTTAATCTTCTCCACAGGGAGTAAAAGTCCCCACGCCTTGCGCGGCATTTTCCACAAGCTCGAAAAATCGGTTTATGAATCGCAGCACGTTTTTACAAATCCAGGCGTGGTGCACGCTGCGGGTGTCATTTGTGCCGGCAGCATGGTATTGAGAAGTGATACACCTGTCAGGGAAGAAGTTACTGAAACAATCTCCAGCATACCAAGAATAAAGGACATGCAAATCGAAAGAAAACAAACGCCCGGTTTCGACCCGCTCCTGCTCGTGCCTGCGCTGTTTGCCTGCAGTGCCGTCTCCGTTTGAGAATTCAATTTCCACTACCCGCAAAAAAAATACGAAAAAGATTGCATTTGATCCGGTCAATTCTTATAATTATGTAAACGTTTACATCGTGAAATTGATAATAGGAGACGGCTATGAAGAGACTATTCCTGGTTGCTGCGTCTTTTTTCCTGTTGCTCTTCCTGACCTTTCCCATCCAGGCGGAGTGGAGCAACGGCAAACCCGCTGACCTCGTCCTCGGTCAGACCGATTTTGTCAGCCGCGGTTCCGGCACCGATGCCAGCCATTTCAACGGCCCCAATGGATTGGCCATCGATCCCGTCAGCTGCAAATTGTTTGTCGTGGATCGCACCAATCACCGCATCCTGCGCTTCGGCAGGGTGGACGACCTGACCTCCGGCGCCGCTGCGGAAGCCGTCCTCGGACAAAGCGATTTCACCGCCAAAACCTCCGGCGTTGATGCCGCCAAGTTCAATACGCCCATCAACATCTGCTTTGATCCCGAGGGCAGGCTGTGGGTGGGTGATTTCAGCAATAACCGCGTTCTTCGCTTCGATGACGCCGCCAACAAGGCCAGCGGCGCCGCAGCCGATGGCGTCCTCGGCCAGCCCGATTTCCTCTCCAAAACAGCCGCGGCGACGCAAACAGGCATGTCAGGTCCCGTCGGTCTGTGGATGGGTCCCGACGGCGCTCTCTGGGTTTCGAATTACAACAGCCATCGCGTGACGCGCTATGACCAGGCGGCGCAGAAAGCCAATGGCGCTGCGGCCGATGGCGTCCTCGGTCAACCCGATTTCACCACCGCCAGTTCGGGACTCTCCGCCGCGAAAATGAACAATCCCAACAGCGTTTACGTCGACCGCCAGGGCACCCTGTGGGTCAGCGAATATACCAACCGCCGCGTCCTGCGTTTCGATGACGCAGCCGCCCAGGCCAATGGCGCTGATGCGGATGCGGTTTTCGGTCAACCCGATTTCACCACCAATACCGCCACCCTCACCGAGAGCGGCATGAACAGCGTGCGCTGCGTCACCGGTGACGCCCGGGGCACGCTCTATGTGGTGGAGGAACCCAACCAGCGCGTCCTGATATTCCAGGATGCCGCGCAGAAAGCCAGCGGTGCGGCGGCTGATTATGTCCTCGGACAGAACGATTTCCTCTCCAAGCTCAATCCCAATCCGCCCACTGAATCCTCTTTCAACATTCCGCGCGCGGCTGTATATGATGACGTCAAGAAGCAGCTTTGGGTGGCGGACTACTCCAATAACCGCGTTCTGCGCTTCCCGGAAGTCGATCCGGTGCCAGCCCCGGCGCCCTTCCATTGGGTCAATGCCCAGGCGGCGGAAGTGGTGATTGGTCAGGCCGGCTTCAACACCAATGCCTCTGGCGTCACGGCTTCCTCTTTCAATACGCCACAGGCGATCTGCTATCACCCGCCGTCCGGCAAACTCTTTGTCAGTGACCGCCTCAACAACCGCGTCCTGCGTTTCAGTTCTGAAGCGGCCCTCACCAGCGGTTCCGCTGCCGAAGCCGTCTTCGGTCAACCCGATTTCACCAGCAAGAATGCCGGTGTCTCCGCCACGGCCATGAATGCCCCCATCGGCCTGGCCATTGAAGACGACGGCACCCTGTGGGTGGGAGATTTCGGCAACAAGCGCGTGCTGCGCTTTGATAACGCCATCAACAGTGCCACCGGCGCCGCGGCCAATGGCGTCCTCGGCAAGATGGATTTCGTCACCAACAGCGGCGCGGTATCCCAGAACAATATGGGTGGTCCCGTGGGGGTGTCGATCCATCCCGATGGCACCCTGTGGGTGGCCGATTTCAGCGCCAACCGCATCCTGCGCTACGAGGATGCCAAACACAAACCCGACGGCGCCCCCGCCGATGCGGTGCTGGGCCAGCCAGGTTTTACCACCACCAGCGGCAAATGTACGGCCGATGGCCTCGATGGCCCCAATAATATTTATGTCGATCTGGATGGCACGGTCTGGGTGTGCGAATTCAACAACAACCGCGTCGTCCGCCATGACAATGCAGCGGGCAAAGCCAATGGCGCCGCCGCCGACGGCGTGCTCGGCCAGCCCGATTTCACCAGCAAAGCAGCCGCTACCACGCGCACCGGCATGCGCAGCATGCGCGCCGTTTTTGGTAACGGCAGCGGCCAAATCTACACGGCCGAGGACGGCAATAACCGCGTCCTGATTTTCAATAACGCCGCCCGGCTGGCCCATGGCGCTCCGGCGGATTGGGTGCTCGGACAACCCGATTTCATCACCAGCGCCGGCGTCGTTCCTCCGACCGCTTCCACTCTGCGTCAGCCCCGTGGCCTGGCCATCGACAATATAAACCGCCGCGTCTGGATCACCGACTCCCAAAACCACCGCGTGCTGATGTACCAGGAGATGCCCTA
Organism: bacterium UBA2214; assembly: GCA_002327255.1. Classification (GTDB taxonomy): domain Bacteria; phylum Zhuqueibacterota; class Zhuqueibacteria; order Residuimicrobiales; family Residuimicrobiaceae; genus UBA2214. The sequence goes on along the minus strand of DCUM01000197.1, from coordinate 6,001 downwards.
CACGCCCCCGGAAAAACCTGTTTACACCACCAAACCGCTGGATCTGAAGCTCTTCACCGACTGCGCTGAAACCGATTTCTGGGACCACAGCTGGGGCTTTGCCAACGCGCCCAGCGTGTTGGAGCGCTACAATACAATCGACAAGATTCCCGTCGATACCTCAGAGACCTACTCCGGCGCCACCAGTCTGCGTCTCGCCTGGACCTCGCAGGCGGGTGGTGATTGGGGCATGGCCATCGCTTCCAGAAACTGGGTCAAAATGGATTTGACCTGGAAAGACACCCTGGCCTTTCTGGTGCACTCCGGAGAGCCACTTACGGGTTCAGAACTTCCGCATCTTTTCCTGGAAGACGTCAACAACGCCAGAAGCGCCAAAGTCGCTCTGGCATCCTTCGTCGAGTCCATAAAGGCCGGCTATTGGACCCGCGTCACGATCCCGCTGACGGCGTTTTTCACCAGCCCCGGCACGGCGGATCCGCAGCGCATCAAAACCCTCTTTTTTGTGCAGGGCGAAGCCGACAACAAACCCCATCGCATCCGCCTCGATGAAATACGTTTCACCGGCGGAACGGATTTTGCAGGCAAACGGGTGGTGGTGGTTCTCGGTGCGGGTGTGCCGGAAGGCGCCGGCGCCAGTTCCGCCGACAGCAGTTGGGTGGGCCGGTACCGGGCTCAGCTGACCGCCAGCAGCGACAAATTTGCCGTGATCAATCTCGCCGTTGGCGGCATGAATACGTACAGAATGCTGCCGGATGTTGCGCACCTTCCCGCCGATGTGCCCTTTGTACCCTGGGAAAACAATAACCTCTCCTTTGCCGCCGCTTTCAACCCGGAGGCGATCATCGTCCATCTTTCCTTTGAAGACGCCCAGGAAGGTTTCACCACCGAGGCTCAGCTGGCCAATCTCGACAGCCTCGCCGCCTTCGCACAGCACCATCATATTCCCCTGTGGTTCACCACCACCATGCCGCGCCATTTCACCGACGCAGACAAAAAACAGAATCTCCTCGATCTGCGCGATGCGATCCTGTCCCGTTATGAGCAGGTCGTCAATCTCTGGACGCTTCTCGCCGATGCGCAGGATGACCTCGCCATGGCGTTCAGGGCCGCCGATGGCTTCAATCTCAACAACACCGGGCATGCAGCGGTCTATGAAACCATGCTGGCCGCGGGCATCGTAACCCTGCCGGGCCCCAAACCCGTGATCGTTTTTGATCCGCTGGATTTGAAACTCTTCACCGACAGCAGAACCGGCACCTATTGGGATGCGAGCTGGGGCTATGTCAATGCGCCCAGCCTCCTGGGAAGCTATAACGAAAAATACCCGCTTTCCAACACCTGGCTATTCAATGGTCAATACAGTCTCAAATTGAGCTGGACGTCCCGGACCGGTGGCGATTGGGGCATTGCCGTGGCCACCGATGGCTGGCTGAAAATGGATGCCACCTGGAAGGACAGTCTCTCCTTCCTCGTGTACACCGAAAAACCCGTTCCCGCGGCCAGTCTGCCAAAGGTATACCTGGAGGATATCTCCAACCAGAAGACGAATAAATTTCCGCTTGCCGATTACCAGGGCGATATACCGGCCCACACCTGGACCCGAATCACCCTGCCGTTGCAGCCCTTCTTCGACCAACCCGGTCAGGCCAAACTCCATCAGATGAAGACGCTTTTTCTGGGTCAGAATGCCGCCGACAATATTCCTCACACCATCTACATTGATGAAGTTCGTCTTACGGGTGGCGAGACTTTTGCCGGGAAAGATGTGGTGGTGGTCATCGGTTCGTCCACGGCCGAAGGCGCCGGTGCCAGTCCTGCCGACAGCGCCTGGGTCAACCGTTACCGCGCGTATCTGAAAAAATATGGCGACCACTTCGAGGTCGTCAACCTGGCCATCGGCGGATTCAGTTCGTACCGGGTTATGCCCGGCTCCTTCGAACCGCCTGCCAACCGTCCCTATTATGCGCGCGAGAACAACAATATCACCTATGCACTGGCTTTCAATCCCAAGGCGATCATCGTCAATCTGCCCAGTAACGACGCCGCCAATTTCTTCACCATCGAAGAACAGGTGGCCAACTTTGACACGCTCGCGGCCTATGCGGAAAGGCATCAGATACCCTTATGGCTATCGACCACGCAGCCGCGCAATTTCAGCGATGCCAGCCAGCGCAATAATCTCATGACCATGAGGGATTCCATCGTTTCGCGCTATTCCGGCAAAGCCTGGACGCGCGTCCTCGATTTCTGGACGGGACTGGCCGATGCCAACGGAAATATCCTCGCCGCTTACAACTCCGGCGATGGCGTCCATCTCAACAACCGCGGTCATCGTTTACTCTACCAACGTGTGGTTGAGGCGCGGGTTTTACTCTATACCGATGTCGGCGCTGCGCCTGAAAAACTGCCTGAAGCTTACAAGCTCTACAAGAATTTTCCCAATCCCTTCAATCCCGGAACGACCATCCGTTATGATCTGCCCAAAAACGGACATGTCCGGCTGGCCATCTACGATATCAGGGGACGGGAAGTGGCGGTCTTGCGCGATGAGAAGCAGCAGGCCGGCAAACACGAGTTGCAGTGGAATGCCCGCACCCACGCCAGTGGTCTCTATCTCCTCAAAATCGAATCGGAAAATTGGCAACAGGTGCAAAAAATGATGCTGGTCAAGTAACCATTCGATGCAGCCAGCAAGCCGGACGATTCTCCGGTCTTGCTGGCTTACTGTATTAACTTTCTTGATAAATTTTCAAATTCCGCTTGCTTCATTCCGATTTTTCCTGCATATTAGAGCATATGGTACGGGTTGAGGAGGAGAGGTTTGACAACGCAAAAAGGCAGGATGTATTTATCGAATGGATAGATGCGTTGTGCCTTTTCGTCTTTGGGACACCGGCGGAGGCGGTGTCGTGTTGCGAACGGATCGTGTACTCTCGAGAAATCGAAACAACCCACGGTGGCCATACTAAATAAATGCAAAGATGAATCCAAAACATGGGAGGCTGTCATGAAGAAAGTGCTATTGGCTCTGTTCATTGCCCTTTTAATGGTTTCATTTGCCCAGGCGGCAGATGATATCAAACCGAAAACGCAGCAAGGCGATCGGGCGATCTTTTTCAGTTTCAATGGCATGGGAGGCATTCTGCTCAGCGGCCTCTCTTCCGTTTTCGCGGGCGGTGAAGGTTCCGATGAACTGGTTGGGAGCATGGGACATCCCAATCTCAACTCCTCTCTCCTCTACGCCCCCGGAATCGGTGGGTTGTACTATCTCAATGACGATATGGCCCTGCGCTTCGGTCTCGCCTTCGGCCAGGTCAAGAGCGATGAGGATGAAGACGGCAACATCAGCCATACCAATTCCATGATGGGCATTTCCGGTGGTATTCAGAAACATCTCGCCAATGTCACCGGCGTTTCTGTCTACACCGGCGCAGAGTTGTATTATGGCTCGCTCAGCGCCACTGCAAAAAATGAAGATGCCAAGATGGAACAAACCACCTCCTACAAAGGCATGGCTGTTGCCGGATTGCTGGGCGTGCAGTTTTATCCATGGAAAAATTTCAGTTTTGATTTCGAGTACAAACTGGGCTATGCCTCCTTCAAGCCCAGCGGCGAAATGAAGATGGGTGACGATTCCGAAGATTGGCAGGGGGGCGCCACTACCGTGATGGGCATTTCCAATTGGTCCTTGTCACTCGATTTCCATTTCTAGCAAGCCCTGTTTTGAACCTGAATATTCAGTAATCGCTGAGAACACAAGGATCGCCGGAACCTGTTCAAACCGGCATTCTGTTGATTCTTGATGTAATGGACATCAAGGCGAAATAATCAGGGATCGAACCCGCTCATTTGCGTTCTCTCCCTTGTGCCCTCAGCACCATTTCATCTGGGCGCCCTTGCGATCGCACCGGAGTTCTTACTCCGGTGCGATTTTCTCATGAGGGCTTCATCCTCGGATCCGTGAAAGGAAACTCTGATGAAAAAGATTGTTCCAGTCATTGCCTTGTCCGGTCTCCTGCTGGCCGGCTGTGCCCAAGTCGTCTCCATGCTTCCGGAAATTGGCTCCGTCCTGGCGTCAGGCGGCGGACTCACGACCGAGGAAATCATCGCCGGTCTCAAGGAAGCGCTCACCGTGGGGGCCACCAATTCGGCCGCGCTGGCATCCAAAACCGATGGCTTTTATCTGAATAGCGTCATCCGCATCCCATTCCCGCAAGAGGCGATCAGGGTGAAGGATGCCGTGGCGGGGGCAGGGTTCAGCAGCCTGGTCAGCGATTTTGAAAAATCGCTCAACCGCGCCGCGGAGGAGGCTTCCAAAAAAGCGCTGCCCATTTTCAAGGATGCCATTTTGGGCATGACGATCACCGATGCCAGAAAAATTCTCCAGGGCGGCGAAAATGCCGCCACGCTCTATCTGCAAGGCAAGACGCAGAGCGCCCTGGTCAGTGAATTCACGCCGGTGGTCAAAAATGCCCTGCAGACCGTCGATGTCACCAGGTACTGGACGCCGCTGCTGACTGCTTACAATACCCTCACCATCGGTTCCGGACAACCTCGGGTCAATACCAATCTGGAGCAATACGTCACCGAGAAGGCATTGGCAGGGCTGTTCCATCTCGTCGGCCAGGAAGAGAAAAAAATCCGCGAGGATCCCGCGGCACGGGTGACCGAAATTCTCAAAAAAGTGTTCGGTTCGGGGTAATATCAGGAGCGGAGCTGGATCATCTTTTTTGCTGGTGCCTGCCACGGGTAAAGAGCGGCCAGCGCACTTTGAACAGCACCATAAATTTCAAATGGCGCCAGCCGTCACGCCAGGTTCGCAAATGGGGGCGGCGGTTGCGGCCGTCGGGATGGAGGATGGTGGGGATTTCGGTCATCCTGAGCTTGTAAATGACTGCTTTGGCGATCATTTCACTGGCATATTCCATGCCGGTAGTGGTCAGTTCCAGACCGATGACGGCATCGCGCCTGAATCCGCGCAGTCCACAATGAAAATCATGGATGGCGCAAGGGAATAATATCCTCCCCAGTCCACTCAGCAAGGGATTACCGAGATAGCGATGCAGCCCCGGCATGGCGCCGGGGCGAATGCCGCCTTTATAGCGGTTTCCCACGACCAGATCATATCCCTGATGCAATTTGTTCACAAACTCACCCAGGGCGGAGAAATCATAGCTGCCGTCGGCATCTCCCATGATCACATACAGCCCCCGGGCTGCCTCAATCCCGCCCCCCAGCGCCGCCCCATAACCTCGCAGGGGGACTGAAACAACACGGGCCCCCTCTTGCTCGGCCATAGGGATTGATCCGTCCGTGCTGCCGTTGTCCGCGATGAGGATTTCACCGGTGATGTTGTTTTCAGTGAGAAAGCGTCCGGCTTTGCGGATACAATCCGCAAGGGTCTGCGCCTCATTCAGACAGGGCATGAGGATGGATAATTCGACACCGGCCGTCTCGTTTTCTGCTTTGGGCATGGTCTCCCCGTCTGATCTGTTGAGCAAGGCACTCTGAATCGGTCTCTTGCATTTCGCTGTATATTGTTGAAGACTTGTCAACGCATAAAGATACTCATATTACTGGAAAAATCAACCAGCAAATTCAAAGGCTTCGCAAAGTTCGTTTCAGGAGGGGGATTCTGACTGAATGGCAGCAGAGCGGATGGCGGTGCCCGGTTAGCCGGGCACCGCACAGCAGGGCAACCCCGCCATTGAAACGTGATCTTTACTGCGCTTGAAGAACACCAAATTCTATCCGGCCCTTGGTCTGGGCAGAGGCCATTGCGCGTCTTGGCAGGAACAGTGAGACATACCAGGCCCATTCACCAAGGGGTTCCTGGCCTGCATCTGCCAATGAGCAATGGCTTCATTCCTGGTTGTCTCGATCGATTGCGTTCCCGACAATTTTTCCTTTGCTTCTCTCTGCGAAAAATGCTAATTTAATACCTGATGAGCCCCTATAGCTCAGCTGGATAGAGCAGCGGTTTCCTAAACCGTTGGTCGCA
>DCUM01000212.1 GCA_002327255.1 bacterium UBA2214 | reverse complement strand
CAGCGAACAGGCGGAGCCACGGCCAGGTGTGGGGGCGACCATATGATCGATCACTTTTTTTATGGTCTTGTACCAGATTTTTACGTATATTGTACTCGTTAAAATTTAACTGAATGATGCAAAAATCGGGTAACAACGTCTGTAAATCAATTAAATACAATTCGATCGGGTTTAACTGGTTCATACCTTTATTTTGGCACCGGGTACACGAAATTAAATTCATTGAATGATATTTATCACTTAATTCGTGCGCCTTGACCTTTGTGCCTTTGTGTTGTATGAATTTTTCAGGTTGGGAGTTGCCATGATAAAAAAGTTTGAGGTTTTCATGATGTGTGCCCTGTTTTCGATTGCAACCGCTCTCCTTTCGCAAACCAGAGAGCGTGCCGATGTGGCGGTTGAGCACACCTGGAATGTCGCCGATTTATACGCCTCCAATGATCTCTGGAAGGCGACCAAAGCCGGGCTCAGCGCTGAATTTCCCGCGATTCTTCGTTATAAAGGCAAGCTGGCGCAATCGCCGCTCGAACTGCTGGGTTGTCTGCAGCTGCGCAGCAAATGGTCGCGAACTTTTACGCAGCTTTACGTCTATGCCGGTCTTTTATCGGACCAGGATACACGGGACGCCGACGCGCTCTCGATGCGGCAGGAGATGGCGCAAATGGCGGTCGATTTTTCGACGCAGTTGGCTTTCATCGAGCCGGAAATTGCCGCCATGCCCGGGGAGACGATCGATCTCTTTCTGCAGAAGGAAAAGGGACTGGATGACTATAAACTCTATCTCTACGATATTCAGCGCCGCAAGGCGCACAAATTGAGTGAAAAGGAAGAAAAGCTCATCGCCGAAGCCGGACTCATGGCCGATGCGCCCTACTCCATTTACTCGATTTTTAGCAATGCAGAACTTGCCTATCCGACCGTCATGCTCAGCGATGGCACGGAAGTGCTGGTCGACCAGGCGGGTTACGGCCGCTATCGTGCCCTGCCCAACCGGCAGGATCGCGAGCGCGTCTTTGAGGCCTTTTTCAACACCCTGCAGCAGTACCGCCGCACTTTCGGCGCGCAACTCTATGCCAACCTCAAAAAGGATATGTTTTACGCACGGGCGCGCAATTATGCGAACACTCTGGAAAGCGCTCTGGATGAAAACAACATCCCCGTCACGGTGTATCACAATTTGATCGATAATATCAATCGCAATCTGCCCACCTTCCACCGCTATTTGCAGTTGCGCAAACGCATGCTGGGCGTTGATACGCTGAAATATAGTGATTTGTATGCCCCGGTGGTCAAAGGTGTCGATCTGCAATACGACTATCCTGAGGCAAAAGAGATGATCCTGGCGGCGCTCAAACCTTTGGGCAAGCCATACACGGAGGTCTTGAATGAGGCCTTCGCCAATCGCTGGATCGATCTCTATCCCACGACGGGAAAAAGATCGGGCGCCTATTCAAACGGCTCCGCCTATGACGTCCATCCCTATATCCTCATGAATTACAATGGGCAGTATGATGCCGTCAGCACCCTGGCGCACGAACTGGGGCATGCCTTGCACAGTCATTTTTCAAATAATACGCAAAGCTACCCAAAGGCGGATTACCCCATTTTTGTCGCCGAAGTGGCCTCGACGCTCAATGAAGCGTTACTCATCGATTACATGCTGAAGCGCATAAAAGAGGATGAAGTGCGTCTCTCTCTTCTGATGAGTTATCTCGACCATGTCAAGGGCACGCTGTTCCGGCAGACGCAATTTGCCGAATTTGAATTGAGAATTCACGAAGCGGCTGAGCGCGGTGAGCCCTTGACGGATGCGCTGCTGACCCGTTTGTACAGTGATATTTTCAAAAAATATTACGGGCATGACGCGGGTGTTTGTGTTGTCGATGATCTCTACACCCTGGAGTGGGCGTACATTCCGCATTTTTACTATAACTATTACGTCTACCAGTATTCCACCGCTTTCACCGCGTCGACGGCCTTGTCGCAGAAAATTCTCACCGGGGAAGCGGGTGCCGTGGAGAGGTTTTTGCAGTTCATAGCAGCGGGGGGCTCGGATTATCCCATCGCGTTGCTCAAAACCGCCGGCGTTGACATGACGACCGCCGAACCGTTCGAAAAAGCCATGGGCGCCATGAACAAAACCATGGACGAAATCGAGAAAATACTCGGGAAAAAAGGATTGTGATTAAAAAAGCCCCTTTTCAGGGGCTTTTTTTTTATCAGAACAGTTTTTTCTCGTATTTCACCTTGCATTGTATTTTGAACTTTATCGTGAATTTCACCGGCGCTTCATTGGCTGTCCCCGAAAAGACAAGACGCGCTTTGGATTCATCGCCGAGAAGCAGATCTTCCAGTTTGTTCTCGCCCTTGGCATCGACGACAATCTCCTCTTCCTTGCCTGCCACCGCCGCCAGGAGCACATTGCTGAGGGATGCCAGATTGGTCAAGGCGCTTCCTGCGGGATCTCCCACCTCCAGCGTGGCGCTGTTTATTTTTTGCGTGGCGGAACCGGTAAAATTGGAGATGATATAAGTCAATTTCACAATTTCCAGCGATTTGAGATCGTCGCGATACTTTTTAAAGTCATCGCTAAAGTCATTGCCATTGACATCACCTGTCTGTGCATAGCTGGTCCCGTTATAATGGACTGTAAAATCCTTTTGCAGGGTGACCATGAAATCCTTGTTGAATTCGCAGGCGGTAAAAAGCCATAGCAACGTCAGCAGCATCACCAGAATTGTTTTTTTCATAGCGAATCTCCTTTATGTATTCAATCTGCTTATGATAAAAAGTACGCACCAAGCCCCGCGATTGCGGAGGCCATTGTCTCAGGGAAGCAGTTGCGGGTGATAATCCAGCGGCAGGATATCGGCAATACGGTGGTTCGCCCAAACACCATAAAGCACAGCATGAAGAGGCGGATAGATTTCTCCGCTCGATTTGATGATGATATGATTCTGTTTGAGGCGGATGGAACTGACACCGCCACTGCCGCGGTAGATGACCTGGAGCATGCCGTCAAAATGGAGCTGCTGTCCCATGCCCGGCATGGTGGATACGATTTGATCCGTGAAAACGCGCGTTCCCTGGGCGTTGTTCATCTCGTGGATCTCCTTGAGGAACATCTGGTAGCCATCCATCTCGGCGGATCGATTCGCCAGGCAGGCGATGAAATGACGGAAGGAACCATAGTAGGTTGCCCGGCGCTGTTTTCGCCATTTTTTCATCTCCTCTTCATCCCTGGCCTCAAGCTCCTCGAAGCGCGGATAGATGGAATACAATCCTTCGACCCGGCCCCAGCGGAACTGATCGATGATGACGTAGAGGCGATAACCCAGGGAATGATTGGTGATGTGCAGGGTGCTGTCCGATGTTGCGATGAGATCGGAACTGCCGGATTCGATCTCAAAACGCAGCACCTCCGGATTTTCGATTACGCATTTGCGGCCGTTGCTGGTCTCACCGATGAAAGCTTCCTTGAATCGCTGCAGTTGCGAGCGCCACACTTTCGGGATCGATGCGACCACTTCAACTTCTCCGCCATCGATGGTTTTTTGCTCGAGGCGCATTTCCACAACCTGTTCGTCGCCCGGCTGCAGGGTGATCTCGCGGGTGAACGTTTGATACCCCACGCGGTTGACCACCAGTTGGTAAGTGCCCGGCGCAATGCGCTTGAGGTGAAAGTGGCCATCCAGCCCTGTGATCACCCCCAGCGTGGTATGTGCGAGAAAGACATTGGTATGGGGTAGAGGATCCCTGGAAGCGCGATCGAGAATCCGTCCACGGATTGTGGCGTATTCGTCGGCGGCCAGGCGTACAGGGTCCCCCGCCCGGGCGTCAGCGAACAACACCATGCACAGGGCGAGCGGCAACCATCTGCCTTTCAAATGATGTTTGGGCATACACGAATGTCCACCTGAAACTGGCACACCATACAATGACGTCACGTTCGCATCAGGCTATTCTTTTCCACCGCACCCATGCTGCTGGCACGCCATTTGCAAGGACTGCTCTTTGAGGCGCCTGACAGGCGCGCTACAGCGAAAATTGTTTATTTTCCGCCACAGGTGCGTGGCGCCATTGTGGCCTGAAAGCGAACCGTTCTGAATCGATCTTGCCTGCAACCATCCCGCTGGCTCGTTGCCGCCGGGTTTTCACAGAGCGGTGAGATGACCCTTTATAATCGTCGCTTGAGATGCCTGGCCCGATGGGGGCCAGGCGAATGAATTTGTAACGCGTCACCACAATAATCCAACAGGAGGGTGACAGGATGAAATGCAACAGAATACTTCTGATGCTGATCCTCGCAACGAGTATCCAGACGGGGGAGGCGGAGTCCGCTCAAAATCTGCTGTGGAAATCGGGGACCACGTTTGATTTCGGCACCGTCAGGCAGAAGCGTATCGTCTCGCATCGTTTTGAATTTGTCAATCAGGGCGCGGATACGATCCGGATCGGCAAAGTGCGCAGCTCATGCGGATGCACGGCGGCCATGGTTTCTGCAACCCTGGTCGCGCCCGGCGCCGAGGGCGCCATCGATATCAAGTTCAATACCAGCGGCCGCAAGGGCGCACAGCACAAGACCATAACGGTCGAGATGCCATCGCATGCTGCACAAGAGGTCACGCTGGCCATCACAGGGAACATCCTGGTCCCCTACCCTGTTGAACCCGAATATATACGCTTCGGCGAATGTGTGAGCGGACGAAGAGACACGGTCTCTGTCACGGTGCAGAATACCACGGCCAAGGCCATTCAACTGGGACAGCCTCAAGTATCTGATGCGCATGTGGCGGTGAGGCTGAGCAAAAATGATCTCAATCCCGGAGAGAAGGCCGTTGTCACCGCCATCATTTCGCCTGATTCAACGATGGCACCACGGTTTATCGGAACCGTCACCATCCCGCTGGTCGCGGCTGAAGAAGCGCTGCTCCACATCCCTTTGCTGGTTTCGTCAAAACCCTGATCACTTGATCAGGGTCATCTTTTTGCTCCGATTCTGCGAAGCGCTGACCAGTCGACAGAAATAGACCCCGCTGGGCGCCAAGCGGCCATCGTCCCTCCTGCCATCCCATACCGCGGCGTGTTCGCCGGGCTTGTGGTTCTCATTGCCGATGAGTGTTCTGATCCTCTCGCCGCAGAGGTTGTAGACACTGAGTGTGATCTTTTCTTCCCGCGCCAGATTGAAGCGGATCGTGGTCGCGGGATTGAACGGGTTGGGAAAATTCTGCTGCAGGGTCAATATTTCCGGATGCAGGGGCTCGGGACGATTTGTCACCCCGGTCAATTGGCCGCTGCTCAAATCATCAAATCCAAGTTCCCCGGCGCGCAGGCCCGTTTCCGTTTTCAGGATCATCACACCGAGAAAATAATCCGTCTCTGCCGCTATCTGCTGCACATCCAGCCAGTGCAATTTCCAGCCGCTGTAATCCAGCGTATCCATCGCGATGAGGATGAGCGAGTCCGCGGGCGAGGAGAAACAGAAAGCCAGCTCGTTATGCGACAAATCCCCGAATACCCATATGCCGAGATTGGATGCCGGCGTTATTTCCGTCAGTGCCAGGGGTTGCTGCCGGAACAGGGCCACCCGGCCGCTGTCTCCCGTGAAAGCGTAGTTCAGCCTCATGGCACTATTTTTCGATACAACACGATCCGTTACCGCGCTGATCTTGGTGGTGGCGTTATCCACTCCCTCCGATGCGGGATGGAGTGCCGGTGCCAGCCACTGCGTGATCGCATCGAATGGGTCAAGGAGATGATCCAGCGCCATTGTGACCGGCTCGGTCGTAAACGGGATCTCCAGCCTTTCCACCAATCGGATATTATAATTGCTGCGCACCAGTTCGGACACGACAATTTTATAGGTGCTGCCATGGGCCAGGGTGTTTTTCAGTTCGAATTGAATCCTGCCTTTCCCGCCTTCCTGGGTCACTTTGGCGCGCACCAGGGGAATGCGCGCCCCGTTGGCATCCTCCACATAGAGATTGCCGCTGACGCTGGCCGTGACGACGGGCTGGTTGAATATGAGGCGCACCTGCAGCGTCGTGCTCAAGGCGCTGTTCTGCTCCGCATTGGGGTAGGAGCTTTCGAGCACGAAACGGCCGATGGAATCCGTGGTGAATTCGAAGGAGAAGGTCGAATCGATGGAGGCGTCGAGTTTATTGACGGCGTTGGTATCGATGGTGACCCGGTAGGTGGTTTGCGGATCGAAATGTCGCGACGCCGTGAAACTCATGACCTGATCGTAATCCTGCCAGGTGAAAACGCCTTCCACGGGCGGCGTGATGTGAAAGGCACCCTCGGTTTTGGCGGTGCTCATGGTGTTGGTGAACCGTATGGTGACCTCGGTGCTGATGCGGACGCTGTCGCCGGGATCTGCGGGTGTATAGGAGGCAATATGGGGCGGGGCGGTGTTGATGGCGAAAAAATCGCAGAAATTCGCCTGATTGGCTTTTGCGGAAACCAGCGCCGAATCGGGGGCATAGCCCGGCGCCGAGACATGCAGCGTATAGTCACCGCTGGCCACGGAATCGAAAAAGAAAAATCCGTTATGGTTGGCATCGCCCTGGTAGATGCGCCCGCCGGGCTCGAGGCGCACGGTGATGTGGTTGACCGCCATCTTGGCATCGTCCGGCTGCGCGCTGAGCCAGGTATAAGCGACATTTTTGATCGGGTCGCGGACAATGCCGGCCACGGTGCCATAAATCAAGGGGCTGGTATTGAAATAGCGGATCCAGGATCTCAGGAAAGAGACCGCCTCATGCTTGCGATAGCCCAGATTGGTGAGGCGAAAGGATTCCGGAATATAGTCGTGAAAGGAGCCTTCCGAGAGGACGCCCGGCATGATCAGCGTGCGCAGAACACCCAGGCCGACCTTGTCGCCCCAACTGGTATAGAAAGACCAGTCACCGCGCACGGTATTGGTCGATGGAACCGTGCGGTTGGCGGCGCTAATTTCCGCCACCATGATCTGCGACATGCTCTTGGCGGCGGGAAAGACCGGCTGGGTGTCATAGCCCCGGAAGAGCATCAGCGTGTAGTTGGCCTTGGTGGCGGTTCCCGTCGCATTGCTGTGAATGGAGTGAAAGAAATCGACCTGATTGGCATTGGCTTCCGCGGCGATGGCGGAGAGACTGCGATCATCCCGTTCAAAGTTGGTGACGCGCGACATGATGACCTGGGCGCCGTGTTTTTGCAGCAGATCGCGGATATAGAGGCCTTTGGTGAGGTTCCCTTCGGATTCCCAGAAGCCGGTCTCCGGTATGTAGCGGTCGTTGGCCGGATCGTTGCCGCCATGACCGGGATTGACATATATCTTGATGCCGCTGAAATCCTGGGCCCCGGCCACCACGGCGAACAGGCACAAGAGGATGGCTATCCGTTTCATGGTTTTATCACCTTTCAATACGAAATTCGAGGATGTGAATGGAACCGGAGTCGGTATGATAGACGATTTTCTCAGCCGATTTCCTGCTGAAACCGGGATACATCTCGATGCGATTTTCCGCCGCGGTCAGGGGAAGCCGTGTCTTGCCGTCGACCGAGACGATGTAGATGTCCGAGGCGGTGAAATAGAGGCCGTTATCATGGTCATCCATATAGCAGATCCACTGACCGTCGGGGGACCACTGCGGCGCGTGGGCTTTTCCCAATGACAAGAGAATATTGCCCTCGAGATCGGCGATGTGGGTGCCGCTACGCGCTTCCGTGAAGAGGATTTTCTGCTTGTCGGGAGAAACGGACTGCCAGAAATAGCTGCCCCCGGGGATGGGATCGAGGATTTTTTTGCCGTGTTTGGCATAGAGCGCCATTTTCTGATCCTCGATGAAAAGGACGGGATCCTGGCTCGATGACATCCTGCGCAAACTGGAAGAGGCCATGGTGAGTCCGGTCAGGCGGCTGGAAACCGTATACCACAGCGTGCCTTCATGGGTCAGAGCGGGCGGCGACACCTCGCGCGCCAGGGCTTCGATAACCTGACTGGATTGCTTTTCCAGATTCATGGAAATGATCGCGGAGCGTCTCTTCGGCAGATCAAAGTTATCGGAGCGGAAAACGATGCTGCTGCCGTCGGCCGAAATTTGAAAATGATATCCGGCGCCGGGATCTTCGCTGAGCGTGCGCACAACGCCGCGGCTGAGATCGTATTCATACAATCCCTGGTAATTGCTGGAGGTGAAATAGACCTTGTCATCATCCGGCGAAAATTGCGGATAATACCCGGGAAGGGGCAGACTCAGCGACTGCGACTGAATCACCCGCACCGTCTGTGCGAAAAGCGGAGCATGGAGCAGAAAAAGGAGCGCGCACAAAGAGATACATTTTTTCATGGTTATGATTCCTTGTGGGAAAGAGGGTCTGTGGTTACACCTTTGCCGGCGGTTGATTACAAGATGACGATGTGTGAAAAGGGCGATGATTGCAAGTCGAATGGGCAACCGCCGGGGTCACAACCGCTGCAGAGGAGAGAGTACGCGGGAAATATTTTCTATCCCGGATGATGACAGCAGAAATGATTTCAAAACGAGCTATGTCCTTCAACGGCAAAGAGGCCAGGCGCGGACATCTCTGCGTCCGGCGGTCAATGAGTCTCATCATTGAGCATAAAATACCCATTCAGCCATCAAAAAGCAAGCAAAAACAACTGACTGCCGCGACCACTCCCGGGCGATATCTGCCGGAAATGATCAAGTTATGTAAAAAAGCCTTGCTTGTTCGTGGGATATTGATTAAAATAGTCTGCAGCAACCGTAGTGTTTGACCGGAAAATGACGGAGATGCATGCTGTGCGCGAAAGACGCATTCGAGAGTACATTGCCGCGATGCGGCAGAAGACAATCCTCGTCGTCGGCGATCTGATGCTCGACGAAT
>DCUM01000150.1:1631-35059 GCA_002327255.1 bacterium UBA2214 | reverse complement strand
GTCGATAATACCACCCATTTACGGCGCCGCAGCGCTTTTTGCAGCAATTCCGAATAGGCCTTTTCCAGCCGCTCAAATAACGCCTGACTCACGGCATAGACTTTTTCCAGGCGGCTGATCTTGCGGCCGTGCTGCACCGGATGGTAACGCAGAAATCGCGATGACAGCATGGGCACCAGGGTCAGCGCGACCATGAGAGAACAGATGAGCGAAAAAACCACCACATAGGCCATCTGTTGAAACATGATGCCCGACATGCCGCGGATGAAGACCACCGGAAAAAAGACCACGATGGTGGTAACGGTGCTGGCGATGATGGCGCCGCTGACTTCACTGGCGCCTTTCAGGGCGCTCTCCAATGGCGCCATGCCATTCTCGCGGTGACGGTAGATGTTCTCCAGCACCACGATGGCGCTGTCCACCAGCATGCCAATGCCCAAAGCCAGGCCGCCAAAGGTGATGATGTTGAGGGTCAGGCCACCGAAATACATCAATCCGAAGGTGGCGATGATGGAGATCGGGATGGCGGTGGCGATGATCGTCGTGCTCGAGAGGTTGCGGAGAAAAAGCAGGAGAATAATAATGGCCAACAGGCCGCCAAGGAGGGTGGAATTGCCCACCGAACTGATCGATTGTCTGATATAGACCGATGTATCCATCGTCGGAATCATCTCGATCTGCGGAATATCCTGATTGATGCGTTCGATCTCCTTCTTGGCCGCATCGGACACCTCAACCGTATTGGCGCCCGACTGCTTGTTGATCGACATGCGCAGACCGGGCTTGCCATTGAGGCGGTTGATGGAACGCACCTCCTGCCAGGAATCCACGACCTCCGCCACATCCTTGATCTGAATCGGCGTGCCCTGGCGTGTGGTGATGACGGTATTGCGGATTTCATCGAGATTGCGATATTCGCCCTGGGTGCGGATGAGAATCTCGAGATTGCCGCGTTCGTACAGTCCCGCCGGAATGTTGCGGTTTTCGCTGCGCAACGCCGCGATGATTTGATCGGTGGAAAGGCCAAGGGCTTTCATCTGCGCCGCGTGCAAGGCGACATGTATCTCACGGTTCAATCCGCCCCAGATGTTGACCGCCGCGACACCGGGAACGCGCTCAAGACGGTATTTGACCTGGTCCTCAACCAGTTGGCGCAGTTCCAGGGGACTCATGGCACTGGAGACGCCGATGAAGAGAATGGGTATCGCCGAGAGGTCGAATTTGCGGATTTGTGGCCGCTCGATATCATCGGGCAGCCGGCCCATGGCGCGATCGATGCGGTCGCGAATATCATTGGTCGCCACATCGAGATCCGTCCCCCAGGCGAAAGAGACGCGAATACTGCTGCGTCCTTCGCTCGAGGTGGAAGTGATCTCCTCGACGCCCTGAACCGCCGCCAGGGTCTCTTCCAGAGGACGGGTGATCAGTTCCTCCATCTCCTGCGGACCGACATTTCCGTAATCGGTCGATACCGAGATGGTGGGATAGACGATCTCGGGCATGAGATCGATGGCGAGGCGCGAAAAGGCGATAAAGCCGATGGTTATGATGATGAGAAAGATGATGGTCGTCATGATGGGACGACGAATGGGGCCGCTGACAAACGCCATGGCGTCAACTCCTGATGGTTATACTCAATTTTTATTCTTTGCGGACCCGGCACTCTCCGGCTGCCGCACCGAGGGCAGAATAACCGGCGTGCCGTCCTGGAGCAGATGCTGGCCGAGGGTCACGACATAGCCGTCGAGACGGGGAGCGACGATTTCCGTTTTTTCCCCGTTGACAATACCGACGGTCACCGGCACCTCTCTGGCGGCTCTCTTTTCCATATCCACCAAATAGAGATGACTGGTGCCGTTCTTGCCGATGATGGCTTTGCTGGGCACAATCTGGGCGTCATCAGTGTGTGACAGTACGACGGACACCTTGGCGAACATGCCGGGTTTGAGGATGCGGCTGCTGTTATCCACTTCGACTTCCATCTTGGCGACGCGTGAAGCTTCATCCAGAACCGGTGCAATCCGCGCCACCAGGCCCGGGAAGGCTTCAGAGGCGTATGCATCGACCTGCACGCTGGCCGTCTGTCCGGTGACGATGCGGCCGTAATCTTTTTCGATGATGGTGGTGCGAACGATCACCCGGTCGATACCAACCACAGAGACCACCGGCGCGTTGGGCGAGAGCAGGGCGCCTTCATCCACATAGCGTTCGCCGATGAATCCGGGTTGATCGACCGTCAGGGTCGTATAGCTGAGACGGATTTGCGCCGATTTCAGGGCGGCCTGGCGCTGTTCCACCTGCGCCTGGGCCAGTTCAAGCCGCGACTGCTGTGCTATGAAATTGGTGTTGGCGGCATCCAGTTCGGCGGATGAGGCAATGCCCTTCTGTTGCAGCTGCGTGGCGCGCTCCTGCTCCTGGGTTGCCAGGGAAAATTGGCTCCTGGCTTCCAGCAGAGAGGATTCGGCGATGCGCAGGTTGGCTTCGGCTTCGCGCACCGCCTGCTGATATTCGGCATCATCGATGAGGGCGATCATTTCGCCGCTGCGCACCCAGTCGCCGATGCGCTTGTTGATGCGCAGCAGGCGTCCGCTGACCTTGGGCGCCACGATGTACTGGTAGATGGGATGCACCGAGCCGCTGAACCGGCGGATTTCCTGAATCGGTTCATAGCGGATGGAATCGATCTCCACGGCAATGGCCATCTGGCCGCCGCGCGGAGCGGTTTCCTTGGCGCTGCTGAAAACGAGCACAGCGATACGGTAGAGCAAGAGCAAGCCAACGACGACGCCGGCTATAACCACATATTTCTTTTTCATAAGGGATACGATTCCGGATTAGGTGACAGGGTACGTACGCAATGATCGATTTGTGCGAATATGATAAATAGACGTCTATAAAGAAGACAAGTTCCTTGATTTCTTCAAATATCTGCCGATTATTTGGCGCTCAGGCAGCCGCGGAGCATCATTGACTCATGCAACAGCCCGGATGCCCATTAAATTTCCGCAGCGCGTCTGAAAATCACCATCGCAAAGCGAAATTCATCCGCACAGCCGGCGCTCGCACCAGCAGCTCCGATTCCTCCTGTCGGATCAACGGCCGTGGCATGCGTTTGCCCGTGAGCGCCAGGAACAAACTTCTTGCATCTCGCCCAAAAAACTTTTATCTTGACGCATTGTGAACTTTCCGAGTGGCTTTCCTGCCGTTCAGTTCGATGTGAAAAGGTCTGACATTCACCCCATCTGTGGAGGTTTTCATGAGCGTCAAAATGCGTCTGGGTATCATGATGTTTCTGCAGTACGCCATCTGGGGCGCCTGGTCGCCCGTGCTCTCCGCCTATCTCGAGAACACCCTGCACTTCAACGGCATTCAGATCGGCGTCATCTACAGCCTGCTGCCGCTGGCCACGATCATCTCGCCCTTCATCGGCGGACAGATCGCAGACCGCTACTTCTCCAGTGAAAAGATGATCGCGGTGCTGCAGCTCATCGGCGGCGTCCTGCTGATCTACACCTCGCGGCTGAGTGATTACAACGCGATGATGTGGATGCTGCTGCTCTACTCGCTGCTCTACGCCCCCACCCTGGCGCTGACCAATTCGGTCGCTTTTATCAACATGAAAGATTCCGAGAAAGAGTTCGGTCAGGTGCGCGTCTGGGGTACCATCGGCTGGATCGCCGCGGGACTGATTCTCTCCGGCTGGCGCTATATCGGTGCGGCGCCGGGCGCCGACACCCTGCTTCTCGCCGGCATCTTTTCCCTCATCATGGGCCTGCAGTCCTTCACCCTGCCGCATACACCGCCGCGTGTGGACAGCGCCAAACCCTGGGCGTTTCTTGAAGCGTTGAAAATGCTCAAGGATAAAAACGTCCTCGTCTTCACCATCATCGCCTTTGTGGTGGCCACCGAACTGATGTTTTATTATATCCTGACCGCACCCTTTCTGGTCTCCGACCGGATCGGCATCTCCTCCAACTCCATATCCGCGGTGATGGTTATCGCCCAGGTCGCGGAAATCCTGGTGCTGGCGTTCACCCTGCCCTGGGCCCTGCCCAAGTACGGCATTCGCAAAGTACTGACCGTCGGCATCCTCGCCTGGCCGCTGCGTTACATTATTTTCGCCATCGGCACGCCCTCCTGGCTGGTCATCGCTTCCCTGGCCCTGCACGGTTTCTGTTTCGTGTTTTTCTTCGCCGCCGCCTTTATCTATTTCGACACCA
This sequence comes from bacterium UBA2214, assembly GCA_002327255.1. Lineage (GTDB taxonomy): Bacteria > Zhuqueibacterota > Zhuqueibacteria > Residuimicrobiales > Residuimicrobiaceae > UBA2214. Next base: position 30,839 of record DCUM01000150.1, on the reverse strand, counting down.
TCGCCCCGAAGGATATCCGCCACTCGGCGCAGAGCTTCATCACCCTGGTGACCTACGGCGTCGGCAATTATGTCGGCAGTCTTTTCGCCGGCTGGATCAAATCCATTTATACGGTGGATGGCATCACCAACTGGACCAACGTGTTTATTGTACCCTGTGTGCTGACCATTCTCTGTGCCGTAGCATTCATGGCGTTTTTCAAGACCGAGACCGCACCGAAAAAGGCTGCAAAATAGTGTGACGGTATATTGCATCCAGTAATAACTGGGCATTTTCTCCCCTCACCTTGTTCCTCTTGTCAGGGGCGGATGAAAAAGGGATGAAAAAGAATGGTGCTGCGTTTTTTGCAGCAACTCTGCATGCAACCTGTCAATAAAAACCGTCCTCTATGGAACCCCGGGGTCGCAAAAAACGCGACACCCGGGGTTGATCTGCCTTTCTCAACAATCGCCAGAGGAGGGGGAACTTGGTTATCAAGCTTTGATATTTTACACTGCAAATGGATTGATGAAGTCAGAGGAGTATAACATGGCAAAAAAAGTTTTAGGGGTTGGATTTGTCGGCGGCGGGTTTGTGGCGCAGTTCCACATCCGTTCCTGGGTGGGCGTGCGCAACGCCGACATCAATGGCATCGTCGCCAGGACAACGGCCGAAGCTGAACAAGCGGCAACCCTGGTCAAGGAGCTGAATCTGGGCGAAGGCAAGGTTTTCAAATCGGTGACCGACATGGTGGCGGACCCCGCCATCGATGCCATCTGGATTTGCGCGCCCAATTTCACCCGCGTCGAGATCATGGAAGAGATCGCCAACGCCGTCAGCAGCGGCAAGGGCAAGCTCATCGGCATCGCCTGCGAAAAGCCGCTGGGCCGTAACGTCCGCGAAGCCAAAACGATGGTGGAACTGGCGAAAAAAGCCAATCTCCTCGATGGCTATCTCGAGAATCAGGTCTTTTCGCCCGCGGTGATCCGCGGCCGCGACATCGTCTGGCTGCGCGGCGCCGCGGCCACCGGCCGGCCCTACCTCGCCCGCGCGTCCGAAGAGCATTCCGGCCCGCACATGCCGTGGTTCTGGGAAGGTGAGCTTCAGGGCGGCGGCGTGCTCAACGATATGATGTGCCACTCCGTCGAGACCGCCCGCTACCTGCTGACGCCGCCGGGCGCCCCGCGTAACGATCTCATCCCCGTCAAGGTGACAGCCTACACCAACTGTCTCAAATGGCAGCGCCCGGAATATGCCAAATGGCTGAGCGAATTCAGTCAGGGTAAACTGGACTATGCCAACCGTCCATCCGAAGATTTCGCCCGTTCCCTGATCGAATACCGCGACCAGGAGGGCCATCAGATCGTGGTGGAAACCACGACATCGTGGTGCTATGTGGGCGCGGGACTGCGCCTCTCGATGGAGCTGCTGGGACCCGAATATTCGATGCAGATCAATACCCTCGACACCGGGCTGAAGGTCTTCTTCAGCCGCGAGGTGGCGGGCAAGTCGGGTGAGGATCTGGTCGAAAAACAGAACGCCGAGATGGGCCTGATGCCGGTGGTCTCCAACGAAGGCAACGAATACGGCTATGACGTCGAGGACCGCCACATGGTGGAGGCGTTTCTCGCCGGCCGTCGTCCCGATGAAACCTTTGAAGACGGACTGAATGTCACCGAGCTGCTGATGACGGCTTATATGAGCGCGGAACAGGAAAAGACCCTGCCCTTCCCGCCGCCGGGACTGGATGATTATATTCCCGCTGTGGCCCGCGGACTATGGAATCCCGGCAAGAAAAAATAACGCAAAGGAGTTTTGAATCATGAAACAAATAATAAAGATTTTTCTTTTGGGAGTGATCTTGATGACGAGCATGCCCGTTGATGCACAGCCTGAGACAGACACCAACCAGCCCGTTCGCATCAAGAAGATGAAATTCGCGATGCAGACCTATACCTTTCGCAAGTTCAGCTTTGCCGAGGCTCTGGAAAAAACCAAAGCCCTGGGCATTCACTACATCGAGGCCTATCCCGGCCAGCGCCTCCGCCCCGACCTGCCCAGGGAAGTGGTCTTTTCACACACCATGAGCGAGGAACACAAGACCTGGGCAAAAAATGAACTCGTCAGACAGGGACTGAAACTGGTGGCCTATGGCGTGGTCAACTTTGACAGCACGGAGAAATCGATGCGCGCCGTATTCGATTTTGCGCGTCAGATGGGTATCGAGGTGATCAACACCGAACCGGCTTTCCGGAACTGGCAGCCTCTGGAAAAGATGGTCAGGGAATACAACATCAAGGTCTCCATTCACAACCATCCCCTGCCGAGCCGTTTTGCCCTGCCGCAGTCGGTTCTGGACAAGGTCAAGGGACTGGATTATCGCATCGGTTCGGGCATGGACACCGGCCACTGGATGCGCTCGGGTTGGGAACCGCTCAAGGCCATGGCACTGCTGCGCGGCCGCATCATTCACGCGCATCTCAAGGATCTGGACTTGTTCAACGACGCCAAAAACGCTGCGGATGTGCCCTTCGGCAGCGGCAAAGCCAACATCAAAGGCATCCTCGAGGAACTGACGCGCCTCGATTACGACGGCTATCTTTCCATCGAACATGAACGCGAGGACGAATCGGCCAATCCCTCCCCCAATATCGCCAGGGGACTTGCGTACGTCAAGAGCATCACCTATTTCGAGGCGTATGAGCAGTTGCTGCCGCGCTGGGGCGGCAGGTATCATAAACATGGCTGGAACCACTATGGTCCGGGCCATTTTGAGCTCGATCAGCAGAGCGGCGTTCTCAGCACCCGTGGCGGCATGGGCTTGCTATGGTTCAGCAAAAAGATGTACAAGGATTTCATCCTGGAACTGGATTACAAATGCGATGCCTTGTGGGCCAATTCGGGCATCTTTCTCCGCGTTCCGGAAATGCCGGTGAGTGACGACTATATCTACAAATCCTTTGAAATCCAGATCGATGATTCGCAGCGCGGCATCCATACCACCGGCTCGGTCTATGATGCCGTGGCCCCCGGCGCCCTGGCTTTCAGCGAGACCGGAGAATGGAATCATTACAAAATTTCCTTCATCGGCGATCGCATAACCGTGGCGCTGAACGGCATTCAAATCGTGGATTGGCAGGCGAAACCCAGCGGCAAAATTTCATCCTTTGCCCCGGCGGGTTACATCGGGTTGCAGAACCACGGTCACGATGAAACCGTCTATTTCAAAAATATTTTCGTCAAGGAACTGTAAGCCGCTCTGACATCATAACCGGCTCTGTCAAAATGATCGATCTTTCCATCGTCATTCCCGTCTATAACGAGCAACGCAAGATCGGGAATGATCTGCTCGGGGCCGCGGATTTTTTGAAGCAGCACCGTTTGCGCGGTGAAATTATTGTGGCGGACGATGGCAGCCAGGACGCAACCGCCGCTACCGCCGCGGCCTCGCCCGTTGCCGACCTTTGTGCGGTGCGCGTGCTGCGGCTCCATCCGCATCGCGGCAAGGGTCATGCGGTGCGCCAGGGCATGATGCAGAGCAGCGGCGATATCATTCTTTTTATCGACAGCGGCAGCTGCATTCCCTGGGAAGAAATCATGCGCGGCATGCAGCTGATCCAACGCGGCGCCTGTGACATCGCCCATGCGTCGCGCCGGCTCCCCCACAGCGTCATCGTGCGCAAACGTTCACCGGCCCGGCGCATCTCCGCATGGCTGTTCCGCCAGCTCTTCTCGCGCTGTCTGGGCCTGCCACGCGATCTCTCCGATACACAGGCGGGACTGAAAGTCTATCGGGGCGAAATCGGACGCTCGCTCTATCGCGCCTGCGCGAGCGATGGCTTTCTCTTCGATGCGGAGACCATCCTGCGCGCCCGGCATGCCGGATACCGCCTGTGTGAATTCCCGGTGACCTGGACGAGCGATCCGGACAGCCGCCTGCGATTGCGCTGGATGCCGTTCATTCTGATCCGGGAAGCATTTTCGTTGAAGAGGCGATTACGGCGGGAGTGGAAAACGGAAAAATGACGCCTTCCCAATCTGTCAGGCGTTCCGACCCGGACGCGGGCCATGCGGCTGCCAGTTTGGCGTCGCGGTGCAATTTTTCCCCTCTATGGCTCTGTGCCTCGGCACGCGTCTTTTCGGGCATGGAATTATCTTCATACTCCATCAGAGAGGCCGAGGCGACTCCGTGCAAAAGCACTAAAATCGATTATTCTGATAAAAAGTTCGTAATGATCTGCAGTGGATTTCTTTGGGCCCCGCGCTATCGGGCCTTTTAGACGTCCCCTCCTCAATGCCCGTCCATTCCCAATCGCAGCACTTCTCCCGCATCTTCCGGATCATAGATCACCAATGCGCCCAATCCTTTTTGCCCCGTCACCAATTGCTCCGCCTTTTGGCGGCACAGGAGCATCATGGCCGTGGACAATGCATCGGCCGTCGCGGCGTCACCGGCCCGCACCCATGCTGCTGCGACGCCGTGCACCGCTCTGCCCGTGCGTGGATCGATGATATGTTCGCCCTTTTGCAGTCCGGAAGCGCCCATGGCCTGGTCGCGCAATTCGAGCTGTTCCAGGATCGTCTCCGGCCGCACGGGGTGGCGCAGCGTCACCGGCCAACCCGTCCGGCCAGGCGCACACCCCCGCGCAGCCACCGAACTGGCACCGCCGTGAACGAGAAAATCACCCATCTGCCATTCCAGCAGCCTTTCCGCCATGCGCTCAACCGCAAAACCCTTGCCGATGGCGCCGAGATCAACCTGCACCGGCGCCTCTTTCCACACCCGCCAGCCCTCTTCGAGGTGAATATGGCGCATGCCGGTCACTTGCCGCCTGCGCTGAAAACCGCACCGCAAAAATGAACGCTCAGGCCGGTATAGATCCTTCAAGGCGCCCGCCGTGACATCGAATGCGCCGCCGGTCGCCTCGTAAAAGACCCGGGCTTGGCACAGGCAGGCATAGGCCGCCTCTCCCAGCACCAAAAGTTCACCGCAAGGCAGAGCGTTCAATTGCGAGACATCGCTGCTATCGATGTAGCGGGAGAATTCCTGTTCCAGCCGGTCAAGCAATGCAAAGGCATCCCAGGCGGCCTGAGCGGCGTAGGCGCCATCGGCGTGCCGGATGCGAATCTCGAAGGGGGCCGCCATGGCAAGGTGCGAGAAGCGATGCACAGGCACGGAGGCGTCCGCTCCGGATGGCTCAATGGTGATCATCATGGCATCAGGTCCGGGTTTATCCCGTTTTTCAATTCGGCGCGGATGTAGCCGCGTATCTCGACCCCGGGGCGCAGTTCCGCATACTCATGCCACAACCCGGCGTAGAGGTGTTTCTCGCCGGGCTGCGGCAGAACGTAGAGTTTCTGCACCAGAGCGGCTTCCGCCTCCGGCACCGTCAGGATGATCTCTCCGGGCGGCTGCTGCAGCTCCACCTGGTCGTACCACCCCACCTGGCGCAGCCGCCGCAGCGTCCATGGCAGCGGCCAATAGCCGTGTCCGGGCACGACGACTTCCACCGGCGTATCGAGTCCGTGCGGACTTGAAAGTGCAGCGCTTTCGACCAGATCCGAAACGCGCTTGAGATCCGGCCCCGGATGGGCATAGACCCAGGGATTGACGGGATCGGAATCGCGGAAATAATTCAGCCAGATCGATTGAATGCCGATGCCTGCCAAAGCCAGGAAGAGATAGACCACACCCCAGCGGCGTTTCCGTCCCTCTCTCTGCAGCACCCGGACGCTCCCGTAACCCGCCAGCAGTAAAAAACCATAGTGAAAAACGAGCAGATTCCATGGGGTTTTGTAGGGCAGCGCGGAAAAGATCAAGGCAAGAAAAAACATGAACAGGACCAGGAAACGCAGCGAATCATTTTCTTCACCCTTACGCAGCGTGGTGAGGATGGCGATCGCTGCAAAGGGGAGCAGCCAGGCTTCGCTGATCAGCGGGTTTGTGGCAGGTTTGAAGAAAAATAGCAGCTGCAAATAATAGTACCAGGGATAGAGGTGCAGCGACTCGCCGGCGCCACGCGCCATGTAAGTGGTGTAAGTGCGAAAGGAATCCCCTATCCCGGCGGGGTTGGCAAAAAAAGAGGTGAACAAGGTGGAAGAAATCAGGAACGCGGTGCCGCTGAAAAGGAGTGCATGCGACCACGAGGGACAGGATGGTTTGAAGCGCCTGAGCAACCAGAGTGTTGCCAGGGCGCCAGCGGCAGCCGCCGCTATGAGCAGATCGGTCTCTTTGCTGGCATGCAGAAATCCCAGAGCGGCGCCGGCCGTCACACTCCATGCCCAGTGCCGGGTCCGGAAATAGCGCATGGAGGCACCCACCAGCAGCATGGCAAAAAAGACAAATAAAACTTCATGAATGTAATAGCGGCTGTAAAAGACCTGCGGGGCGGAGAGGGCGATCCACATGCCGGACGCCAGCGCAGAGCGACTGCCGATGACGGGCTGCAGGAGAAGTGGCAACAGGACGAGTAAAAGGCCGAAGAAAACCGGCACCAGCCGGAGGGTGGTTTCATCCAGCTCCGTCAGGGTTTCCTGGCCGCGCAACCAGGCGGGGAGAAGCGTGAAATAATTGAGTGTGGGACCATGGTACTCGTTGCTGTCATAGCGATACGAGCCCGACTCCAGCAGTTCTGCGAACTTGACGGCATGGACGGCCTCGTCGGTATGCATGGGACGGTGGGAGAGCTGCGGCAGCCGCACGGCTGCAGCGAGAATGAGGACGGCACACCACAGCGCGGTATAGTTCCCTTTTTTCAGCATGCCGTCCTTCTCCGGCGCTCATTTTGCCGGCAGAGCGTAGACTTCGACTTCGATATAGTGATTGAGATCGCTGTGGCTGTTGCCGTTGCTGTAGCAGCGCACATAGCGCCCCTGCACACCTTTGGCATCGATGAGCCTGCCTTCCGCGGTCTCGATGTAATTCTTGTCCTTGCCGGCGCCCAGCTTGGACGAGTTATCGTGATCGTTATTGAAGACGGTCTGCACGCCGGTCTTGAACGCCGGGTCATCGGATATCCGCACGACAACATCGTTGTAGGCCACGGGTTGTTTGTGGTAGTGCCAGAGCAGGATGGCATAGATGGTGTGTACCGCCTTGAGGTCGATGGTGACATGCTGCACGAAGGGACCCAGTTCGACGTAGCTGCCATCGGTCGCTTCCTTGTCGCCATCGGTGATCATTTCCAGTTCGCCAATGACGGGCATATCGTCGCTGGAAGTCACCGGTTTATTCAGGGCCACATTGACGGTTCCCGCCGGCGCCAGAAAAGGATCACGCGGCTTTCCCAGTGGTTTTTCCAGATTGGGCACATTGATATTTTGCGGCGTGCCGACAAACATCGCCTTGGGGAGTTTGAGGGGTATGGGTTTCAGTTCCTGGGCCGTCACGTTCACGCCGGCGTAGAGCAGGATGGCAGCGAACAGAATCAACACCTTGAATGGGTTGGCTGGTAACATCTTTACATCTCCTTCATGCATCTTTTCAGGCTTTTTCATCGATGACATAGGGCAGCCGGTAGGCATCCTTGACGAGCTGGTTGGCCCAGTACCCCATATCAAATGGCGTATCCGTTTTAAATAGTTCCTGTTTTCGTTTGAATTCGAGCGTCGGGCCGCACACGACCGGGGTGGCCGATAATTCAACGCCATTGGCGGCCAGATGTTCCTGAAAGCGTGCGATGGCATCGTTGACAAGGGGATGATCCGCCCAGCCACCCCGTAACGCATCCTGCTGCAGCGACTGACCGAGGCGATACGAGATATTTGCCATGTGCCCAAGCGCAGACGACAGATGACCTTCGAGGATATCGCCATTCAAGACCCTGGAATCGCGGCTGCGCACCGCCGCGATGAAATTGGCGAGATGGCCTTCTCCGCCATCGCCGACGAACTGTTTGACGCGTTGTCCGTCGCGATCGTAGATCCACCCGCCGCCGCTGCCGCCGGCAAAACAGCCATTCTCGCATTCCACGACGATGCCGATACGGACACCGCGGTAGACATCCATGGCAGGGTCCGCCGCCGCGCGCGGCAAGCCGCGCACCTCGAAAAGGATGGGTGGATCGTATTCGAACAGGGCGATCTGGGTGTTGGGCGTCACGCCGTCATCCAGATAGCCGTAGCGTCCCCCGAAACTGGTGACCTTTTCAGGCAGGCGGTTGTGGCGCAGGAGCCAGCGGCACATATCCAGTTCATGGGTGGCCTGATTGTTGATATCGCCGTTGCCGGTTTCCCACATCCAGTGCCAGTCATAATGGAGCGATTTCCGCCGCAGCGGCTGCAGGGGCGCCGGACCGCTCCACAGATCATAATCGATCGAGGCGGGGATGGGCTGCGGACCCTGGGCGAGACCGATGCTGGCGCGGCGTTTATAGCAGAATCCGCGCGCCAATTTGATCCTGCCGAGGTGCCCCTCCCGGAGATATTCAAATACCTCGTGTACGCCAGGGTCGGAGCGCGACTGCATGCCCGCCTGAACGATGCGGCCGTGGCGGCGCGCTGCTTCCACCAGCCGGCGTCCCTCCCAGATGTTGTGTGAGACGGGTTTCTCCACATAGACGTCTTTGCCGGACTGCACCGCCCAGATGGCCATCAGCGCGTGCCAGTGGTTGGGTGTGGCGATGGCGAGTGCATCGATGTCCTTCTGCTCCAGCAGCTTGCGGATATCTTTATAGCGCGCCAGTTTGCCGAAACGTTCCTCCAGGGGGAGCGCCTGGCGCTGCAGAATCTCTTCGTCGGGATCGCACAGCGCGACGAGGCGAACCCCGGGGAGGGCGGCGAATTTTTCCGCGAGATAAAAACCGCGGCTGTTGAGGCCGGCGACGGCGATGCGAATGTCGCCGTTGGCGCCGAGCGGCCTGGCATGGATATCGACCCTGCCGGATCCCGCCATGAGCAGGATGCCGGCGCCGCCCAGCGTGGTGCGTTTGATAAAACTTCTGCGATCGAGTGCCGTCATGACGCCGGGTTCCGCGGTGATTTTTTCAGGAGTTTGGCAAGAATCCGGTCCACGCCCGCCATCTGTTGGGTCGGGATGAGCAGCAGCACCACGAGCGCGGCCAGTTCGACGATATTCTTGTTGATAAAGATATAATTACCCTCTGCGGGGATGGAATAGAACAAGCCGACAAACGGTGGATTGCAGAGGTAATAGAGGGCGATGAGGAGGATGCCGCCGGCCGCGGCGAGGCGCGTGAAGGCGCCCAGCATCAGGCCGAGGCCGATGAGGATCAATCCCCAGATATTGGCGGCATTGACCACCTCCAGAAGAGCCGGCTGGCCGGCCATCCAGCGGAAGAGATCGGCAAAAATCCATTTGGATTCCATCAGGAAGCCATAGGCGGACCAGTTGCCTTTCAACAACTTGGCCACCCCCTCGTAGAGAAAGTGCCAGCCGATGATCATGCGCAGGGCAACCAGGCTGATCCACTGGATTCGGGATAATTGAATATTTTTCATCTGACATGCTTTCCTATGCGATAGGTTCCCGCCTCAGACATGAAACTCTTCGGGGGTGAAATAGAGCGTCCGTTTCGCCTCAACCGCCTCATTGACCTTGAGCACCGCGACCGCGCTTTCGTAACCGGTCTGCGCCGGACAATTTAATGTCGCATGGCCGCGAACGGCGTTGAAGAAATTCTCCAGATGGGGTTTGTGATAGGGATCGAAAAAGGAGAGGGCGATCTTGTGTTCATCCGGCGAGATGGTCTCGCGCACATCCAGGGAATCCCGCGCAGTATCATCCGCCCGGGTTTCGATGATCTTGGGTTCGCCGAGATACCCTTTGCGCACCCACTCATCCCACGAACCGGCCCGGGTCTTTTCGCGATAGACGGCGCCGATTTGCGAGGATTCCGACAGCACCAGCGTGCCCTGATCACCCATGAACTGCTCGTAGTACCCGAGACTGCCGTTGGTGGTCTGGGTTTTATAGTGCGCGCGCACGGTGCCCCGGGGGGTCTCGTATTCGTAGATGGCCAGCACGGTATCATACCATTCGTGGGTCGCCGGGTCGTAATAATCGGTGCCGCCGCTGGCCATGACCGATTTGGGATTGACGCCGAGGAACCAGCTGAAAACATCGATCTGATGCGATCCCAGATCGACAATGGGGCCGCCGCCGAGATTTTTATACCAGCGCCAGTTGGTGAACTGGTGCATGGAATTGAAACCGTATTGGCGCAGGCGTCCGGCCGGAATTTCATATTTTTTCGGCCAGCCCAAATCGGGCGCTGCGGAACGGTTCCACTGCCCGCCGGCGGTGACCATGCGGCCGAGGAGATTCAGTTCCCGCAGCAGCACATCGTGGGTGAAGATATAGCGCGGGTTGCTGCGGCGCTGATGGCCGATCTGCAGCAGCTTGCCGGTTGCGCGCGCGGCCTGCACCATACGCCGTGCACCTTCCAGGGTGTTGGACATCTCTTTTTCGCAGTAGACGTGCAATCCGGCCTGCAGGCAAGCCACGGTGTGTTCCGCATGCCAGAAATCGGGCGTGGCAATGATCACGGCATCGAGGCCTGTTTCCTTGTCCAGCATGTCGCGATAGTCTTCATAGCTGTTGACCTCGTGGCCGTACTTTTTCAGCAGGTTGGCGGCCCGGCGCAGATTGTACTCGCTCCAGATGTCACAGACTGCGCGAAAGCGCAGACCGGGGATTTTCAACATCGAGTTCAGCAGAACATCGCCCTGGGCGCCAACGCCCAGCAGGGCCACATTCAGATCGGCCGCACCGCCCTGCGCAGCGCCGGAAGCGACCGCTTGCGCCTTGCGCGAACGGCGATAGGATTCCTGTTTCAAGGCCGCCAGGGCAAAGGCGCCCAGCACCGGAACACCGGCCAATCCCTGCAAAAAATCCCGGCGGTCGATTTTCTTTCCGCAAGTTGCTTTGGGTTTTTCTTCGCTCATCGTATTCTTTTGTCAGCCTGGTTACATTTCTCGATAACGGCACCACCATGAACCGGTCTTGGACCGCATGCTGTGCTCTGAATTAAGGTGCATTTCAGCCGGACGGGTCTCGCAGATCGCACTGGCCGGGTTCCCGGGCCGGCCGGACTGGCCGACCCGCAAAACCCTGTGGGCAGAAACCGCAAGCAGCATTCGCAGGTACGAAGCCGTGATCACCTGCCGCAGAACCGTTGCGCTCTGCTACAGCGACCACCCGTCCCGGTAGACGCTGGAAAGGTACTGATCCGCTTCGGGATAGTTGGGAAACTTCATGTTGACGTGATCCCACTCGAGGATGGCATTGGCCTCCTTGCAGTGCACGGCAACGCAGCCGAGCAGCATGGCCTCGGTGAGCGGACCGGCGTAGCTGAAATCGGTGCCCGATTTTTTATTGGCCTTGATGCATTCGATCCATTCGGCCATGTGGCCGGTAACACGCGGAATCTTCTTCTCCGGGCGGTTGGTGAATTCTTTCATTTTGGTTTCCGGAATCAGTCTCGGATTGGATCCATAATCGCCGGACATCAGGATGCCCTTGTCGCCGACGAAGAGGATGCCGCTCTTTCCGGTGGCCAACTTTCGGCCGTCTTCCAACTCCAGCGGACGCGGCGCGGTAATCCCGCCGTCGTACCAGGTGAGTTTCACGGGAGGCAGCTCGATTTTGAGATCGATGCCCCATTTTTTGGCGTCCGGGTGACCGCTGCGGGCCGGGAAGTGATAGGTAATCAGCTCTGCGCGCGGAAAGCTGTCCCTGTTCATTTCAGTAGACGAGGCCTGCACGTGCGTTGGGTGGCCGAGGTTCAGGGCCCAGTAGGGGTGATCCATGATGTGGGCGCCCATGTCGCCGATGGCGCCGGTGCCGAAATCTTGCCAGCCGCGCCAGACGAAATGGCACAACGCCGGATGGTACGGACGCCAGGCCGCCGGTCCCAGCCACAAATTCCAGTCCAGGGAAGGCGGCACCGAGGGAATTTCCGTCGGTGCTTCGATGCCCTGCGGCCAGATCGGGCGGTTGGTCCAGCAGTGTACTTCGCGGACGTTGCCGATGGCGCCATCCCAAATCCATTCATTGATGAGGCGGGCGTCCTCGGAGGCGTGACCCTGATTGCCCATCTGGGTGATGACGCCCTGCCGGGCGGCTTCCTCGGCGAGCATGCGCGCTTCATAGACCGTCCTGGTCAGCGGTTTTTGAACCCAGACATGTTTTTTCATCTTCATGGCCATCATGGCGGCGACGGCGTGGGTGTGATCCGGGGTGCTGACGATCACCGCATCGATGTTTTTCATGTTTTCCTGCAACATGATGCGGAAATCCTTGTAGCGTTTGGCTTTTTCGAGCATCGGCACAGCTTCGGGGCGGTTCTCCCGGGCATGTTTGAAGAGGTCGATATATTTGTCGTCATCGACGTCGCAGATGGCCACGATGTTTTCCGTGGCAGCATCGGTGATGTCGGATGCCCCCTTACCCCCCGCACCGATGGCGGCGATGTTGAGCTTGTCGTTGGCGGATATTTTGCGCGATTCCGCAAAGCTCTTTCCAGGCAGGATCGTCATGGCGGCTGTAGCGGCGGCGGTCGTGTTCATAAAAGTCCGGCGTGAGATGCCGGGCATTTCGCGATTCGTGTCAGCGCTCATAGGGCTCCTCGCAATTTTATTTAATTTTTTAGATTAGCTATTTTTGCGGTAAGAATCAAGATAAATAAATGATCACACAACGCATCCTCAAACCGGAGCCTGCAGTGTAGCGAACTTTTCCGTTATCCGCGCGATCTGCTGGAATTTGGACAGCACCATATCCGCCGCCCCGCCCATGCGATAGGTGTCCTTGTCGAGACGCCCGGCCGCATCCAGTTCGGAGAGCACATTCTTCTGGTTGAAATTGGGGTGCTCCACGGCGTATGGCCAGAGCCGGAAAGAACCGCCGCTGATCTCATCGATGAGATAGACTTCACCGTCGATGCGTCCATACTCCAGCTTCATGTCGACGAGCTGAATCCTGAAATGCGCGAAGGCTTTCTCCAGGTGCAGAAACACTTGCGCATTGATGTCGCGCATCTGCTGATATTCAGGCGCTTTCTTTGAAGAAATCAGGTAATCGATATAGGTATCGTCCAGCATCGGATCGTGGAGCGGATCGTCCTTGTAATGAAATTGCGTGATGACCGGATCGAAACGCAGACCCTGCTCGAGCTCGCCCCAATGCAGGATCGAGCCGGCCGCAATGCGGCGAGTGACCACTTCCAGATTGATCTTGAAATCGAGTTTCTTCACCAGGGCGACGCGTTCCTGCGGCGTCGCGACATAATGTGTACGTACCCCGCAGCGGTTGAGATACTCGAAAATATCACGGTTGGTCTGCCAATCGACCAGGGCCTTGCCCTGGATGACATCGTGTTTGACGCCGTCGCCGGCGGTGATGTCATCCTTGAACACCATATAGACCGTCTTGGGATCATCGGGATTGGCATAGATGACTTTGGTTTTGCCCTCATTGAGGCGGGTCCTGTTTGCAAAATTCAACGACATATATATTCCTCCCTGGGGGTTCATTCGCTGCAAGCCGCATCGATCAATTTTTGTATGGCCGGCACCACCATCAACTCGGTTTGACCGCGCGGCTTTTTGGCGCGATCGGCAACCAGCTGTTGTTCATAATGCCAGGTGGCATCCAGCTTCTCCTCCGCCAGCAATGCATGGACCGCTTTCAAGCCCGCTGCGGACAAATCGGCCAGGTCCTGCGACAGCGTTTCCAGTTCCCGGATGACGGGCGATTTCTGCATGATCTCCAGCAACGCAGCGTGATTGTTGCGCCATTGCGTCAAATAGTGCAGAATCGTTTCCGCGCCGGCCTGGGCCGGATCGTGGAGAAACGCATCAACGTCGCGGGCGAAGGCCCGTGCGGTCATCGATTCCGGCCGCGCCGCATCCACCGCCCGGGTGTAGGGCGAATGGGAAAAATAGCTGACGCCCTGATGATGGCGCTGGTAAATCTTGACCGGTTCGATCACATCCACCAGCGTTTTCAGTGCGGTGATATCCTGATTGCCCGTCAGACGGCGCAGCATCATTTCGTAATTCCTGATGTGGGTCAGGCCGTGTTCTTCCAGTTGCAAGCTGATTGTTGCGAGACGGCGGTACATGTCGTCGACATCGCGGACGTCGGCCGCGGACCACAAGCGCTCGGCAATGGCGGCCGTGCGCGGCCAAATGCGCGAATCCACGGTCTCGGGCGTCACCAGTTCTGCCCAGCTGGTGGCCTCCCCTCCCATGATGCGCGCCTGTTCCGCATCCGTCAGCGCCGAATCGGGAGGAATGGGGTCGTTGAGGTAATGAAAGGAAGCCGGCTGGATGAGATCGATATAATAGCCGTTGGAGAGAATGCCCTGATACCCTTGGCGGGCGGATTCAACCAGAAATTTTGCACCGCGCCAGGATTGGATCATGATGGTCCTGGGCATGTCGGGGTGGAGAATCTCGTCCCAACCGACCATCTTTTTGCCGTGTTTGGTGAGGATATTCAAAATCCGCCTGTTGAAATAGGCCTGCAGGGCATGATTGTCGGCAATATTGTTTTTCTTCATGAACGCCTGGATGGCCGGATTGGCATTCCAGTGTTTGCCGTTGTTCTCATCACCGCCGATGTGCAGATAGGGATCCGGGAACAATCTCGCCATTTCGCCGAGGAACTTGTCCAAAAAAGCATAGGTCGATTCCTTGCTCGGGTCCATGGTCGGATCCATGATGCCCCAGCGGCGTTCGATGGTGTAGGGGCCGGGGGCGCTGGCCAGCTCGGGATGACCGACGAACCAGGCGGTGGCATGACCGGGCATGTCGAACTCGGGGATGACGCGGATGCCGCGGGCGTCCGCATAGGCGATGATCTCGCGGATCTGTTCCTGGGTGTAATAGTTGCCATCCGATCCCATCTGATGTAATTTGGGATAGATTTTACTCTCGATGCGGAAGCCCTGATCCTCGGTGAGATGGAGATGGAGGACGTTCATCTTGACCGCCGCCATGCCGTCGAGGTTGCGTTTGATGACCTCCATGGGCATCCAGTGACGGCAGACATCGATCATCAGGCCGCGCCACGGGAAACGCGGCTGGTCGCGAATGGTGACCGCCGGAAAATAGTAGCCCTCCGCGTCCGCTTGCAGCAGCTGCAGCAGGGTTTCCAGTCCGCGCAGACCGCCGAGATCGGTGATGCAGGAGAGTTCGATTTTATCCGGGGCGACCACGAGTTCGTAGGATTCGTCTTCACCCAGCTGCACCCGGCCTTCGTTTTTGCAATAGACCAGGAATTGCGCCCCGGTGACAGGCGTCGCTGCGGTGATGATATCCTGGGTGAAAAAGAGACCGGTGCGGCCGGACAGGCGTTGCAGCATGCGCGTGGTGGCGCCATACAAGCGCGGGTGAGCGACGCCCTGCACAACCGCCTTGAAAGTGGGGTCGAGGCGGAAGGCGCCCGGTTCCTCGTAGTTGATTTTTGCCGGCAACGGCAAGAGATCGGGTTTCCCCGCCTGAGCCACCACCACAGACAACAAAACGACAGCGAACGAAACGATGATCTTTTTCATCTCCACCTCTTGTGAATGATTATTTCTTGATCATATAACGATCGTACAAATAGAGACCGGTCATGGAGATCACGCCCATGAGTCCGACAAGGAACCACATCAGAGGGGCCTGGATGGGCTGATTTTGACTGGCCGGATTTTTGATCAACTGTTCGAACATCACGCCGCCGAGGGGCGCACCGATGATGGTACCGATGGCCATGGGTAAATTGGCATAGCCGAGATAGAGTCCCTCCTGTCCTTTCGGAGAAATGGCGCCGATGTATTGATAGATGCGGGGGGAAGCGAGCATCTCGCCGATGGCCATGGAGGCGATGGAGATCAGAATGAAAAGTCCCGCCAACGGCATGACGAAACTGCCGAAATGGATCTGTTGATGCGGGTTGCCGCTCAAAAGACTCGGCAATATATTGAGCAGCATGCCGACCACGGTCACACCGACGCCGATCATGATGGAACGGATCGGAGACCATCCTTTGGAAAAACGGGTGATCAGCAGCTGGAAGCAGACGATCATGATGGGATTGATCAGCGTGTACAACTCAACCGGTGCATCCTTGTCGACAAAACGCAGATAGAGCGGAATGAGATTGTAAATCTGCACATAGATGAACCAGAAGAAGCCGATGACGATCAGGAAAAAGACAAAGCGCATGTTTTTCAGCACGATGAACATGCCGAGCAGCGCCTCGCCCACGGTTTTGGGTTTTTGGACGGACGAAGCGGACGGGCTGTCCTGATACTCCGGTTCCCGGTAGATGAAGAGTACCGCCAGCAGGCCGATGAAGGCGAAAAACGTCGCGACATAGGTAAAGATGGCGGGAATGCCGAAATTGACGCGCACCGCATAGGAAACCGTGCGGCCCAGCATGGAGCCGATATTGATGACCATGTAAAAGATGCCAAAGCCCAGGGCGGCATTGGCGCCGGAAGTTTTCTGCACGGTTCCGGAGATGCAGGGTTTTACGAACGAGCCGCCGATGCCGATGAAGAGGATACCCACCACGATGGGGATGGTGTAATCGATACTGCCCGAGGTGACACCCGTCAGGGCCGGCCAAAATTTCTGCACCGTTCCCATGGTGCAGTATCCTATGGAGATGAGTATAAAAGCGAGCACCAGCGAACGTTTGAAACCGAAACGATCCGCCAGCGTGCCGCTGAGAATGGGCAGAAAATAGATCAATCCCCACAGCAGGGTGCCATTGAGAAAAGTGGCTTTGGTCGGCGCCATGCCGAGGTTCTCATTGAGGTAGACAACCACGAAAGAAGCGATGGCATAGTAGGCGGCGCGTTCGAACAGTTCAATGGTGTTGGCGGTCCAGAAGGTCGCCGGGAATTTGGTTTTCATAACGCTCCCTGGTTATTGATGTTTTGGTTTATTGGGCTGACGCCTGCCCTGAATACGTTTTTGTTGGCAAAGAGCAAAATAGCCGCCCCATGGTGTCTCCCCGACGCATGATGTCCTGGGGGGCTACACGGCTGCTGCCTGTCCGCTTGCCGTAAAAGTATGCATTTGACACAACCGCGGGTACTTCATGCCTGTATTTCCGTGTGGGTCCGTGGCGATTGCAGGATTTGCAAAACAGCAACATCGCCGGCAACGCCTGGCTGTCATTGATGGGTTACCCCCCAACGCGTCAGTACTTCCTCCACCAGCGCCGTCCATGCCGCATATCCCCGGGCGTTGCAGTGGATGCCGTCGCTGCTCCATTCTTTCTTCATTTTGCCGGCTTCATCGGCCACCGGGGTATAGAAATCGATATAGTCATAGCCATTTTCCTCGCACAGCGCTTTGAGCCAGCGATTGATGGCGAGTACTTCATTGATCGGATGGGAGATGATATAGCTTTCGGTATTGGGCAGATAGTCATTCACCGGTGCAATGGCGCCGATGGCGACGCGGACGTCCTGCGCGCTGGCCATGCGCGCCATCCGCGCCAGATTGGCTTTGGTTTCCGATGGACTCATGCGATTTTCGCTCCAGAAATCGTTGCAGGTACCCGCATAGATGATGACGCCGTAGGGTTTGAGATGCAGGACGTCGGGACGAAACCGCAGCCAGAACTGATCGCTGGTCTCGCCGCCGATGCCGCGATTCAGAAGCGAGACCCCTTTGAAATCACTGGCGAAATTCCACATGTCCACCGCCGAGGAGCCGATCATGATGATGCGCTTTTCTTCTGGCCGCGGCAAACCCACTTCGTAATTGACCTCCGCGTAGCGCGCCAGGCTCATGTCCCAACTGCTCTTTTCGGCATGGAGCGCCGCTTCGATCAGGGGCCTGGCCTCCTGCAAACGCTGCAGCGGCACGCCCCAGGCGGTCAGGGCGGTCTGCGCCATCAGCCAGTTGCCCGCCGGCAGCATGTGCACGCCATCGCTGGTCAAAATGCCGCGGTCGCTCATGCCCTCTTTCTGCAATGGCAGCAGGACTGCCCGGCAGGCTGCATCCTGATCCATCAACAGACATTTGAATTTGTTGGCCAAATCGCGAAGGGCCTGATTATAGGGCGCCAAAGCCCGATTTTCGGGCGAATTCAAATCCTCCTTGATGACCGTGGCGGTGAACAGGGCGACGCGTATTCCGCGCGCCTGCGCCGCCGTGATCATTTCGGTGACCTTTTCCTTATAAACAGGAAGCGGGACCGATGCCAGATCGGTACGCTGCCGTTCCCGGGCGAGAAAGCCGTGCCAGACATCATTGACGCCGACGCTGATGGTCACCCAGTCCGGCTGATACTGCAGCACATCGCGTTCGAAGCGCGCCGCCATAGCGGTGGACTTTGAACCGCTGATGCCCGCATTGACAAAGTAAATCCTGCGCTCCGGATAGAGCATCGCCAGGGCTTTGCGCATGACCGTGACATAGCCGCAGGGCTCCTCGCCCATCTCGGTGATGCTGTTGCCCAGCGTGACTACCGTCTGCTGATGCTGCAACACCAGATCCTGCGCAGCAAGGGGCAATGCAAAAAGACCAAAAACAACCAACCACTTTTTAAGCATGGCTCATCTCCATGATGGATTGATCAATGGCATTGCGTCAAAGATAGGAAAAAATAGGGAAGGTTGCCAGAAAAAAAAACAGGCCGACACGCTACCGTTCAACCTGAGATACTCCGCTCCGGTTGCAGGGACTTGAACCAGACCGGGATGAGCCAAAGGAGCACAGCACCGCAAAGGTTGATGGGAAGGAGCGGCGTATCGTACGGTGTTACGAGAACAAGCCTGTGGCGCACCTCCAGCCTGTTCCGGCATTCCATAACGAGAAAAGGCTCCATCCAATGTGCGATGGAGCCCGGGTGTTTTGGCGAAGCCAGGTCTGCCCTCTGGCGATTTCCATCAAGGAAGATTTGCCATTATTTTTTTGAGCTGGACCAGATGTTCCTCTTCTTCGGTGATGGTTTCCTGAACCAGAGGCAACTCGCGCGGATCGATGTGCTGTTCCAGTTCGCGCAACAGATTGAGGGTTGCCTGTTCGGTCTGCATCGCGAATTCCACCGCCGCTTTATCGCTCAACGCTATCGCCGTGGCGATGGCGTCTTCCTCATCTGAGAACATCCTGTTTTTGACCAGTTGCTGGATGTAGACGTCATATTCACCGGGATAACTCTCGTGGGGTTCCGCAGCGGGCAACGCATCCAGCATCCGGGCGAATCGCGCTTCGTGGCGCAATTCCTGCTGTGCGATGGCCGCGGCGGCTTCCCGCAGCACTTCGCTTTTGGCATTTTGGGACAGTGCGCCATAAAATGCGGCACCATTGTGCTCTTCGGTCACATTCATTTCCAATATTTCGCTGGCGAGAAAGAGATTGGCCATTGAATGCCTCCTGATATAAAAAATGATACGGGATTATTCGCCGCGAATGCCGAGCTCATACAACTGGCCGGCAATATCGAACGCGGACAACGGGGTTGACAACACCACGATCTTTTTCTCGAGCGCCTTGGCCAGCGCCTCCTCATCCGGCTGCAAATTTTCCGGCAATATCACCGCAGCCAGGGTCTTGAAAAAACAGATGGCGATCACATTCATATGGGTCATGTTGGTGATCCACAGCGATTCCTTTTTGGCCTTGGCCATGACATCGCTCAAGATATCGGACATATAGGCGAAACGGACATCCCTCTGCAGATTCTCCGCACCGCTGAGTACTTTCACCGGAATCCGGTCGGCAATTTCTCGCAATAACATGTCCCTGTCCTCTTAATAAATCCCAAACGAAGACCTATTTATTCTTATAAACCGGGAGGGTGACCCGGAATGTGGAACCCACGTCCAGTTGACTTTCGACGGCGATGTGTCCATGGTGGTCCTGGACGATACGGCGGCAGATTGCCAGTCCCAGTCCGGTGCCGGTGATTTTGCGCGCCAGGGCATTTTTCGCACGATAGAATTCGCCGAAAATTTTCTCGAGGTCCTGCCCGGACATGCCGATGCCCGTATCGCTGACGCTGATCTCCACCTGATCCTCGTGCATTCGGGCCGACACTTCCACCTTGCCATTTGCCAGGGTATATTTGATGGCATTGCTGATCAGATTGGCGAACAGCCGCGACAAATCGTCGCTATTCCCCAGAATTTGCGGCAGCGTCTCCGCGGCCGTCAGGGTCAGTGAGACCGATTTGCTCCTGGCATCATTCTGATAGAACTGCACGCTCTCCCCGAGCAGCGGCACGATATCGAGCGGGGCCCTTACTTTGGCAGCACCGCGGCGCTCCGCCCGTGCCATGTCGAGCAGATCGTTGATCAGCGCCAGGAGGCTGTCCGCTTTATCGCGCGAACGCACAATAATGTCGCGCTCCTTCTCGGGATTTCCGCCCGTCAGTCCATCGATGATGAGATTGAGATAACCGGCGATGGCGGCCACGGGCGATTTGAGTTCATGAGACACGAGCGAAACAAAATCGGATTTCATCTGTTCCACTTTTTTATCTTCGGTGACATCGATGAGAATGGTCACCGTGCCCAGTGTCTCGCCCTGATCGACAACGATCGGGGAGATATTGGCTTGCAGCACGCGCGCGTCACTCGCCTTGAACTCCATATGCGTCACCGTTGTGGTGCGGGCGACCGTCTCCAGTGTGGCGGCGATTTTTTGCTCCAATTCAGGATTGCCAAAGAGTCCGGCGACCGCCGATCCAATGGCTTTTTCGCGGTTGAGGCGCAGCATATGCTGCGCCGCCGGATTCATCAGTACGATCTGACCGGAGCGGTTGGTGGCGACAAAGCCCTCGCGCATGCAGTTGATCAGCGTCAGGGTGCGCGATTTTTCATTGGTCAATTCGAGGAGATTGCGATCGCGCTCTTCGCGCAGTTGCTCCGTCTGCAGCATCAACCAGCGTTTTTCCAGACCGCGGTTGACCTTGGTGCGCAGCTCATCGGGCGAAAAGGGTTTGGGGAGGTAATCATAGGCGCCCTTGCGCATCGCGTCCACAGCCGTTTCGATGGTCGCAAAACCGGTGATGATGATGGGGATGATCTTGTCGTCGTATTTTTGCACTTCATCCAGCACCTCGAGTCCACCCATCTCCGGCATCATCAGATCGAGGAGAACCATGTCATAGGGCGTTTGCTGGATCATCTCCCATCCGGCGCGGCCATTTTCGGCCTGATCGACGATCAAGTTGGCGTCTTCGAGAATGCGTTGACAGCCGATGCGAATGATCTCTTCATCATCGACAATCAAAATA
Source organism: bacterium UBA2214 (assembly GCA_002327255.1). Lineage (GTDB taxonomy): Bacteria > Zhuqueibacterota > Zhuqueibacteria > Residuimicrobiales > Residuimicrobiaceae > UBA2214. The sequence continues at coordinate 9,649 of DCUM01000150.1, read as the reverse complement.
CGAGAGGGTGCAGCGGCCGTCATTGGTCGGCGTTCCTCCCCAATAATTTTTCGATGCGCGCGATCAAGTCCGCGGGTTTGAGCGGTTTGGCGGCGAAATCGTCCACTTTCATCCACTCCTGATCCTGTGAAAGCTGAAACATGAAACCCGTCTTTTCTTCGGCGGAAGTCAGCATCAAAATGGGTATCGTGCGCAGGCGTTCGTCGCTGCGTACCGCATAGGCGAGGGCGAAGCCCGAATCCCGGTCCTCCATCATCAAATCCAGAATCAGCACGTCGTAGGTGGCGTTGCTGAGCTTCTCCAGCGCTTCGGGCACAGAATGGGCTTCGTCGACAGCATAATCGGCTGCTTCCAGGATCATGCGATTGATGTCGATGAAATCGGGATCATCATCGACGAGTAGGATACGCTTCTGTTCATCCATTCTCAACTTCCCAATTTAAAAACAAGCCAAAGGCATTCAGTTTTTCTTCCAGCCAATCCCCTGATCGCTGCGCTGTCCGGGCTTGCGGGGCTCGGCAGAGTTGAGGAGCGATTTCACTTTTGCCAGGAGTACATCCTTGCGGATCGGCTTTTCGATGAATTCATCGACGGGCAGAAAATCGCCGTCCTCGGTCGAAAACCGAAAATCGCTGAAATCGTGGATGGCGGTTATCATGATGATGGCGATGTGCTGCGTCTCGGGATCGCGGCGCACTTTATAGGCAAAATGGAATCCTTCGGTGCCGCTTGGCATCATCACATCCAGGCAGATGAGAGCAGGTTTCCAGGACTTTATCTTTTCCCAGGCCGAATCGGGATCATGGGCGGCATCGACCTGATAGCCCTCACTTTCGAGGATGGTGCGATTGATCATGACAAAATCGGGGTCATCATCAATGAGGAGGATTTTTTCTTTCTGGGACATGGACAATACTCCTATCCTAAATCCAACTAATGGTTTTCCATCAACAGCCAATATACGCTTTTTATCGCAATTAATCCAATGGATTTACGCCAAACTCCATTTTTTGAGCGATGGGCAATCGGATGATGAATTCGCTGCCCTCTCCCACCTCGCTCTGCACCAGTATTTCGCCCTTGTGTTTCTGGACGATGCCGTAGGCGATGGCCAGCCCCAGGCCGGTGCCCTTGCCGCGCGGCTTGGTGGTGAAAAAGGGCTCAAAGATTTTATCGACAATGTCGGGCGACATGCCCGTCCCGGTGTCGCGAATGGCAAGACGGATAAATGGTCCATCGGGTTCCAGGGTGGTGGTGATTCTCAGCTCCCCCTTTCCGGACATGGCCTCGACGGCGTTGAGAATGATGTTGAGCAGCACCTGTTGCATCTGTCCGACGTCGACAAAGACCTGTGGCAGACCGGTTGCGAGATTCTGCACGACTTTGACATTATGAAAGAGCGACTGCTGGGTCACCAGGCTCAGCGTGCTGGCGATGATTTTGTTGAGATCGACAATGGCCGCTTCGATACGCGTCTGGCGCGAGAAGTCGAGCAGCCCGCGCACAATTTTGCGGCAGCGTTCCGTCTCCGTCACGATGCGCGTCAGGTCTTCGGCTTGCCGCGTTTCTTTCTCGCATTTCTCGAGCAGCAGGCTGGTATAAATGAGGATGCCGCCGAGTGGATTGTTCAATTCATGGGCGACACCGGCTGCCAGTTGTCCAACCGAAGCCATTTTTTCGGATTGCAGCAGCTGTTGCTGTGTGCGCTGCAGTGTGTCCAGAGAGCGCTTCAGCTCTTCATTGGAGTCGGTCAACTCATGTTTGATGAGTTGCAGTTTATCGATCAGATAGGGCAGGCACATTTCCGCTTCGGCGATGCCCTGAAACACGGCAACGGCTTTTTCCCGGCAGCTCGGATAGCCGCAGGCGCCGCAGTTGAGTTCGTCCTCCACCGTGTATTTGCCCGTAATGGCGAGAATGGCAGCCAGTTCCGCGTCACTGGGCATCGGCAGCGCGAGTTCCTCGCGGGTATACTCGCGCAGCAGGTTGAGCGGTGCGATGGTCTCCGTCCAGGTACTGCGTTCTTCCAGGGAAGCCTCTTTTACGGAATGGTGCAGAAAATGGACGACGCGATCCTTGCGAACAAAGACGGACAATTCCTGTGCCATCTGCGGCCCGTTGATGCAGCCTTCACAAAAGAGCAGATCGAGAAATTGCGCTTCGATCTTTCCCTCGCTGGCCTTTTCCAGAGCCTCGAGGACGCGGTCGCGACCTTCGGTGACGATGACGTGATTTTGCAGCGTGCCGCCGGGTATATGGGCGGTGTCGATCAAGCCGCCGCTGATGGCGAAGGCGCGGCCGACGCCCGCTTCGGGACCATCAAAAGGCGTCCCGGGCAGCGTCTCGGCAGCGATTCCCTGTTGTGCCAGGAGTCTTGCCAACTCCTCGAAAGTGAGCACCTCATCGATGATGCCGTGAATTTTGGGATCGTCGGCTTCATGCTTTTTGGCGATGCAGGGGCCGATGAAGACGATCTGCGCGTCCGGCTCCCATTGCTCGCGCAACAAGCGTCCCAGCGCCACCATGGGAGAGACGATAGGCGCCAGAACCAGCAAAAGTTCTGGCCGGTATTTTTCGATGTAATTGACAATGGCAGGGCAGGGCGAGGTGATGATGATGGGCATGATCTCTTTCTGTGCCAGCCGCGCGTATTCCGCGCCCACCAGATCGGCGCCGAGGGCGACTTCATATACCTTGTCGAATCCCAGTCGTCGCAAGGCGGCTACCAATTGCAGCGAATGAATCGCGGCGAAAGCCGCAGGGAAAGAGGGCGCGAGAATGGCAACGGTGCGGCCCGGGCTTTTCAGGAGCGCTTGGGTATGCTGGATGCCATCGCGAATCTGCTTGGCGCCCTGCGGGCATACGCGCACGCAGTAGCCGCAAGCGACACAGCGTTCAGCCATGACTTTGGCCTGTCCGTTTTCAACGCGAATGGCCTTGGCAGGACATCGACGCACACAGAGGTAGCACCGTTTGCAGCGGTGTTCAATCGTGGTGACGATGGGTTCCATCGGTGCTCATCCTCTTGCTCATTTAAACGGGCCGGCAAATCTGGCAGAACTGCTGTTCCGTCCTGCTTTAAATCGGAATCCATGATTTCTCCGGCGTAAAAAACGATCACAAAAGAACAAAGGCGTCATCTATTTGTGAAAATCCAGCATGGGTACGTCGATATCCGCGGAATCAGGAAAATCACGAATTATTTCTTTGGCGACCTTCTTGGGCGCCAGACCCAGCGCCACCGCAACACCATAGAGGATGGCCTCCGGACGCGGCGGACAACCCGAAATGTAATAATTGACCGGGATGACCTTGTCGACGCCGCCGTACATCGTATAGCTGTCATAAAAGACATCGCCGCCGCAGGCGCAGGAGCCGATGGCCAGTACCAGTTTGGGATTGGGGGTGGCGGCATAGAGCCGTCGCAGCGCCGGCGCGATTTGGCGCGAGACGCCGCCGGTCACCAGCAGCACATCCGCATGCCGCGGAGACCCGACCAGCTTGATGCCAAAACGTTCGGCATCATAATAAGGGGTCAGAACATTGATGATCTCGATGTCACAGCCGTTACAGGCTGCACAATTGGTGTGATAGACCCAGAGTGATTTGGGGAATGCCTTTTGCGCCCATTTTTTCAACATGTCTGCCGCCTGAAATTGATGTGACAACAAGCAAACTTGAGTTCATATTTCGCAAAGCACAAAGCGCTCACGATTATCCACCTGCCGACCAGATCGCCAGCACCGCCCGGGTGGCGTTATCCAGTATGGGGTATAACAAATTGGGGAACAACCCGATCACCAGACAGAGTGCGGCAAGCAGCAGCAGCACCGCATACATGGATGCCGGCACCTCGCGAATCGGCGTCCCGGCAACGCCCTTATCCTGCGATGGCTTGGCCCAGAAGACGAGATAGCCCGCCCGCACCAGACAGGCCAGCGTCATCAGACCGGTGAGGATGGAAATGGCAACCGCCCAATAGAGGTGCTGTTCGCCGATAGCCATAAAAAGGGTGAATTTGCTCACGAAACCATTGAAGGGCGGCAGCCCGCCGATGGCGAGGGCGCCGGCCAGAAAGCAAAAAGCGGTTACGGGCATCTTCTTGCCCAATCCTCCCAGTTGTGAAATCCGCCGCACCCCCCCTGTGGCATACATGATCGCGCCTACGCTCAGGAAGAGGAGGGCTTTGATCAGCGTGTGATTGACGAGATGAAACAAGCCGCCATAAATGCCCAGATAGGTGCCAAGCCCCAGTCCTTCAAAGACGTAACTGATCTGGCTGACGCTCGAATAGGCCAGCATGCGCTTGAGATCGTCCTGCACCAGCGCCATCATGATGCCGATGAGCATGCTCGCAGACGCCAACAGGGCGATAAAGATGACGATGCCATGGTAGGTGGGTGCAAAAATGGTGACGGTGCGCGTCAGTGCATAAGCGCCCAGTTTGATGATCAGACCGGAGAGCAGGGCGCTGACGGGGGATGGCGCTTCGGAATGGGCGTCGGGCAACCAGGCGTGAAAGGGCACCAGGCCCGCTTTACAGGCAAAACCGCAAGTCATGAAGGCCACGCCAAAGAGGGCGATGTTGCGCGGTATCAGTTTGACGACCTCACCGATCCGCGACAACAGCAGACCGTCCGCGCCGAGGTGCGGATAAACCGCGGCGAAGATCAGCACCATGCCGAGCAGCGAAAACGTCATGCCCACCACGACCAGCAGCACATATTTATAGCCGGCCTCCAGAGACGCCTTTTTCCGGTAAAAAGCGACCAGCAAGGCAGTGGCCAGCGTCGATGCCTCCATGGCCACATACAAATGGATGAGGTGGTTGGTGGTGACGGTCCAGTTCATGGATCCGGTGAAAATCAGAATGAGCGTGTAATAGAGACGATAGCGCTTGATGCTGACCAGGCCGTGTTCCTGCTCGCGCTGCATATAACGTTTTGAGTAAATCAGAATGAGCAGGACCATCATGTTGATGAGCAGCCCCATCAGGGCGCTCAGGCCATCGATGCGCAGGGCATACGCCTCCAGCAGCAGGGGCGTCCCTGACCAAATCCGGATGCTGAATGGCAGAGAAATGGCAAATTGAAGGCACAGGAATCCAATGGCAATATTCTCGACCGCACGGATTTTTTTGGCCGCTGCCAACAACTCAATGACAATGGCGCCAAAAACCGGTCCTATTATTAAAATCAGAGGAATCCAGGAATGATCTGTCGTCATGGCAACCTCATTATCGCTTGAGCTCGGAGAGTCGCGCGGAATCGGTGGTGCCAAAAATCCGGTAGATATCCGCGCTCAGATAAAGGAGAATAAAGACCACCGCCACCACGTTGGTCACTATGCCGATCATGGTGGTTTCTTTCAATTGCGGCACGAGTGCGAGCAGAATCAGATGCACGCCGTTTTCCATCAAAGCCACGCCGATCACCGTTTTGATGACATCGCGGCGGCTCAACAGCGTCCAGATGCCCAGCACAAAGACCGTCACAGAACCAGCGAGAAGATTGCGCACGGGCGCGCGCTGCGCCTCTTCCGTAGGCGCCCACAACGTGATGGAAGTTTGAAATACTTTATAAAAGACAATCAGAATCACCGTGAGTGCCAGAACCGACATCACAAAACCGACAATGGGACGGTACTCATTTTGCGGCACCATCTTTGAGTAGCGTATCAGCAACCAGGGGATAATGATCACTTTGGTCAAAACGCACGTGATGGCCCAGAGATAGAGGCTTTCATTCCCGGTGATGTAAGCATAGCTGACGATGATGGCGCAGAGCAACAGGGAATGTAACAGATAGGCATGGGCGGCGAGTCGCAGATTGCGAATTTCCACCGCGGCCACGGACGTGATGAGTATGGCCATCGTCAGGGTGACGAGCATCTGTTCGTTGATCATCTTTTGCCCTCCGCATTCTCCGGGGCGCCATGCGGCATGGAAGCGCCGACATAGTTGCGGCCCTGACGCATGCGTCGCGTCGGTATGCGATCGATGGCATTCTCCGTTTCGAAACAGCGCCCGCAGCGTTTGCAGGTGAGCATGTAGAGCTCCTGTTCGATGTAAAGATCGGTTTTATCGTCGGTCGCCGTTTCGAAAAGCTGGGTCATGGTGATGGCGCCTTCGGGGCAAACTTCAGCGCAGCGGCCGCAATAGGTACAGCGGTCGAGGATGAATTCCATGCGCGTGCGCTCGCCCTCATCATAGAAACGTATCAGGCGGGACGGGCAGACATTGGCGCAGCCGCCGCACGCCACACATTTCTCAGCATCGACGTGAATCTTGCCGCGGAATCCCTCGCCCACTTCCGCACCCGGACCGAAAGGATAGGGCAGGGTGACGCGCAAATTACTGAAACAGATCTGAGCTTCCTTGAGCTTGGATACAATCATACGACCTCTTGACTCTGGGTGAGGGGCCGGGAGGTGACCGGCGCCACCCGCGTTCCTTGCGACTCTTCTGCTTGTTGTGTGAATGACAACCGAGTGCGGCTATTTCACGACCCGACCAGTGCGAAAGCGAGTCCGGCCAGTTCAATGACCAGCAATACCAGAAAGAAACGCACCGCCTGGTCGATGCGCAAACGCGGATTGACCACGTGTACCACCGCGATGAGCAGCAACAGCACCACGATCTTCACCAGCACCGCCAGCAGGCTCCAGCCATAGACCGACAGAACCGGCCACGGCAAGAATACCGAAATAAAGACCGCTGCAAAGAGCAGCTGTTTGATATAGACCATCCACTTGAACAGCGCCAGCTTGGGACCGCTCTGTTCTATGAACGGTCCTTCCATGATTTCCTGATCGGCTTCGACGATATCGAAAGGCAGACGCGCCATCTGGGCGATGATGGCCACAAAAAGGGCGCCTCCGGCGAACAACACCGACAGCGACAACGGCGCCTGCGCCTGATAGAGCATGATATCACTGAATTGCGTCGACTGCGCCTTCACCGCCATGATGACCAGCGCCACGATGATGACCGGTTCGACGGTGAGCAGGAGCATGACTTCACGCGACGCGCCGATGAATGAGAACGGACTGTCCGATGTGATACCGCTCAGCACCACCATCACCGCGGCCAGCGTCACCAGATAGATGAAGACGATGATATCACCGCTCGACTCCATGGGCGGCACCGCGCCCAGCGGGACGAGTACGGCGGCAGTGAGGATGGCTGCCAGCGCCAGCACGGCGCTGTAGCGGAAGAAGCGGTAAGGGGAACTGACCATCTCCTCCTTGCCGAGCAGTTTGAGCAGATCGAGATAGGGCTGATAGATGGGAGGGCCAATGCGCGAATGCACCAGGGCGACCAATTTGCGCATGATGCCATCGAGCAGGGGCGCCAGCATCAATACCAGAATAATCTGCCACAATCCGAATAGAAATCCACGCATGCATACTCCTTTACGACCAACCAGCGTGCTGAAAGAGCAACGTCCCGACGCGTTTTACTTTCCTCCGTAGCGGCGGCGGTACATCTCCATGAGTTCCTGTTTGGAATAAACGCGGGTCACCCCCGTGCGGATATCGACCGTTTCGAGGCGTTCCGTGCAGGAGAAACAGGGGTCCATGCTGCCGAGTCCGATGGGGACATCGGCGATGTATTCGCCGGAGACCATGACCGGAATGCCCTGCAGATTCTGGAACGTCGGCGCGCGCGCCTTCCAGCGGTACGGCCGGCTATCTTCTCCCGTTATGACAAAATGATGGGTCTCGCCGCGGGGCGCCTCTACCGATGAGAGCCCCACTTTGCCGGGCGGAATCGGATCGCGGATATCGGCCATGATGGGACCGGCGGGCATCAGCTGCAGGGCATCGCGGACAATGCGGATGGCCTCCAGCGTCTCGCGCATGCGCACGATCACCCGGGACCAGATATCGTTGCCATTTTCGACGATCACTTCGCATCCCAATTCCTTGTAGGCGGCATAGGGATGATCGATGCGGATATCGATGCCGACGCCGGAGGCGCGCGCGGTGGGACCCAGCAGGGCGTAGGCGATCACCTC
>DCUM01000150.1:0-1430 GCA_002327255.1 bacterium UBA2214 | reverse complement strand
CCCCGGGCCGGTACTTCTATTTCTGCTGCTTTTTCAACTGCTTGACAGTACGCCGTACTGTGAACCGACCCTCATATGCCACAGATGCGTTCCGCGAGGAACGGCACCTGGTTATAGTTAAGCTGACTGTCGGCGATTTTTTCGACGCCGCGGTGATTGTAAAAACCGCGATAGTCGCCGCCGACCACTTTCTCCCCTTCCACAAAAAGCCGGAACTGGGCGGGTTCCTCGAGCACCGGGAAAAACGGTCCGATGGGCACGACTGTGGCGCCCTGCGGCGGCTTTTTGAACTCGGGGGCTTCGGAAACACAAGCCGGATAGGTCTGCAGCGGCATGTCGCGTCGCAGTGGCGGCATATCCGCGGGCCAGTCGTCCGCCAGCATCAGGCGCCGCGGATCCGGGTGATGCCGCAACGGGATGCCCAGCATGTCCTGTATCTCCCGCTCCGCCCAGTTGGCCGCCGGAATATCGGCCTGACCGGTAATGGCTTCGATCCAGAGGTCGCCGGAAGGCACCTTGAGGCGCAGCGTGATGAAAAGATGGTGAGCAGCCAGAGAATAGGTGTAATCCACCAGATAAAATCCCGAGACCTCGCGATGATCCGTTCCAATGGCCACGACAAAGCGGCCGGAGAGATCGTGAAAAAGAAAACGGTTGATCTCGACGCTGTCTTCCCTGTCGATGTGAAGCAAAAGCAAATCCGCAACGGGGTGCTCGATCCTGAGGATTTTCTCTGCAAACCGCTCTTTGAGGTACTTTTCCAGTTCTTTTGACGACATCAAGGGCAATTTATACTCCCTCCTTTATGGGACTACTGAAAAGGAAAACAACAAGATCAATGCCAGAACAACACCCATCAGCAGCCAGAGCAGATAGACGTGCGGCAGGCCACTGTGGGTGTTGCTGAAAAAGCGCAGAAAGCGCATGGTGTAATTGATCAGCGGCGTGTAGAACCAGGCATCGACATCGATGAGGCGATGCCATATATCATCTTTCTTAAGAGCCACTTTGGGATAGCGGATGGTGGGATAGACGCCGGGCCGTTCGTATTTCCCGATGCGAATCCGGAAAATTTGTTTGAATGGCAAATAATAGCTGTGAGCGCGATAGCGGCTCTCTTCATTGCTGATCAGTTCGCCGCCGAACCAGGTTTGATCCGCGCGTCGCGTCGCGCCGCCACTGCGGAAGAGATACCACGCCGCGGCGCTGCAGAGCATGAAAATCAACAGCAGGGGCAGCGTCTGCCAGGCGGCCAGCGCGCCATTCAGCTGCAGTTCGAGTCCGCCGAAGAGACTCTGCCCGTAGATGTCCGCCGCATCGCCGGCAAATCCACCCGGAAAGAGCGCAGCGAGGGCGCGATAGACCCAGAGCACAGGCAGTCGCGGAAAGAGTCCAAAGACGATACAGAAACCCGCCAGTACATATTGCGG
>DCUM01000256.1 GCA_002327255.1 bacterium UBA2214 | reverse complement strand
GGATTTTCAGTCCGTTGCTCTACCGGCTGAGCTAAAGCGCCGCCTGATGTGCCTATAAAGTATCCAAATTTTAACAAAAAGTCAAGGGAAAATAATACCCCCCGGAATGCGAAAAGAACAGCCTCTACCCCCTGCCTGTCCCCCCCTTTTGATGAAATATGCTGCAGATTATCATGGTTTTATAAATTGACACTTTCTCATCCTGGAGATGAATCCTCATGAAACATGTACTCTGGTTAGCCGTTCTGATCGGCGTGAATTGCGCCCATCGCATCGATCCGGTTTCCCTGCGCCTCGCCGGCCGGCAGGACATCGAAATCACCCGCGATGAAAGGCTCTCAACACCCTCCCTGGTGCGGGGCAAGCTGGCGAATCTCTCTGGAATCGACGTGAAAAAACACGCCGAAACCATTATGCTCTTCCTCAAGGAAAACCCGGAACTTTTCCGGCTGCAATCTCCGGAATCGGAGCTGCGTCTGTCACGCAGCGAAGACGATGATTTGGGTTTCCGTCATTTCCGCTATGAACGCCTCATCAACCAGGTTCCCATCTACGGGGATGAATTGATAATCCATATCAACAAACAGGCGGATATCTATCAGGTCAATGGCCAGTATCATGCTTCGCTGGTTCGCACCACCACGCCGGACATCCCTGCGGACCGGGCGGGCGCCATCGCGCTGGAACTGGGCGCCGCACACAAAATGCAAAAAGTGGAAAAAAGTACGCTGATCTTCTATCCGGCCCATGGCGACCTCCATCTGGCCTGGCAGGTCCGGCTCATGGGCGGAATATACCGATGGGAATATTTTATCGATGCGCAAAACGGCACCCTGCTTTTCGACCAGGACCGCCGCAGATTTTAACCGATTGGAGCTGCCATGAAACGACTTTGTTACATAACCATTCTGACTCTTTTCGCTTTTATTCTGCCTCTGAACGCCGCGCAACCCGGGGCGGATGGTCGGAAAAATCTACCCCACAAACCGTCTGACGCCCGCCTCCTTCTGGATATCCACAGCGCCGGCCCGGTCTGGAAAAATGCGAAAGCACCCCGTGGATCCCGCCAATCGTCCGGCGCCTTGCAGCGCGCCACACCTCCGCGCGAGACCGCTCTGGCCCTGGCGGCACAACGCGGCCTGAAAATCAATGATCTGCTCTTTGCCGCCAACGGCACCCTCTCTTTCATCAGCGGGGAACTGGGCCGGGCGCCACAACTTCAATCCCTCTCTCTCCCCGCGTTGACGATGCAGTCCGCCGTACAATCCGCTGATGCACTGGCCGACCTGACGCTGGCGCAGCGCTGGCTCGAGACCTTCGCCCCGGTATTGAAAATCAATCAGCCGGCCGCCGAACTGGCCCTCAGCCGCCATGAAACCGATGCGCTGGGCATGCGTCATCTGCGTCTGCAGCAGATGTACAAAGGCCTTCCGGTCTGGGCGAATGAACTCTATATTCATCTCGACGCCACGGGGCAGGTCTGCGCCGTCAACGGAGCCTATGCGCCAACCCCCGCAAGCATCGATGCGGCGCAGACGGTGATCCCCGGCGAGCAGGCCATCGCAAAGAGTCAATCCCACCTGAGTGCGTTAAATCTGCTTCGGGAAATCCCGGCCGGCCTGAAAAAATATCTGCGCTTCAGCGAACCCCGGGCCCAAAAGGTGATCTGGATCGACGACCAGGGCGCAGCGCATCTGGCCTGGCAGGTCGATCTCTATGCCAACCTGCGCGACTGGTTCACCCTCATGCTGGATGCCGCCACGGGCGATGTGCTGCACCGATACAGCAACACCATGTCCGAGGGCAGCGTCGATGCCTCGGGTACGGACCTGAGCAATGCGACCCGCGCCTTTCGCGCCTATGAAGAGAGTGGCACCTATTACATGCTGAGCGACCTCAATGAACTCTCCGGCGGCAGCACCCAACTGCCCGACAACCCCACCGGAGGGTTGCTGATACTGGATTTGCAGAATGCCGATGCGGACCCCTCTTCGTCATTCTACTTTGTGAGTTCCACTTCAAAGACGTCCTGGAACAACAAAAACGCCGTATCGGCCATACATAATTTGACGCTCGTCTATAATTATTATAAAAATACGCACAATCGCCGCGCCATCGATGGCCAGGCTGCAACCATCATCGGCGTGGTCAATGTCGCAGATGATGGCCAGGCCATGGACAATGCCTTCTGGAATGGTTCCATGATATTCTGGGGAAATGGCAGCGAAAAATTTTCTCCGCTGGCGGAAGCCCTGGATGTCGCCGCGCACGAACTCACCCACGGCATCACCGAATACACCGCCAACCTCATCTATCAGGAGCAGTCCGGCGCGCTCAACGAGTCCTTCTCCGATGTCTTTGGCGTCATGGTCGACCGCGACGACTGGCTCATGGGCGAAGATATCATGCTGCCCGGTAAAGGCATCGCTCTGCGCGATATCGCCAATCCGCACAACTCAAATATGCTCAGACAATTGCCCAAAACCATGGATGAATACGTCTACACCAGCAATGACAATGGCGGTGTACACATCAATTGCGGCATCCCCAGCTATGCCGCCTACCTGGTCGCCGCCGCCATCGGCCGGGAGAAAACCGAACAAATTTACTTCCGTGCACTGAGCAACTATCTCACGCGGCAGTCGCAATTCGTCGATGCCCGCAAGGCGCTCGAACAGAGCGCCGTCGATCTCTATGGCAACGGCGCCGAGCTCGATGCCGTCAAGGCGGCATTTGACGCCGTCAAAATCGGCAGCGGCGGATCCGGCGGCGGCACAACGCCGAGTGGCGCCGGCGATAACGAGGTGGCGGTCACGACCGGGGGCCGTCACTGGATTGCGTTTGTCCGCAATGACCAACAGGTCGGTCTCTATGATGTGGCCAACAAGGTTGATTATTACTTTTCCAACATCCGTGCCAACGATTACACCCAGTTCACCGCCACAGCGGATGGACGCTACCTCTATTTTGTCAACGACAATGGTGTGCTCGCACGCATCGATGTCAGTGCGGTCCCCTATAACTATAATTATGAAACCTTTGAAAAAATTGCCCTGTACACCCCGGGCGATCTGAGAAATTGCGCCGTCTCCCGCGACGGCCGGTTGATCGCCCTCACCTCCGCCTATGATGATGATAATAACATCTATTTGCTCGTCTCCGGCCAGATTCTGTCCATTCCCCTTGAAATCCCCACGACACAGGAAGACGTCACCGCTTCAACGATCATCTATCCGGATGTTCTCAACTGGTCGCCCAATAGCAAATACCCCAAACTGGCTTTTGATGCCTTCAATCAAATCACGCTGGCTTCAGGCGTCACGCGGGAATGGTGGAGCATGGGGGAGNNNNCCGGACCGGATCGCGTACAGCTATATTGATGATGCGACCAATTATTGGGATATCCAGCTCGTCAATTTCGCCGAGACCGGGCAAAATCAGTCCATCCAGTTTCCGAACCGCAACGTGCAGCGCCCCTCTTTTTCTCCGGATGACCAATACCTGGTCGTGGACCGCTTCAGTGATCAAAAACTGCTGGTGCTGGAAATTTCAACCCTCAATTATATGGTGCTCAATCTCTCCACCGGCGCGCGCTATCCGGAATGGTTCGTCATCGGCGGCGACTATGACCTGAAAGTCGATACGCCCACAGCCAGCCTGCCGGATGTCTTTGTGCTGGCCAACAATTATCCCAATCCCTTCAATGGCAGCACCACCATCCGCTATGAGCTGCCGCAGGAGAGCAGAATTCATCTCGCGGTGTTCGATCTGCAAGGACGCCTCGTGCGGACGCTGGCGAATGAAATCCAGGGCGCGGGGCAACATTCACTGACCTGGGATGGCCAGGATCAGAACGGGAAAGCGGCGGCCTCGGGCGTCTATTTTTGCCGTATGACCACGGAGAATGGCCTGACCGGCCGAACCAAGATGGTACTGGTACGATGAGAGGAGCCTGTTAACGAGCAAAAGGCCGGGGAAATGATTTCTCCGGCCTTTTTTATTGGTACCGATGAGTGCATGATTACGCCGCGGCGTTACTGCAGTTGCTGTGGGTGTTGATCAGGAATCCAGACGCAAGCAGTGAACGATCACACCGCGGTGTCGTGGTGCCCGTGCCGTATCGGTGGGTCCCCCTGGCCCGGGATGCTGCAGTAAAAGGGAATGATCACGCCGCTGCGTCGCGGCGTTTGTGCAGCGGCCCCCAGTCGATGAAGCGCGAAAACACATGGGGGATCAGCAAACGATCGCTGATGAGATAAGCGACCGCCAGATAGATCGCCCCGATGATCAGATCGATGATATAATGCTGATTGAGATAAACCGCCGAGAACCACACGCCGGCCGGATACAACAGCATCCACAAGAGATGCTTTTTGAATTTCTTGTACATGAACCAGGCGAACGCCAGCGGATAGGCGCCGTGCAGCGACGGTATGGCGGCGAAATGGTTGGGATTGAATCCGCCCCAGAGGGTCTGGAAGAAATTCATGCCGATCATGCGATCCACATTGAGCAGGGAGCCCGCCCCGAGTCCCCAGTAACCGGCGATGGCCGGTTGGCCGAAACCGTAGCTGTAAACATACCAGGGCGGCGCGACCGGATAGAGAAAAAAGGTCGCCAGGGCGGAGAAATTGAGCAGGGTCATGGTCCAGACGAATCGGTAAAAGGATTTGCGGTCATCGGTGGTGTGCCAGAACACCCAGCCGACGATGAGCGGCACGCCGAAATGGAGGGTGTAAAAGAGGCCGCCGGTGGCATCGAGCAGATTTTTGATGACCGAACCGGACAGCGCCAGCTGCAAGTCCTGGAAATAGAAACAGGGAATGACGCCGCCGAAAAGGGGACCGAAGAGTTTCAGTTCGGTCATATAGGGCCAGATGATGTTGATGGTGCCGCGCCAGTTGTCCACCACGCCGCGCATCATGTCATAACAGATCCAGAAGACGATCCACGGCGCCCAATCCTTGACAAACACCTTGACGCGTCCCCGGCCCAGCGTCAGCGCCAGCAACATCAGCGCGATGAAGACGTGATCAGGACGGACACGGATGAGTTGGTTGATCAACACCAGATAGACCGCCACGCCAATGAGCACATAGCCGCGCCAGCTGTGCGAGCGCATGTGCGCCAGAAAGGTTTGCCAGCGGTGATTTTTGTTTTCGGATGCCATTAAATTTCTCTGTAAAGCCCTCTTCAAACTGTCTGATTTTTCTGAAAGCGCTTTAATATAGGGTAAATGGAGATAAAAAGAAATGATTTTCTGGGGTTTGGGCCCCCCACGCTCCTGCGTGGGGGGAGTAACAGTTTTTTATGGCGTGCAGCGTCTGTGACGCTGCATGCATC
>DCUM01000088.1:4490-8637 GCA_002327255.1 bacterium UBA2214 | reverse complement strand
TTGAGGAGAGAGAAAATCGCGGGCTCTTTTGACTGACCTGGAAAAATTTGGGTCACTCTATGGGCTGTGTGATGATTCCCCCGCCGATCACGAATTCTCCATCATAGATCACCGCCGACTGCCCCGGTGTGATGGCCGGGCGCGGTTCGATAAAGCGCAAGCTGAATCTGCTGCCCCGGGCCGATTCGATCCGGCAGGGATACCCCGGATCCTTGTAACGGATCCGCGCCTCAAACGTCTGCAGCAGCGGCGCTTCGGACACCGCAATCCAGTTCGCCTGATCCGCCTCCAATCCGTTTTTCAACAGATCGGTTTTATCGCCAATGACGATCTGATTTTTCACCGCATCGATGTGCGTCACATAGACCGGATGTCCCATGGCGATCCCGAGTCCCTTGCGCTGACCCACGGTATAAAAGGGATAGCCGCGATGCATGCCCAGCACCTTGCCGTTTTTGTCAACAATCTTTCCCGCAGTGATCTGCGTGCCCGATGCGGCGAGCGCCCGGCAGAGATAACCCGGATAATCATCGTCCGGGATGAAGCAGATGTCCTGGCTCTCCGATTTGTGCGCTGCCGGGAGTTTGGCCTCCCCGGCAAGCGTCCGCACCTGCTCCTTGGTGAAATCCCCCAAAGGAAACACCGTATGGCTGAGTTGCTCCTGCGTCAGCCGCCACAAGGCATAGGATTGATCTTTTGCCAGAGAGGATCCTTTGCGCAGGAGGTGGCGGCCGCTGCGGGGGTCGTGCACGATGCGGGCATAGTGACCGGTGGCGAAGCGATCAGCGCCATGTGCCAGGGCCCACGGCGCCAACGCGCCCCATTTGATGGTCACGTTGCAGAGCACGCAGGGATTGGGGGTGTGGCCGGCGAGATACTCCGCCATGAAAGCCGCGATGACTTGCCGCGAAAAGAGTTCCCGCAAATCCAGGATCTCATGACGGATGCCGAGGTGACGGCATACAGCGGCTGCCTCCTGGGCGGCCTGATTGGTCACACCCGTTGCGGCATCCTCCCTGTGCACCATGGTGACCCCGAACACAGAATAGCCCTGCTCCAGCAGCAGCAGGGCCGCCACGGAACTGTCGACGCCGCCGCTCATGGCCACGGCGACGCTGCGGGTGGAATTTGGTGCGGTTTTATCCGGCATAGGCGCATCCGCGTTATTCGGTTTCAAATCCCCACGATTTACCTTTTTGCATGGCCGGCACACCCTGTTTCATCCAGGAGGGTTCGGGTGTCCCCATCAGATAATGATCAAAAAACTGTTGCATGCGACGGCTGAGATCCTTGCGATTTTGACGCTGCTCGAGATTGTGTTTTTCGCCGTTATAGTTCAGCAGCCAGGCGGGTTTGCCGAGGCGGCGCAGGCCCACAAAAAGTTCGATGCCCTGATACCAGGGCACGGCGCCATCGCCGTCATTGTGCATGATCAGCAGCGGCGTTTTCACATCGGGAAGCCGGAACAGCGGCGAGTTTTCCAGATAGAGCAGGGGTTTTTCCCACAGGGTGCCGCCGATGCGGCTCTGCGATCTTTCGTACTGAAACATGCGGCTCATGCCGGATTCCCAGCGGATGCCGCCATAGGCGCTGCTCATATTGGACACCGGGGCGCCCGCCATGGCGCAGCGAAACAGTGGTGTTCGCGTCACGAGAAAGGCCACCTGGTACCCGCCCCAGCTCTGTCCCTGCAGTCCCATGCGCTGCGGATCGACATGACCCGTTTGTATCAGTTTTTGCACGCCGGGAAGGATGCATTTGAGCGCGCTCTCACCGGGATGACCCTCCTGATAGACGATGTCGGGGATGAAGACCATATAGCCGCGGCTGGTGTAGAAACAGGGCCGGATCGTCGACGGACTGGGTCGCGGTTCCTGGTAGCGGTTCAACAGGTGTGCGTTGCGCTCATAAAAATAGACAATGAGGGGGTATTGATGCGTCGAATCGAAATCTTCGGGTTTGTAGAGCAGTCCCTCCAGCGGCGTTCCATCATCCGAGAGCCATTGCAGCGGTTCCACGCTGCCCCAATAGAACTGGTTTTGCTGGGGATTGGCATCGCTGACGCGGCGGAGAGCGGTGAAAGAGGCATCGCACATCCACAAGTCCGGAAATACCTGAAAAGAGCCGCGACTGAAGACGTAGCGTTCCGCCTCTTTCGCTTTGAGGACGGTATCAAGGGAATACTCCTGAAGAAACAGTTGCTGCAGCGAAGCCGGATCCCCAAGCGTCATCCGGAAAAACCCCTCCCGTTTGCTGGGCTCATGAAATACCTTCAGCAGTAGTTGCTGTGCTCTGCCCAGGAATTTTTCTTCCGGGTCGAGACGAATATTACGGAAATGGAGTTGTTGTGTCCGCCCCTGAGCAGCAGTGAGGCAGAGCGGTGGGCGGCTGTTTTGGGGATCGAGCTGCCAGATATCGTAACGGTCATAGATATAGAAGTGCTCATCGTTTTCACGCCATCCCATGGCGCCGTAACCGCGCGGGAAATCCGGAACGTCGTTGCGTTCATCGCCCAGCGGCGTTTTCAGGGTTGCGGTCAGATTGGCGGTTTTTTGCGACCGCGTATCATACGCGAACCAGTGCTGTTCTCTTTCATCGAACCAGTAAATATAGCGGCCATAGGGTGAAATCTCCACCGCACCGCGGATTTCCCGGGCCACCCGGATGCGCTGACCGTCTTTGAGGCGGATGGCGTAGACATCGCGCGATAACGCTCCTTCCCAGGAGAGTTGTTTGCGGTAGGGCAGATCCGATAATCCCAGGCACCAGGCCGGGTCACCCTCTGTCGCCGTCCTGATTTCCGGGATCGCCTCGTCGGCGAGTTGCACGAGGCTGCTTCCTCCGATGCGCATCACTGCTGCATAACTTCTCTTCAGTTCTTTATCAAGATCTTTCAATTGCTGAGTTTGCAGAAACGGATCCTGCCAATGCCATATGTCCACTTTGGCGTTTTCGAACTCGATCAGGGTGGTGTCCTCCGGGGGCGGAATGGGCGTTGTGGCGAAAAAGAGCGAACGGCCTTCTTTTGCAAAACGCAACTCTCCATGTTCACTCACCATCCAGTCTTTTTTCATGCCCGGGGAGAGGGTATCGGCGAGCAGTTGTGCCTGGCGGGCAGCGGAGTGCCAGAGATAGAGGCGGTAGAAGCGCGGTTTGTTTTTCGTGGTGTCGAGATCGGCGAGAAATGCCGCCCTGGCGCCGTCTTCATCCCAGGTCAGTTTTTTAAAACAGCCTCTGGCCGACAGGAGGGTGTCAATCTTTTCCTGTCTGGTGGAAAAACAAAAAATACCTGCAGGTATGGAATCATTTGCTGCGGTGGCGAAGAGAATCTGCGCACCGGGCTTGTCAAAGAGGAATTCACTCACCCGCGGAAAGAACCATTGCCGTTCGCTGTCGAGGTGGCGGATGACCAGGGTGCTGCCGCTATCGCTCTTGCTGCCCGCTGTGGGTTCATCACCATCTTGCAGAGAGTCTATCAGACTGCTTTTTGAAGTCTCTTTTTTGCACACCTGATGGAGGTGATAAGCCATCCAGCCGCCGTTTTTTTCCGGAAACTGAAACGATTTGACGTCTGCGATTTTACTGATCTGCAGCGGTGACAGTCTGATGACTGCCAGGGAATCCCGGGGCATTTCGGATTCTTTCTTTTTGGCGATCCTGGCGCGGCGGGTTTCCTGAAAGGCCGGTTTGATGAGCGCCGCTGCCCAATGGCCCTCTGCGGAGGCTCTGGCCTTGTACGCGCGGGACAGGAAAAAGGCGGTGTCCATGTGGGTTGGCTTGAGGACGAGTCGTCCGTCACCCTCCTGGGGCATTTCTGAAAAGAGCAGCCAGCGGCCATCAACAGACAGGGTGACATTTTCAAGTGTTTTCCAGCTGTCGAAATCGGCTATGGTGAGGCTCCTTTTTTCAGCCCCCATGGCGTCAAGGCAGCCGGCGCCCATGAAAAGTATCACTATCAGAATGGTTAATCGTTTCATGTGGTTTCCTGACATGGTGAAGGGGTTGGCAGGATTTCACTTAAAATACACATTATCGCTGATTTTTCAATGTTCTTTTTGCAGGGAGTGGTCAAATAGCCAAAGCCGGGTGAAAATGTCGTGAAATGACGTACTGGAGGGGTTGCTGCGACGCGTTCTGAGCGGGTGTG
>DCUM01000088.1:0-4475 GCA_002327255.1 bacterium UBA2214 | reverse complement strand
TCGCACCTTTCATGGCCTTTTATTTGCAGAGAGACAAAGAGGGTAACAGCCGTTCATGGGGGATGCAGTGCGAATTGTCAGGGTGACACATGGTTACAGATACAGAACCGATTATAAAATATTGGTTGCAGATCGCCGGGCAGATACAAGTGGAGCTGGTGGAAATGAAGGGAATGTGCACGCGGCTGCAGATCAATCTGGATGAGGTCATTTTTTATCGTCTTTCCCTTGAAGGAAGACCGGATGATCTGTTGATGCGGGGATATGATTCCTGGCTGAATCTTTGCAAGCGCGTGGATGGCGCAGGCACCGAAAACAGGGATAAGGATTTTGCCGCTGCCGAGCGATCGATGAAGCGTCTCATGCAGGAAATACTCTTGTATTTTCCGCGCGTCCTGGCCTACCTGAAGATGGGCGAGTTCAAGTCGAGCGCGTATGATGTACACCATTGTTTGGCCATCATCAGGTATGTACTGCAGCGTCCAGCCTCTGCCTCCACCCTGAAATTTTTGCAGCTGGCGCCCATCATGCATATGCTCTATTATCTTGCGCTATCGGCCATGAGCCTTGAGCGGGGCCACTATCGCCGTGCGCTGGCCTATTTGCGCCGCGGCATGCAGCGCATCGAGGCGGATCACATCAGGCTGGGGGAGAATGCGCGCTTCCCAGGCTATGGAGAACTGGTGCGGATGCGGGTATTCAAACGCCTGATCATCGCTGCCTTTCGGCGCAGGAAATCGGGTGCGCGGCCGCATGATCTTTCCGCGCCAGCCGACGCCTGGAAGACGCAACCACAGGTACAGATATGCCATCTGCTCTCTTCGTCGTGGCGATAGAGGTCGTCAATGATTGCGTCGCGCCAGCTTTAACAGCAGCTGCGCCAGATTCTGGCGTGCGTTTGAAGAGGGCAGGAAACCGAGCTGTGAAGATGCGATTGTCAGGCAGGCATCTATTTCGTGTTGCGCTGCGGCGAGCGTGCCGAGCTCGTCAAACAACTGGATGATCTCGCGAATGGCCGCTTCGTGCAGGGGGTGTTGGCTGCAGAGGGTGTCGAGCTCCTGGCGTTGCTGCGGGTTGGCATGCATCCTGGCGTGCGTTAAGAGAAACGTTTTTTTTCCTTCCTCCAGATCACTGCCGACGTCTTTGCCGAGGGTTTGTTCGTCCCCGATGACATCGAGGAGATCGTCCTGAAGTTGAAAGGCGCGGCCCAGCGCGGCGCCGAATTTTTTGCAGGCTGTCACCTGGGCGGGATTGCCATTACCGAGAATGGCGCCTGCCTCACAGGCCAACGCGAACAGTCTGCCGGTTTTTTTCTCGATCATTTCATAGTATTCCGGCAGGGATATGGCATCCCTGAGTTCGAAGGCTTTATCCAGAGCCTGTCCTTCGCAGACTTCAAGGATCGCCCTGGAGTAAAGTCGCAAAAGCACGGGCAGGTGACGGGGGGGGAGATGAGCCAGGCGTTCATAGCCCATGACCAGCAAGCCATCGCCCGCCAGGATGGCCACATTCTCATCCCAGCGCCGGGACACGGTCTGGCGGCCGCGGCGCAATTCATCATGATCCATGATGTCGTCGTGCACCAGGGTAAAGGTATGGATCACTTCGATGGCGGCTGCGGCATCCACAGCGTCCTCAAGGGATCCACCCACGGCTTCGTTGCACAGCAACAGCAGAATCGGGCGCAGCTGTTTCCCCGGTTGTGCCAGTGCATAGCG
Organism: bacterium UBA2214; assembly: GCA_002327255.1. Lineage (GTDB taxonomy): Bacteria > Zhuqueibacterota > Zhuqueibacteria > Residuimicrobiales > Residuimicrobiaceae > UBA2214. The sequence continues at coordinate 2,757 of DCUM01000088.1, read as the reverse complement.
AATGGGTTCGTAGAGGCTTTCCGGCCGGGTTTTGTTCGCCAGGTCTTGCAGTTTGCGCTGGATGATGTCGCGGAGTTCTGAAAGGGTCTGATCGCAATGCATGGAAAGGGCCATCTGTTTGATTATTTTTCAAAAAGATACGATCAATTGCCCTGAGATGCAAGCGAAAAAAATACCCCGGCGACGGCCGGGGTATTTTTATTGATCGATAATCGCGGCGCTGTTTATTCGATACCGGTGGTGCCTTCCATGTGCGCAGCGGTGAAATCAGTTGCGGATATCCGGGCATTGGCAAAGGAGGCTTGCGTGAGATCAGCCTCTCTGAAGGAGGCGTGGGAGAGGTCTGCCCGTTCGAGATGCGCATTTTGCAGCTGGGCCTGATCCAGCCGGGCATGACGGAGAATGGCGCGTTTCATGCGGGCGCGTGTCAGGATGGCGCCGCGCAGATCGGCTTTCTCCATGCTGGAGCCAAACAGCGAGATGTGAACCATGCTGGCTTTTTTAAGGGAGGCCTCATCCAGATTGGAGTCCTGCAGGTTGGCCTCGTTGAGATTGGCGTCATCGAGAATGGCTTTATGAAGGTTGGCGCCGAACAGGAAGGCTCTCTCGAGAACCGCGCCCTTGAGATTGACGCCCTCCAGATTGGAATTTTGTAAATGAGCGTCGCTCAAGTCGAGACCTGAAAGATCGGCGCCTTTGAGTGATTCATAGGAGAGGTCAACCCCTTTGAGTTCGATGCCCGCCAGGGATTCTCCGGTGCGAATTTTACGGATGATTTCCTCTCGGCTCATCTGGGTCATGGCATGCTCCTCAATTTAAAACTGCTGACGGCGTCGCTCACGGCGTTGAATTGTTGAAAAACCGTATCCAGACGGGTTATTTCCAGGGGGCGGCGGATTCTGTCCGAGAGATTGGCAAGACGTAAATCACCGCTGCTGCTGCGCAGACTGGTCAGGGCGCTGATCAGCATGCCCAGCCCGGAGCTGTTCATCCACTGCACCTGTGCCATATCCACAACGACCTGGATGATTTCATCCTCGATCGTCTCGTCGATCAGTTTTTTGAATTGTACCGTTTCCGGTCCGCCCATCAGATCTCCTGAGAGCGTCAGAATGAGAACATCATTTTCCATTTTTTTGCTGATATCCATAAATGCCTCCTGCTATTATTCGTAACGCAATGCAACAATCGGATCCATTTTTGCCGCCTTGGTGGCAGGGTAGACCCCGAAAATCAGGCCGACGATGGAGCAGAAGATCAGGCCGAGGAAAACCGTCCATATGGGCACCGCGGCCGGAATGGGCGTCAGCATTTCAACCAATTTGCCGATTCCCAGTCCAAGGCCGATGCCAATAATGCCTCCCACTTCGCTGAGCACGATGGCTTCCACCAGAAATTGCCAGAGAATATCCGAGCGCTTGGCGCCGACGGATTTGCGGATGCCAATCTCCCGCGTCCGTTCGGTGACGGAGACCAGCATGATGTTCATAATGCCGACGCCGGCAACCAGCAGGGAGATGGAGGCAATGGCGATGGCGACGATGCGCACGTATTGGGTGAGATTGTCAAAAAACCCTGTCACCGTATCATTGGTGAATATTTCAAAATCATTCTCCAGTCCCGGCGGTACCTTGCGCACGGCGCGCAATACGCCGATGGTCTGGTCGGTAGCTTCCTCCATCAGGGAAGCGGTTGCCGCCTGCACGGTGATATTCACCGAACGCTCCTTGCCAAAGACTTTTTGAAAGCGAAAGAAGGGGATGGCGGCACGGTTATCCTGACTCCGGCCGAAGACGCTGCCTTTTTTCTCAAAAAGGCCCACCACCTCAAAACGTTCGCCCTTTATTTTTATCTCCTTGCCGAGAGGGTCTTCGTTGGGGAAAAGTTTTTCCACCACATCGACGCCGATGATGACGACCGCTGTGTTCAATTCAACATCTTCCGAAGTGATAAAGCGTCCTTGCGATATTTCGAGGCCGTTATTCTCGAGAAATTCCGGTGTCACACCGGCGATGGACATGTTTTGCGATGTTTTGCGCTCCTTATAACGCAGTTCATGGCCGAAATTCCAGATTTCCATGCCCACCGACTTGGCGGCGGTGACGCGTTCGCGTACCGCCAGGCCCTCTTCGTAGGTGATGTTTTTGCGGTTGCGGTATTTGGCGCGCGCCCCGTGTCCCATCTGGATCGCCGGATACTTTTGTACCTGAAAGACGTTGGATCCGAGCTGGCTGATCTGCTCATTGATGCTCTTGCGCAGGCCGGTGATCAGGGATTGCATGGCGATGATGGTCATCACGCCGATGATGATGCCCAGAAGGGTCAACATCGAACGCAGTTTGTTGGTGCGGATGGCGGACAAGGCCAGGTCGAGACTTTCACTGAGTTGCATACGTTTTATTCCATTGTATGGAGCTATTCATAACGCAGGGCTTCGATCGGATTGAGCCGCGCCGCCTTGGTGGCCGGGTAGATGCCAAAAAAGAGGCCGATGGTGACGACAAACACCAGTCCGAGGATGACCACCCACCAGGTGATGGCAGCCGGTATCGGTGTGGTTGCGGCGACGAGTGCGGCCAGGCCGACGGCCAGCAGGATGCCGAGGAGGACGCCGATGGCGCAAATCATCATGGATTCGATGAGAAACTGCCAGAGGATATCCATTTTACGGGCGCCGAGGGCCTTGCGGATGCCGATCTCCCGCGTCCGTTCCGTCACCGAGACCAAAAGAATATTCATGATGCCGATGCCGCCGAC
>DCUM01000068.1 GCA_002327255.1 bacterium UBA2214 | reverse complement strand
GACGACGCTCAAACCCGCCAGCCGCTCCCTCTCCGCCGTCGTCACGGCGCAAACCGAAGTGACGCGGCAGATGAGCAAGACCCACAATGTCGTCGCCGTCCTCAGCGGCAGCGACCCCGCATTGAAAGAGCAATACGTCGTCATCGGCGCCCATTACGATCATCTCGGCTGGGGCGGCCCCGGCTCGGGCTCGCGCCGCCCCGACACCCTCGCCATTCACAACGGCGCGGACGATAACGCCTCGGGCGTGGCGTCGCTCCTGGAGCTGGCCGAAAAAATGGCCGCCCGCCAACCAGAGATCAAACGCAGCATTCTTTTCATCGCCTTCACCGCCGAGGAGATGGGCACCCTCGGCTCCAAATATTTCACGGAGCATCCGCTGATCGATCTGAAGCAAATCCAGATCATGATCAACCTCGACATGGTCGGCCGCTTCAACGAGGAGACCCGCGCCTTCAATATCGGCGGCACCGGCACCGCGCCGGAGTTGTCCGGGATCGTGCAGTCGCTGGCGCAGCGCCACGAGCTGCGGCCGACCCTCTCGCCCGAAGGCTATGGCCCTTCGGATCATGCCGCCTTTTATGGCAAGGATCTTTCCGTGCTCTTTTTCATGACCAGCATCGGCGAGACGTATCACACCCCGGATGATGATATCGAGACCCTGAACCTGCCGGGGCAAAAAACCGTGACCGATTTTGTCCATGACCTGGCGCTTGAACTGGCCAACCGCGGCGACAAGCTGGTTTTTCAGGAGGCCGGCCCCAAATCGCAGCCGGCCCCCTCGCGGCGCTTCAAGGTCACGCTCGGCATCATGCCCGATTTCACGGCCTCGGGCATCAAGGGATTGCGCGCGGATATGATCATGCCGGATCGCCCCGCCGCGCGCGCCGGCATGAAAAAAGGCGATGTCATCACCGCCATGGAGGGCAAACCGGTCACAGATATCTATGAATACATGAACCGCCTCGCCGATTTCTCGCCCGGGCAACGCATCAGCATCGAAATCCTCAGAGACGGCGACAAGGAGATCGTCATCGTCGAGTTGTGAGCATAGCCCTGCAGGCCGGTGCGACACGCCGGCCTGCACTCGGCGACAAAAAACACCCCCCATTGTGCGCGCCAGGCTGAACCGCCTGCCCCTTCTCCGCCGCTCCGCCCTGATCCTTCGCAAAATGCGCCAGCAGCTGCCATTTTGAATTATTGGCCCCTTCGGGCACTGATTCGTCTATTATATTAATTATTATCTGTTTGTAGGAGCGCTCTCCAGAGCTACCTTGTAGGAGCGCTCTCCAGAGCGCGACCTTCGGGCTTGGAGCGCCCTGGCAAAGGCTGTCTCAGGCTACCTTGTAGGAGCGCTCTCCAGAGCGCGACCTTCGGGCCCGGAGCGCCNNGCCTGCAGGGGATTTTAAAATACCGTTGGCGTCGCCGCCTGACCGCAAATTTAAATTTCATGAATTGATTCGGCACGATCATTCTATTGGGGAATTTCAATTTGTGCTTTTCTGTTCTGGGAAGTGAGTCATGCAGTAATTGAACATTTCATAAAGGAATATCCCATGAAAACCAGACTTTTATACCTTTTCGTCCTGTTGACCATGACCGCGCTGGCGAGCGCACAATCGCTTTCAGCGCTCCCCTCATCCAGGGATCTGGTGACCAACGAAAACGGCGAGTACATCCTCCCCGAATTGCCCTATGCCTACAATGCCCTGGAACCGCATATCGATGAAGCGACGATGCGGCTGCACCATGGCAAACACCACCTCGCCTACGTCAACGGCCTGAATGCCGCCCTGAAGGCGCTGGCGCTGGCGCGGGAAACCGGCACTTTCGATCTGGTCTCCTACCATTCGACGCAAGTTTCGTTCCATGGCTCGGGCCATCTCATGCACGCGATCTTTTGGAAGAACATGAGTCCGGACGGCGGCGGCCAACCCACGGGGGCACTGGCGCAGGCGCTGCAAAAGGAGTTCGGCGGTTTTGAAGCCTTCAAGGCGCACTTTGTTGCGGCCGCGACCAGGGTGGAAGGCAGCGGTTGGGGCGTGTTGGGCTATGACCCGATGGGCAAGAAATTGCTGATACTGCAGGTGGAAAAGCACCAGAATCTTTTCGTCAGCGGACTCGTGCCGCTCCTCGTGATCGATGTCTGGGAGCATGCCTATTATCTGAACTATCAGAACCGCCGCGCGGATTATGTCAAGGCGTTTTTCAATGTGATCAACTGGGACGATGTCGCGTCACGATTTGAGGCGGCGCAGAAATAACAGGCGTGGCATTCGCGGTTGTATGATGTGGATGCTGTGAACAGGCACTTCTTTTGACAAATCCCCTGGGCTGTGACATGCGCCTCAGGGGATTTCTCTTTATTGGAGATATTGCTCGGAACGATTTTCTGCAAATCATTTTTTGCCGGGCCTGTGAAGCCCGGCAAAAATTGTGATTCCTTGACAGCGCCCTGCACCGCTTTTAAGGTTTGAGAACAGGCCGGCAATTAAAACTGCAGTCCCATTCGCACCGTGTGAACATTACTGAGGGCGTATTCCAGGCGAAGGGTATGGCTGGAAGTTACCGGCTTGAGAACGCCTGCGCCGATGATCCCTTTGTAGCTGGTTTCGTCATCGAGCAGCGCTTTGGCACCGGTTTGAAGATAGAGCGCTCCGCCACGATTCAATTTGTGATTCACGCCCAGGCCGGCCTGAATTTCTTCCGGTGAATCATTGGGATGCACGGCATGAATCGCAAGTTTTATTTTGGAATTGGTGCCGGCATGAGGTGTCAAAACAAACCCGGCACGAAGCTGTTGGGAGAGTGACCGGTATATATTGTCACGGACCATGGTGGTCCCGCCCGCGATGACCGGTACCGGTTCACCGGCAGAATAGGCGATATCTCCTCCCAGGTTAAGAAGGCTCATGTCCAGGCAGAGACCATCGTCACGATTACCTTCCGGCGCCAAAAGTCCCGTCTGAAGCGCCATACCCAGGTCAAACGCCTGGGCGTGGACTTTTTCCCCGCTCCATTCTGAGGCGACATAGCGGACGGTCCCGCCGAGAGACAAGAGGGCATTAAGTTTGGCCGCCAGGGTGAAGTAGAGTGCGCGATCTTTAATCGTCTTGTTTAGCCAGGCGTAATCGGGTGCGGAGCGGACATGCCCATTGCCGCTGATCAAGCCAAAACCGGCACACGCTTTCAGTTTGGGTTGTACCACGGCCAGTTGGAGATCATAGTCAAAAAAATCTTCGCCCAGGGGATGATAACTTGCCAGGGCTTCGCTCTTGCTGGTTCTGGCCATCCAGGCTGGATTGACAGGTGCTGCGCCTGGGGATAAGATGGTTTCGGCAATGACGGGGGCGAGGGCATCGACCTGGCTGAAAGCGGCCGGCTGTATGAACTGTGTGGTTTGTGCAGACATCACGCCAGGCGAGAGAATCGACAGGAGTAACAAGAAATTGCATGTGCGTTGCATGGGCGACCTCCTTCATGGGATTACTATTGGCAGTGCAGGGGGTGTAGCAACGCAGAGTGCATTCTCCTGTGACTGAAACCGCTTCTGTTCGTCATATTTAACCGGATTTAGTTAAACAGGTTCCAGTTATTTTGATTGCGAATGCTTTCAGGGTTAACTTTTTTGGGCTCATAACGGATGGCGGGCGAAATCACAGCGTCCTCTCCGCAAAAAGCGATACCTGAGCAAGTTGTGAAATTGTCATAGAAGGGTCTGCGAAGGGATGCGCCCCATCCGGGGGCTACCGTTCGGCGCCGCGATTATCATCCGGTTAACTTAAATTGCCCCATCTTGCGATCCGGTCATTCACACCGCACTCTAATTTCCCGAGCCACGCCCGGGCATAAAAAAACGCCTTTGTCCATGAATCTGAATGCTCCTGCGCTTGTACCTCATCGAATCCTCCCTGACAAACATCCCTTATTTTCTATGAGGTAACAACAATCAGGCGAAAAACGCAAGCGAAATGTGGGAAAAACTGTTGTGATATTATCCCGTTTTTTCTATATTGAATGAGGTTCAATGTATATCCCTTGCCAACCCAACAACTTGCCAACAGAGGTCTCATCATGATCGTCGATCTCGCGCATTATGACATCCGCACCTTGATGGAGCGCAGCTACCGCCTTTACGCCCATCTGCCCGCCCTGGCTTTCTTCGATGAAAAGCCTTTCTCTTATCAGCAATTGCAAAACAATGTCCGGGAAATTGCCACCCTGCTGATCAATCTGGGGGTCAAGGAGGGCGATCGCGTCGCCATCCTCGGCGATAACAGTCCCAACTGGGTCATCGCCTATCTCGCCACCACTTCTCTGGGAATGATCGCTGTGCCCATCCTTCCCGGCTTCCCGGATGCCGATATCCGTCACATCATCCGCCATTCCGAAGCCATCGCCGCCTTTATATCGCAAAAGCAGCGCGCCAAGCTGGAAGATCTCGAGAACGCCCAACTCCACACCATTATCAGCCTCGAAGACTGGAGCATCGAAGAAGCGCACAAACAGCGCACCTCGTTGCTCGCCCGGGAGACCCAGTTCGTCGCCGTCGCGGCCAAAGAGAAGCCGTTTCCGAGCCACGAGGTATTCGACCGGTATCCAGCTCCAGAAGAGGGTGATCTCGCCGTCATCATCTACACCTCGGGCACGACCGGCAATTCCAAAGGAGTCATGCTAACACACCGCAACATCGTGTACGATGTGGTGCAAAGCATCGAGCGCTTTCCCATCCATTCGGACGACCGCTTTCTCTCCATTTTGCCTCTGTCGCACGCCTACGAGTCCACCGGCGGCATGCTCTGCCCCCTGGCCGTCGGCGTCTCCATTTACTATTTGCGTGGTTTGCCCACGCCGCAGAAACTTCTCGATGCCATGTCCATGGTGCATCCGACCGGCGTGCTGACGGTTCCGCTGGTGGTGGACAAGGTCTTTCGCAAACGCATTGTGCCGCAAATCCAGAGCAAAAGAGTGATCAACAAGCTCTACCAAACCGCCTTTTTCCGCAAGAAACTGCACCAGGTGGCCGGCAAAAAGCTGATCACTTCCTTCGGCGGACAGCTGCGCTTTTTCATGTTCGGCGGCGCCGCCCTGAATCCGGACACGGAGACCTTTTTGCGCGACTCCCATATCAGCTACTCCTCCGGCTATGGCATGACCGAGACCTCCCCGATCATGACCATCAATCCCTTTGGCGCGGTCAAGATGGGCTCGTGCGGCAAAAGCATCCCGGGCATCACCATGCGCATCCACAATCCCGATCCGCAGACCGGCATCGGCGAAATCATCGTCCAGGGCGATATCGTCATGCAGGGCTATTACAAGAATGACGCCGCCACGCAGGAGACCTTTCTCCCCGACGGCTGGCTCAAAACGGGAGACCTTGGTTACTTTGATGACGAAGGGTATCTCTTTATCAAGGGACGCTCCAAAAACGTCATCGTCGGCCCTTCCGGCGAGAATATCTATCCCGAGATCGTCGAGCAGGAGATATTGCAGTCGCCTTATATTCAGGAAGCGCTGGTATATGACGACAAGGGCAAACTGACGGCAAAAGTCTATCTCGACCACGATTTCATCGACCAGAATGTGGCGCGCGAACATCTGAAGGCTGAGGATCCGGCGCAGCGGATCGAAGAACTGCTGGAATTGGTGCGGCAGGAGGTCAATGCCCGCTTGCCCGTTTTTTCGCGGTTAATCACGCTCATCGAGCATCCGGAGCCGTTCGAAAAGACGCCCACCAACAAGATCAAACGGCATTTGTATCTGTCAGGACAGAATTCTTAAACGGACAGATGTCCGGCACTGGTTCCGCCCAGGGAAGGGATTCCCTGGGCGATTGGTTTACAAGTTGGGCCCCATCCGGGAGATGGAGCCCAACCAGTCGCGCTCTGGAGAGCGCTACAAATCCATATCCTGCAAGAACCAGTCGCCCTCTGGAGAGGGCTCCTACAAAACTCATCTCCTGCAAATCCATCTCCTGCAAGAACCAGTCGCGCTCTGGAGAGTGCTACAAATCTATATCCTGCAAGAACCAGTCGCCCTCTGGAGAGGGCTCCTACAAAACTCATCTCCTGCAAATCCATCTCCTGCAAGACAGGGGCGCGCGCTGGAGAGCGCTCCAAATCCATATCCTGCAAGAACCAGTCGCCCTCTGGAGAGGGCTCCTACAAAACTCATCTCCTGCAAATCCATCTCCTGCAAGAACCAGTCGCCCTCTGGAGAGGGCTCCTACAAAACTCATCTCCTGCAAGAACAGATTCGCGCTCTGGAGAGCGCTACAAATCCATATCCTGCAAGAACCAGTCGCCCTCTGGAGAGGGCTCCTGCAAAACTCATNNCAAAACTCATTTCCTGCAAATCAAAACGTGCAATTCTCCAGAAACCACCCCGTCAAAATTCGTTGATCAATCCCACATGTATCTTGCCTCTACTGGGCTGTGGTGATCGCGCTGACCGAAAGCAGGTCAAAATTCGTTGATCAATCGCACATGTATCTTGCCCATCATGACGCCGTCTCCCTGCGCCAGCCCGTAATCCACCCCCATGACGCCGAGGCCGGTCTCGAGGCGGAAACCAAAACCGTACCCCGCTTTGGTGGTCTCGGAGACGCCGGCGGCTGACGCTCCATAGATATAGCCGTAATCGGCGAACAGGAAGGCGCGGGAACGGCGTCCCATCCAGTAGCGATATTCCAGCGACGTCCAGGCAAGGGCGCTGCCGCGGAACTGATCTTCGCGATACCCGCGCAGCGTGCGCGCCCCGCCGAGCCGGAACTGATCAGAAACCGGAATATACGCTTCGTTACTGCGAATCTGGCGGCCGTGCAACGCCCAGGCGAGAATCTGGCGTTTGAAGAGCTGGGTGTAAAACTCGAGATCCAGCGACACCTTCTTGTTGTCTGCTGTGCGCCGCACTTCGGGCGTCAGCAACTCCGCCGGTCCGAGGTTTGTTTTTCGGCCGGATTGCAGGGCGGTGGCATAATAGACGCCCTGGCGCGGATTGATGAGATCGTCGCGACTGTCGTACTCGATGCCGATGGCGGCGTTCAGGGTGCGGCTGCGCAGAATACCCAGCAGATGGCTGCCCAGGGAATCCGGCGAGATGTCGCGGCGATTGATCTGCGCGATGACCGAGAAATTCTCCAGCAGCGGCACCGCCACATCGAGGTTGAGATCGCGCTGCACATAGGTGGTGTCCTGTATCAGCTGGGCGAATCCGAGGCCGAGATGCAGCGGCAGACCCGCCAGCCAGGGCTCGCGATACTGCAGGCTGATATCCTGGGTCTCGCGATCCCGTTTCTGCCAGTGCGCCATCAGGGCGCGACCGCTGCCGAGCAGGTTGCCCAGACTGATGTCGATCAGACCGGTGAAGTAGCCCTTCTTATCAGCGCCGCCCGGCGTATATCCGAGGACCCCATCGAAGCGGCTGGTCTGCCCCTCTTCGACGCTGATCAGGAGCCCCCCCTCATTGCCGGAAGTGTAAAAAATCACCGGCTCGGCGACGGTTTTAAAATAGCCCAATCGCAGCAACCGCGAGCGGATGCGCGCCACCTTCTGCAGGGTGTAGGGTTCGCCCGCACGGATGCGGATCTCGCGCAGAATGACCCGCTGCCGCGTCAACTGGTTGCCGGCGATCTGGATCTCGGAGAGAATCAGCCGGGGACCGTTGGTCGCGCGATAGCGCAGGCCCAGTCCTTTTGTGGCGGCGTCCAGAGAATCGATGGTGATCGCCTCCAGTTCGAAGCGGGCAAAGGGATAGCCGCCTTTATCCAGTTGCAACAAGGCGTCCTGCAAGTCCTGCTCCGCAACGACGGGGTCCAGCGCCCTGCCGGGACGGCTGGCGAAACGGCTTTTCATGGTTTCGATCTGACTGCTGTCGATGCCGGTCACCTCGAGCACGCCGCTGCGCACCAGCGTCCCTGCCTGGATATGGAGGTGCACATCCGCCCGGCTGCTGTCGGCGGCAATGACATAGGTCAGCGAATCGATGCGTGCGTGGACGTATCCTGACTCGGCGTACTTGAGCAGCAGCGCTGTGCAGCGCCGTGAGAGGTCGGCCACATCGAACGCCATGCCGCGTTGCCAACCGAGCCAGGCGTTCACTTGCGCCTCTGAAATGGGCGCAGCACCTGTGATGACAAGGTCGCCAAGCGGCACGGTGCGCACCTGCGCCCGGCTCTGAGGCAGTGCCATGCAGAACAGAACAACCAGCACGATATTTAGTATAGTACGTCTCATGATCATTCTCAAATCAGC
>DCUM01000064.1 GCA_002327255.1 bacterium UBA2214 | reverse complement strand
TGCGGCGCCGCCCTCTTCCGCCCGGCCGTCGAGGTCCAGATCCTTGAGGAAGAGGTTGCCGCCCTGTCGGATTTCAAAGATGCGCGGACTGCCGGCACCGGGCGTGACATTGCGAATGACGGGTTTAACGGCCAGCCCTTCCGCGGCGCGGATGGTGAGCGTCTTGGTGATGTACATCTTGTCGCTGCCGTTGTAGGTGTAGACGCCGCCGCTGTCCGTCAACTCGATGATGTCGCCTTCGGCGGCGGCATCGATGGCGTTGAGCAGGGTGTTTTCACCTGCAGCCACCTGATGAATGGTCTGTGCCGGTGCGCTGCCCGCCAGCAGAAACATGGCGAGCAACATGCAAAGAGGAACTCTTTTACCCGGTTTCATACGGTTCTCCTCAATTAAATGAAAAGGTGGTTGATTTATCACGACTGTGTTCAAAAATCAATGCCGAAACGCTCTCTGAAACGGGTGGCGCCCACCGGAGCCCTCTCGAGTTCGCAAGAGGTGGCGCCCACTCGAAAGCGGTGGACTCCGCCAACAACGGGTGGCGTCCACCGGAGCGCCCTGGAGCAGGCTGCGCCCCACACCGGATGGTGGCGTGCCGGTGAAGCGTGGTTCGCTCACTTCATCAACACAAATTTCTTCACCGCGGTGAACGGCCCCGACTGAATCCGGTAGAAATAGACGCCGGAAGGCAGGTCTGCCGCCGCAACGGAGATCACATGGCGCCCTGCGGCCATTTTCTGCTGCAGGACGGTTTTCACTTTCTGGCCCAATCTGTTGTAGATTTCCAGCGTTGTCATTCCGGCCTGTTTGAGCGAGAAAGCCAGGACGGTCGAGGCGTTGAAGGGATTGGGATAATTCTGCTGCAGCGCATAGTCGCAGGGCGCTTCGCCGGGTTGGGCGATGCCCGTCTCCTGCTGAAAGGTGGCTGTGATGGCAGTGGCGGCGCTGACGGTGAGCTGTGCCGGATTGCCGCTGCCGCTCACATCGCCGCTCCATCCCGCAAAGCTCCATCCCGAATCGGGCACGGCGGTCAGGGTGACCGCGGTACCCGGCTCAACATTGGGCGCAATGAGGGGGGGATCGATGGTGACGAAGCCTTTGCCCGCGACGCTCAGCACAAAGGGCACGCGCGTCGGCGTCTGGGTGGCCCAGCGCAGGTCGCCGAGGGCCACGCCGTTGTGACCGATTCCGTAAGCGGGCGAACCCGGCAACAGCGTATAGTCGTTTTGGTGGGCATCGCGATAGAGTGGATCAAAGGCATAAACGGTCGCTGCATCCATCTTGCCGCCTTTGGTGGCGCTGATGCGGCTGCTGTAGGGCACGGTGAAAATCAGGTTGAGGGTGTCGACGTGGCTGATCAGGGAACCGGCGCACTGCACCTGCACCACATAATCGGCGCGCTCGGCGCGGTAGGTCTTGGGGAGATGACTGTTGGTGACCAGGATATTGCGAAAAATGGTGTTTTTGTTGTTTTTGATGAACGCCATGCGCGTGCCGCTGCTGTCCACGGTCAGGTTCTCCAGCAGCAGATAGGCATCCTGATTGGTGGTGTCGAGGTCGGCATAGAAGCGGATGCATTCGGCGTAGATGTTCTTGAAGGTGCAGTTTCTCACGATCAATGTATCCACGGCCCGTGTCACTTTGTACTTTTCGGTCTCTGCGATGCGGATGGCCTCGTCACCAATGTTGCGAAACAGACAGTTCTCAATTTTAACGGTTCCGGCCTTGATAACCGGTTCCCCTGATGCGGGGGCGAGAAAATAGATGGCGTTGCCGCCGGCGATATTTTGCCAGTCGGGGGGGAAAAGATCTCTGAATTCGCAATTTTTGAAGGTGAGGTTCAGGCCTTCGCGCGCAAAGACACGCGGGATCTGTGTGGCTGGGCCGTGCCCGACGCGCACCGCATATTTCATCGGCCGTTTGGCGTTATAACCGTCAAAGAGGACCCCCTGGAAGGTCACATCATCATGAATGCGGAAAATTTCGATCACCGAGGAATCGACATCGCCATGGCGGAAAACGGGTTTCTCGGCCAGTCCCGGTTTGGCCATGATCACCAATGGCCGTTTGATCTGCAGGTGCATGGTATCGGCCGTGGTATAGATGCCGCCGCTGGTGATGAGGACGATGGTGTCGACCTTGGCGGTGAAGACATAGTCGAGCGCCAGCTTGAAATCGTACTGGGTGTCGACCTCGATTTTTTTGGCCTGCGCAGCGGGCGCCAGACAGAGCGCCAGCAGCAGGACGGCCAGGAGAATGTTCGCAACTTTCATTTTGACTCCTCAAACTTGGTGAAAAGGTGGTGTGATTATTTCGAATTAAAAACCATAGGTCCATCCCAGCAGCACATTATCGCGCGCTTCGCTGACATAGTTGGTGTTGCTGAAATAGGAATCATAATATTTGAAACGGTGCATCTCATATGCCAGGTCGAGCCGGCCCAGATGCGGCACCTGCACGCCGGCGCCGAGCGCGATCGTGGTGGCGGCGGGGCCGAGCTCTTTGATGGCCGCGCCATCGGGGACGAAGACGGCAGTGGTGTAGCCATAGCCGGCCAGCAGGGCGAGATACGGCAGCGCTTTGAACTCGATGCCACAGCGCAGCGCGGTGATATCGGGAATGTGATGCACAGCCGCGGTGGCGCCGGCGGGTTCGATCCTGCTGTCACTAAAGCCGGTGCATTCGTAATCGAGCATGAAGCGAAACGCATCGATGGGCATGAGGCTGGCGCCAAAGGACCAGGTCGCTGGATGCTTCAGCGTCTCTTCGCCGGATAGTTGCCCGGCATTGGTGGTCTCATACGACCACTTCCGCGTCATGGTGAAGGCGGGCCGCAGGGAGAAACCCAGATGGAGGCGCTCCAGTTTGAGGAGGGCGCCCACCTTGAAACGGGTGGCGGAATAGTCGGAGGTGCCATGTGTTTTGACGTCCAGCGTATCGTAGGAGAACCGGAAACGGTTGTCCTTGGCGATGTCGAAATAGCCGACGCGGTTGAGTGACTGCAAATCCGTCGAGGTGCCGTTCAGGATATTCACCGAGACGCCGACATCGAGCCGTGCGCCCGCCTGCAGGGCCAGTCCGGCGCTGATATCCTGAAGGTCGCCGGCGCGATCGCGCAGGAAACGCGACCAGGAAAAGCGCACGGTATCGGTGACGACGCGCGGCACCATGCCGTAGGCATCATAGCCGATGTGCGGATCCAGGTAGGTGTCGTTGCGGTCGTGGTCGAAAAGCGCCGCGCTGGACCAGGCGGCGGAGGCCACCCACTTCATGCCGGCCACTTTGAGCGGCACGGCGACGCCGATGTTGAGCAGGCGCGTGTCGGCGGTTTTTTTCTGCCAATCCGCCGCTTCCTCGCTGAACGGTTCAAGGCCGGTCTCGGGCGGCGTCACGTGGTAGGAAGTGTCCTGCGCCAGCTCGTAATCCCATCTGCCGTTGTTTTTCGGATCCGGGATGTACAATCCTTCGAGGTAGTACGCCATGGTCCAGAACATGCGGTTGGGACGATAGACCTGGTTCTCGCGCCACTGCCGGGCGCTGCGGTTGGCGGAGACGGAAACCTGGAGCTTTGCGATAGCAGCCAGGCCGGCCGGATTGTGGTACAGGGTGTTGAGATCGCCGGAATAGGCCGTATAAGCATTGCCGAGGGCGGTTGATTTGACGCCGCTCGCCGTGCTGAAGGGCACGCCCTGAAAGGCCAGATCATCGCCGCGGTGCTGCGCAGCGCCGGAACTGGCGATAACCAGGAACCATCCTGTGATGAGTAAAGACTTTATAGACATAGTCATCCTGCTCCTTTAGGAGAAAAAGACGGCAACAGCCGGCTCAGTCGAGTACAAATCCAAACGAAAAACGGTGCACGGCGTCGAGATAATCGCCGAAATCGCTGTAGGCATAATCGATGCGCAATTTATTGATGGCCAGACCGAATCCGAGGGACATTCCCTCTGTGTCGTAATTCAATTTATAGCCGCCGCGGAGGAACAGCAGGTCATTGAACCCATATTCGATGCCGAGGTTGTATTGCTGGTCATAGTCCCGTGGCTGCACCATATCGGCGGCAATGAGCAACGTCTGATTCCCGGCATGAAACAGTGCATCCGGGTTTGGCGACACGAGCCAGGCTGCGAGGCCGATGTTAAAGATCTGCGGCAGCGGGTAACTCTTGCCGGTGTAGCGTTTGTAATAGGAAGAATCGCTGGAGGCATCATACCGCCGCAGGTTCACATTGTCATAAAATTTCACTTCCGGTCCGAAGTGACGGACGACCGCGGCGAGCTTGAGGGTCCTGAATCCCGTCTCATAGGTCAGCCCGGCATCGAACATCATGCAGCCGGTGCTCTTGATGCCCAGGTCTTCGCGGCCATACTTGGCGGTCAGGCCGAAAGAAAAATGGTCGGTGAGGTCGCGGGCGAAGGAGAGGCCGAAGACCTGCGATCCGGGATGGATGGTCTCCCCGGTGTAGCCGAGGTAGACGCCGTCGACAAAATCGAGCGCATCGACGCTGGTGACCCTGATTTCGCCCACATCGGTCATGATGCCGTGCACGGCGAAGGTGCCGAGGTTGGGGACGGTCCAGGCGGCGGCCAGGGAATAATGGGTGACATCGAGAAAGTAATTCATATAATCCACCGCGAGATCCATTTTATCGATCCGGGTGAGGGCGGCGGGATTGAAATAGACCGCATCCGAGTTGTTGGTCGCCGCGGAAAAAGCCTCGCCGAGGGCCGTGCCGCGGGCGCTGGGCAGAACTTTGAGAAACTGGAACGAGGTGGTGCCGACTTTATCGAAGGCCCGTCCGTTCCCATGCCACAGCAGCAGGCAGAGGACGGGGAGAACCAGGATGTCTCTTTTTATATTCATAAACAAGCCTCATGGATTGAACCGATGCGCTTTCGCCAACGCTATTTGACAATGATGAATTTCCCGCTTGTTTTGCCGCCGTCCGGGGTGGTGATGATGTAGAAATAGATGCCCGAGGCGATTTCCTGCTCATTTCGGGTCACCTGAAACCAGGCGGTGGTGTAGACCGGCGCGTTGTGCTCGATGGTTTGGATCAGCTGTCCGGCATATGAAAAAATCCGAATGGTGCATTTTTCCGGGAGTCCATAAAAACCGATCTTGTCTTCGGCACCGACCCTGCCGCCGAATCCCGATTCGATGTTGAAGGGATTGGGCGCGACAAAGACCTCCCCCATTTTTTCCACCGAGGCGATGTTTTTTTCGTGACGGGTGACGTTGGGACGTCCGCTGCGGTTGCCCTTGTCGTCGACGGAGACCACGGAGTAATAGCGCTGTTCGCCGAGTTTGAAGATGGGATCATCATCGATGTAGGAGTAGTGATTCTCGTCATCGACCTGGCCGACGGGGATGGAGGCGAGGCGATGCCAGGGTCCCATGCCGGCGTCGCTGCGGTAGAGATCGAATTGCACCAGAGTGCCCATGAGGCGCGGATGGCGAAACTCTTCGGCGGCGCGATTCCAGCTGATTTTCACTCTGCCGTCGTGGGTGTTCCGTACGGTGATGACGGGTGCGGGCATCGGCACGGGAATGCGGTAATCGCCGTCTTTGGGATTATCCTCCGGCCACACCGGCACGGTGATCGAATCGGCGCCCAGATAGGCCTGAAAGGCTTTGTGCGCCACATCGGTCACGGTCACCACTTTGGAATTGATGTAATCGGGATAGCCAAAGTCATCGAGATACCGTTGGGTCACCACCTCGCTGCCAAACGCCACGCGGCGGTTCCAGGAGGGGGTGGCGGCCCACTGCTGCATGGTCTGTCCGCCTTCGACGATTTTTCCCGGCCGGGCGCCGTAACCGATCACCTCGGCGAGGGCATACTCCAGTTTGTCGCCGGGCCGGAGCGTATAGGGACCGAAGACGAGGTGTTTCTGCGCGGCATCATTGCTCTGGCGGTAATTATAGGCCGCGCGGCCGATCCAGCGCGCGCTGGGCGGATTGGGCCAGGTGGTGCTGCCCTCGCTGTAGACGCCGCTCCAGCGTTTGTCGAGGTTCATGGCATCCACCGTCATTTTGCTGCTGCGGGTGTTGCCGGTGCTGACTTTGTTGGACCACGGCTGCTTGATGTGGTTTTGCTTATCCAGTTCGTAGCGCACACCATAGCTTGTGCGCAGGATACCGACCGCCTCGGATTCGTTGCGCTCGCTTGCGACGGTGTCGACAAAGGCGAGGTGACGGGTGTCGTAATGGAGCATGCAAAAACCGGGCGCCTGCGGACTCAGCAAACCGCCGCCGTTCTTCCCGGTGCGCGCCTGTTCGAGGAAGAGTTCCTTGTTGGGCTCCCGTTTGGCAAAAATCGTCTCATCGGTGATGTTGGTGCGCAGATTGAGGTTGAAAGAGAGCCAGTAATCGGCGTCCCAGAAATTATTCTGGTCGCCGCGGTACATGCCGCTCTCATACTTCCACTCCTGATAATGACGCTGGTAGCCATACATGGAGGGCGCAAAGCCGTAAATGAAGAGGACCATGAAATCCTTGAGGACGGTGGTCTGTTCGATGGTGGCCGGCTTGCCATCGGTGTCGCCGGTGTATTCCAGTTCATATTCGTAGATGATCAGATCGTCATAATCTGGATAGCTCCAGGCGCGCGAGGTGCGGGTGACGGTGATGCCGAGCGGTGTCGCCCAGGAGGCGACGATGATCTCCTCGGCCTCGTCGGGATTGTAATCGGGATTGAGCGATCCGTCTCGGAGCAGCGGATAATTTTCCGTGCGGGTCAGCTTGAGGGGAAAACTCCAGCGCCCGACGATGGTCTCGGAACCGCCGCCGGTGCCGACGGCGCCGCAGAGGGCGAAGATGCGGTTTTCCGTGCCCGGCTTGCCATCCGGATTGGCGGCCATGTACATGCCCGCGCCGATGAGGTTGTGCTGGCCGCTGTAGCGCGTGCCTTGCACCACCGTGGCGGATCGCGACGGCCACTCCATCACCGGCGTATTGGTCTTGTTGCCCTCATCGCCGGTGGTCCAGGGCCGGCCGATGTCACCCGAATTGTAGACGGTTTCATGGAGCATGCCGCGGTTGTGAATCTCGAATTTCAAATCCTGTGCAAAGAGCGTGCATGCGTTCAACAGCGTGATTATGATTAAAAACGGCATCCGTTTCATATAAAACCTCTGTTTTGCGCTAAAAGTTGATGACCATGCCAAGCCGGTAATGCCGGGGCTCATTGCTCAACAGATAGAGCTCCTGGCTGGAGACGTACGGCGCGAATTCATCGTCGGTGAGAATGTTGGCGCGATCGGTATGCCAGCGCACGGTGTTGCGGCCGTGATTGAAAGTGCGGCTGTAGTGCCAGGTCTCTTCGTTGAGAAGATTGTAAGCCTCCACGTATCCGGTCAGATCGCGCGCTCCCATTTTAAAGCGTTTTTCGAGGCGGACGCGCCAGTCTCTTTCCAGCGGTGTGCGTTTGCTGAATTTCAGGGCCTGGCCGAAGGGGTCCAGCGAGGGCGGCAGGGTGTAGGGACGGCCCGCGTAGAGGCGGAAGGTGTTGCTGATGGAAACATTGGCCAGCGGCCGCAAGCCCAACACCACAAACCCCGCATCGGCGCCGGACAGATAGCGCACATTGCAGACCATCTTGTGGGTGCGGTCGTAATCGAGGTAGACATCTTCGGGAAAGCGCTGTTCCGCCAGGTCGGCCAGTTCCTCTTCGCTGGGTTGATAGTTGAAGAAAGTCACCGGCACCGCCAGGTTGTCTGGATTGCTGTTTTTTCCCTTGGCCACTTCGTAATTATAGCGGACATAGCCGCGCAAGGCGCCGGAGACGCGTTCGAAATTGACGTGAAATCCCTTGATGTCGGCATAGTCGCGGTTGATGTAGGTGCGGTACGACTCGCCGCCCTCGGTTTTGTAAAAAGCCGACTCGACCAGGTTCTTGACATCCTTGTAATAGGCGCTGACGTCGAGTTGAAAGCCGCCGGGCATGCCGCGCACGATGCCGACGTCATAGGCGTTGGTGTTCTCGGGCTGCAGCTGCGGATTGCCGAGGGTGTAGAGGGTGATGACGCCGCCGTCGTCATTGATTTCGTTGTAAAAGAGCTGGAAGAAATTGGGCCGCTGGGTGAAGGTGCCGTAATTCAAATGGAAGACGGAATACTCCGAGACGGGGAATGAAATGCCGATGCGCGGCTGCAGGCGGGTGTAAAGCCCCGTGTCTTTTTTCAGCGTTTGGTCGCGCAAGGGATAAAATTTGTCGACATAATAGGTGCTGTTGAGATCGTAAAAATCGAAGCGCAGCCCGATGTTGGCGATGAGTCCCTCGAATTCCATTTTGTCCTGCAAGTACACGGCGCCTTCAACGGGATAGTTGTGGAAGATCAGTTTCTGGATATTCTGTGCGTTGGAGACATTGTACTGATAATCCACGTTCAGGTCGTAATAATAGAACTGCACGCCGCTTTTGAGCAGATTGTTGCGGTTGATCTGGCTGGTCAGGCTGGCGGCGAGGGAATAGGTGCGCGTCTTCTGATCGCCGCGGTCGTCGTTGGTGCGGCCGATGCGGTGGCTGGATGGACTCGTGTAATCGACCCAGTTGCGGTTGTTGCCGTAATCGTCGAGATACTGATCATCTTCGAGCAGTTCGATGCGGTCTTTTTCCACGACGTCCAGCACTTTGAAGTTGAGATCGGCAAAACTGGCGGGGGAGATGATATGGCGCCACTCCAGCCCGTATTGCAGCGATTTGCCCGTGTTTTTGGTGACGCTCAGGGTGCGGTCGAAGAGCCATCTTTTCCAGTTGCTGTCGAGATAGTTTCTGAAGGAATAATCATACATGAAGGTCCATTTGAACTTGTCGTGTGCGCCGGGCTGATAGGTGACATTGCCCATGAGCTGCCGCTCCAGGTCCGGGGTTGGTGTGTGGACCATGGGATGGACGATGTTTTGCCGCATGGCCAGGAACATCTGCGTGTTCTTGGCGATGGGGCCGCCGCTGGAAAAGTCAAACCGGTAATCGATATCCTTGTATTCCAGGCCGGCATCGCGCACGGCTTGCAGCCAGAAATTTCTGCCCAGGGTGGCCATGCGCAGGGAGTCCTGATGGTTGAGGGGATTGGGCGGCCAGACGATGCGCGGCGGCAGATATTTACTGATGCCATACCCCTGATCCCACAACGGCGATCCCGGCAAGATGGGATTCTCCTTGAGCCACTCCTCCGGATTTTGCAGCAGGTTGTAAAAGTCAAGATTATCAATCGCATAGGGGCTGCCTGCCCAGCTCTTGTAATAGGGCAGGGACGAGGAAAATTCGATCCTCGAATTCCAGCTCGATTTGCCCTCCCTGGCGACCATGTTGACCACACCGGACTGCGCGTTGCCATATTCGGCGCTGAAGCCGCTGGTATAAACCTCGACCTGTTCCAGGCCGGTCACGATCGGGAGAAAAGCGCGCTGGTTGTTCAACGGATTGACAATCGCCGCACCGCCGATGAGGTAGCTGGACTCGCCGACGCGGCCGCCGCGGAAATGGTCGTCGACCACGTCGGCCTGGAGCTCGAGAATGTCGGCGACGTTCTGCATGCCGGCGATGCTCTGAATCTCCCCGACATCATAGGTCAATTTGGTCGCCGTAAGATCCTTCTCGACATTTTCGGGACGGTAGGCCGTCACCACGACCTGCTCGCCCGCCATGACGGTGGCTTCCAGATGAAAATCCAGCGGCGTGGTCTTGTCGATTTTCACCTGCACCCGGGTCTGTTTTTGGGAGGTGTAGCCGAGGATGGAAGCTTTGACCGTATAATTGCCCGGCTGCACGTTGAGGATGAAATATTCGCCCTTGAGATTGGTGATGGCACCGAGGGGCCTGTCGAGGGGAATTTCACGGCCTTCGTGCCAGGACGAAGCGACGACGACGTTGGCCCCCAGCAACGGCTCCCCGGTTTGCTTGTCGATGACCGAACCGGCGATTTTTCCGGTTACCCCGGCGTGCAGCGGGGAACAGAAGCCGAGGAGCAGCAGGGCGATGATTGGAAAGAAATGGTGGTTTGATTTTGACGACATCAGGAACCTCCAGTAGAAACCAGAAATTTGCTTGAATCATAAACCCGAGATCTGATCATTTACCGTTCGAGGGTTCTCAAATACCCTACGGCCTGATCTCTTCTCAAACCGCTAGGCGTACCGCGAAACGAGTTACCAGACATCGATGGGATGATCCTGCAAGGAAGAATCCGCTTCGTGCTCTTTGGGCCCTCGTGATATTCAATTTTTCAGGTGCCGATTTTGCAGAAAGCACAAAGGATTCCGGAGAAAAAGACGAGTATTATCTGTAAATTTTTCTATGGATAAAATTATGCTGCGCCTCGCGGCGTCCGCGGTGATTATTCCGGTTGGTCCGTTGAACAAAATCAGACATGGTGACAGCGTTCGCCCTGCGCGAAACCATTATTGGTGTTCCCTGAGCGATTTAATCAGCAGGCGCGAATCCCGTTCCGCGATTTCGAGGTGCGTTTTCATGGCCTCGTAAGCGCCCTGGGCGTCTCTCTCTGCAATTCTCTCATAAATTTGGCGATGATAATTGGGGGCGTTATCCGTTTTGGCTTCTTTTAAATGGCTGACAATCAGCGTCTTCACCCTTGGCAGCATGCTGAAAAGGGGATCCATGATGAGCGGGATGAGGGGATTGGCGCTGGCCATGGTGATGGTGGTGTGAAATTCAACGTCAAGCAGGGCGATTTCCTGCGCATCCTTGCTGCGATCGGCGAATTGTTCCAGATTTCTTTCCAGTTTCAGCAAATCCTCTTCGCTGCGGTTTTTCGCCGCCAGCATGGCAATGTGCGGTTCGATCATCTGGCGAATGTGCACCAGGTGCAGGATGGTGTCGGTATCGAATTGCAGCTCGAGGTAGAGGCTCATGGGTTTGCTGGCGTGCAGGGAGGTGTAATTATTGACATAGATGCCGTCGCCCTTGCGGACCATGAGCAGACCTCTGCCGCTGAGCATGCGCAGGGCTTCGCGCAAGGCGGTGCGGCTGACGCCGAACATCAGGCAGAGTTCTTTTTCGCTGGGCAGTTTTTGTCCGGGCTCGAGTTTTTTCTGGCGGATGGATTCTTCAATCTTGAGTTCGATTTCCTGACTGAGGGTCAGTGATTTGCCGATCCTGGTAAACATCTCGTTCATGGCAGCCCCTGTCTACATGTATGATATGTTATATAATATATCGTGCAGAAACATAATAAAAATCGGGAAAATTGTCAAGGATTTTTTTGATTTTTTAGCAAATATTTTCCCATGGATTTTTTGCTGGAAAAGGCACTACCTCGCCATCACAGCCTCATCGTCCCATGCTTCCACCGCGCCTGCGCAAGTGCCAGACAAACCCCGGGCGTCGCGGTTTTTGTGATCCGGGACGCCACCAGGGGGTTCTGCCCCGCAGCAGAGAGCAGCACGGGTGTCCGCCCCGGCCGGCACGGCAGTCGCACAAAATCCTCAGGCTTGCAGAGTCCAGCAGCGGGACAGGGACTTCACAGCGCCGGCCTGTCGCGGTACGCCCAAAGGCGCTGCAGCTGCCTGCATACCACCTGGAACGTCCCAAGCGGATACCCGTCTATCGGGCCGGTCGCAACTTGGAATAACCCGCAGCACATCACTGTTACGGGAGATGTAATCAATGGGATTTTACAAATAGAACGATCTGGAGGTTACCATGAGATGCAATGTCGGCGGGATCGATCGCACCCTGCGCATTATCGGCGGTGTACTGCTGGTGGGCGGCAACTTGTTCAATTATTATGTCCTGAACAATCCCTACCAGGTTTGGGCCAATTTCGGCTGGATTCCACTCCTGACGGGTTTGTTCCGCTTCTGTCCCCTCTATCTCCCGTTCAAGATATCGACGGCCGCCAAAACAAAGTAATGTCTTTCGTCCCGGACCGGGTCTTCCCGGTTCGGGAAGCATCGGTTTCCAACCCGTTTCCCCGGGCAAGCATTTTTATTGTTTTTTCACCCGCAAATGCCTATTTTGATTCTACTGCAAAACGCCGGGATTGACGCGGCTGTCCATGCAATGGCCACAGCGATGCGGGATGATTCCAATGATCAATACTTTGCAAGCCCTCATAGTCGACGATGAATGGCTGGTGCGCGAAGAGCTGAAAACGCTGCTCGCCGCCTATCCCGAGATTCAAATCATTGGGGAAGCCGGCAGCGTCGCGCAAGCCGTGGCCATGCTCGAGCACGTCAAGCCGGATGTGATTTTTCTCGATATCCAGATGCCCGGCGCCACCGGATTCGATCTCCTCGAGCGCGCGGAGATCTCCTCCCCGGTCATTTTCATCACCGCCTATGATCAGTATGCCATCAAGGCCTTCGAAGTCAACGCCCTCGATTATCTGCTCAAACCCATCCAGCGCGAACGGCTTGCCCAATCGATCGCGCGTCTCCTCGACCGCCATACACCCGTCAAAACAACCCCGGAGCGGCTGACCTATCAGGATGTCGCCTATGTCCTGGTGGCGGGGTCGCTGAAATTCATCAAGGTGGCCTTGGTTAAATGCATCGAAGCCGAAGGGAATTATTCCTACCTCTATTATCAGGAGCGCAAGAAGGAACTGGTCGCCAAGACCCTGCAGGAATGGGAAGCCATCCTGCCGGAGAGCCATTTTGTGCGCATTCATCGCTCGACGCTGGTCAATTTTGAATATGTCGAGCGGGTGGAAAAATGCAGGAACTATACCCATCTGGTGCATGTGCAGGGTCTGGAGCAACCATTGACCATGAGCCGCCGCTACGCCGCGCACCTGCGGCGGGTGCTGCTGTGGTGAGAGAGACGCCTGCCGCACCGCCCACGGAGACCGCGGGCGAAAGTTAAAAAGCAGCGATCTGCAAAGGCTCAGCAGGGATTGCCCGGGGTGAGGGTGCATGGGCAGGCCGCGGCAGCGGCCGGACGGTGCCGCCCATGGAGACTGTGGGCGGGCGTTTTACCTTGCTGAATCACTCCTCCACCACCGCCCGGTTCAACCCCTGGGCCGTGATCCGTATCCTGGCGTGCACCCATCCCGCCTCTTCGTACAACGAAAAACTCTGCTCCTCCCTGAACATGATCTCCAGGCGCTGACGGATATTGACGATCGAGGCGCCGTGTCCATCGCCGGTTCTGGACTGTTCCGGATGCGATTCCTTGAGCCGGCCGCTGTTGGAGACATCGATGGAGAGCACCTCATCGCGATAGAGAATGGCGACATTGACCCGCAGCGGCATCGGACTGGTCTGCATGCCATATTTGATGGCATTTTCGATGAGGGGCTGGCAGATGAATGCCGGAACCACCAGCCGCCGTGCCGCCTCGTCGATGGTATAGCTGACCTGGAGGGAGTCGCGGTAGCGCACTTTTTCGATGTTGAGATAGTTGTTGACCGCATTGATTTCATCGTCCAGCAAGGCCTCGGCCTTGTTAAAATTGAGCAGTGAATAGCGGAGAAAATCGGAGAGGGCGGAGACCATGTCCCAGGCCTGCTCCTGGCTGATGAGGATCATCGAACGGATGGAGCCGAGGGTATTGAACAAAAAGTGCGGATTCATCTGGTAGCGCAGCAGTTTCAGCTGTGCGAGACTGGCCAGCGATTTGGCCTTGAGCAAATCCCTTTTCTGACGGAAATAGACGATATAATGCCGGATGACCCCGATCAGGACGACCAGCAAAATGATTTTGAACCAGGTGGTCTGCCAGAAAGGCGTTGATATGGTGATGCGGATGGCCGCGCCGTGTTCGTTCCAGATGCCGTCGTTGTTGGCCGCCTTGACGCGAAAGGTATAGGCGCCCGGATTGAGGTTGGTGTAGGTGGCGAAGCGGCGGTTGCCCACCAGATTCCATTCCTTGTCGAATCCCTCCATCATGTAGGCGTACTGGTTTTGTTCGCTGATGGCGAAATTGAGCGCCGCAAATTCAAAGGAAAAGACGGTGTGTTTATAGGAGAGGGCCAACTCCCGGGTTTGGGTGATGTCCTTGTCAAGCACCGAGTGGCTGCCATTTATTTCAACCGGACGGTTAAAAATCCGGAAATCGGTGACCACCACCGGCGGGATGTAATGGTTATCCTCAATGGCTTCCGGATAAAAGGCGCTGACACCGTTGATGCCGCCGAAGAACAATTCCCCTGCGCGGGTTTTCAATGCGGAACCATAGTTGAACTGATTGCTTTGCAGGCCGTTTTCCTTGTAAAAGCATTTGCTGCGTTTGTTCACCACATCGAAACGGCACAAGCCATTACTGGTGCTGAGCCACAGCATGCCACTGCCATCTTCCAGGATACCGTGAATGATATTGCTGGGCAGGCCATTTTTCGCCGTATAGAGTTCCAGGGATTCGCTGGCCATCTCGAAGCGGAACAGTCCGGCGCCAACGGTGCCGATCCACAGATTTCCCTTTTCGTCTTCGTGCAGGGCTTTGACTTCGATGTTTTGATCGCTTTGTTTGAGCGTATAGGATTTGAAGGTTCCGCGCATGGGATCGAGGCAGCCGATGCGCGCCTGATTGGCACCCATCCACAGTCTTCCCTGACGGTCGCGGAGCAGGCAATGAATATAGGCAAAACCAGCGGGGTGATGGGCTGTCAGCATATGGACGAACTTTTTGCTGCCGCGGTCGAAGCGATCCAGCCCGCCGCCGTAGGTGCCGATCCAGAGATTGCCGTGTTCATCCTCCAGCAAGGAGAGGACATTATCGATCGCCAGGCTGGCCGGATCGGAAGGGTCATGGAGGTAGTGAACGAAGCGGGTAGAGCCGCGGCGCAGCAGATTAAGGCCGCCGTTAAAAGTCCCAATCCAGAGGTCGCCTTGACGATCCTGGTACAGGGCCTTGATGTTGTTCACACTCAGACTATGGGGATTTCCATATTCATTAGTATAATAGGAAAAAATGCCGGTCTGGCGATCGAGACGGTTCAATCCGCCGCTTTCGGTGCCGATCCAGAGATCGCCGGAGCGGTCTTCAAGAATGGCATAGACTTCCTGACTGTTGAGGCAGTTGCGGTTGCTGACGTCGGCGCGGTAATGGATAAAGGGGAGGGTGTTGGTGTTGAGAAAACTCACGCCGCCGCGGGTGCCGATCCAGAGATCGCCCTTGGCATCCTGAAAGATCGCCTGAACCGAGTTTTGCACCAGACTGCGGGGGTTGTTGGGATCGTGGGCATATCCGATGATCTGGCGTGTTTTTTTATCCATGCGATAGAGTCCGCTGCGGTTGCCGATCCACAGTGTGCCCCGGCCATCATCCAGCAGCGCGCGGATGGTGGTGCTTTCCGGGTTCTCGACCCCGGGGTGCCAGGCGGAGAAACGCTGCGCAGCGCGGTCGTAGAGGTTCAGGCGGCCGCTGTTGGTGCCGATCCAGAGGTTGTGGTCTTTGTCTTCCAGGATGGAGCGGATGTCGTCATCGCTGATGCTGCCGCGGTCGCCGCGGCGGTGCCGGCAGGTGGTGAAGCGGCCGCTCTTCGGATCGAAGGCATGCAGGCCGCCGCTGCTGCCGCCGGCCCAGAGCATGCCGCTGTGATCGGGATGGAGAATCAGTATCTCATTGAGGGTTTGATATTCACCGGGCTCCGGGTAGGGCTGGAAATGATCGACGCGGTCCCGCTCCCTGGAGATGCGATCCAGTCCGTTTTCGTGGCCCACCCACAGGCAACCGCTGCTGTCCTCCACCAGGTCATTGATATTTTTTCCCTTCAGGGTACAGGAGCCGTCCGGATGGACGCCAAAACGTGTGAAGGTCTTGTCGCTGCGATTGAAACGGTTGAGTCCGCCGTCCTCGGTGCCCACCCAGATGAATCCCTGGTGATCCTCGAGCATGGAACGGACGAGATTGGCTGAGAGGCTGCCCCTTTTTCCCGGATCCTGCTGAAAGACCGTAAACGAATATCCGTCGTAACGGCTCAACCCTTCGTTGGTGCCGAACCACAGAAAGCCATCATGATCCTGCAGGATGCAATTGACTTTGCTGTGGGAGAGTCCCTGATCGGTGGTGAAATTGCGAAATTGCAGTTCGCGATCCTGGATATGAACCGGGGAGGGGAACTGGCCCGGTGTCCGGGCGAACACTGCAAGATGCAGCACGGTGACGAAAAAAAGGATCACATATTTTGGCAAGTGTGTCATTCTGTTGGATCCGGAGGTTATTTCTGGCATTGCATAAAACCATGAGAACGCACAGCGTCTTGTTGTCACGGCCATAAATGCCGGAATCCTGGCATGAACCACTTCGAGATCTTTGTGGCAACACGGTTTATACTTGAAGCCAGCCGGATCGATGCATGATTCACCGTGAACGCAGAGGTCGCCGGAGTGAGTCTGCTGCCGTGGCAGATCGATTCCTGATCTGATTTTAAGGTAATATTCGCATAATATCAAGCGGAAAATGGGGCAGGATTGACCGTTGACATGATCTGTTGACCGTTCGTCATTTTGGGGTTGTATCGTGTCCCTGAATGGCGTAAACTGGAGGGTTGGCATGGGCACAGCCTCCCCGTGTGCTTCCGCCTCTCCCATGCTGCCAGGAAACGCTGCTCAGAAGCTAACCCAATCCGGTCCTTCATGAAAGAAATCAAAACACTCATCGTCGATGATGAATGGCTCATCCGTTCAGAGCTGAAACGGATGCTGCAGCCATTGGCGCAAGTCCGCATCGTGGGTGAAGCGTCGACCATTGCCGAGGCGGCTTCCCTGACGGAAGCGTTTCATCCCGATCTGGTCTTTCTGGATTTGCAATTGGGAGATGGATTGGGTACCGAGTTTTTGAATCGCGCCAAACAGAAGTTTGCACTGATCTATATCACCGCTTTTGAATGCGATCTCACCCCTGTCAAACATCATCCTGCTCTCGCTTGTCTTTCCAAACCGATCAACAAAGAGAAATTGTATAGCGTCATGCGCACCTTGACCAATGGCGAAGGAGTTCATGTATGAAGAAGACCGTCCTTTTCATGATCATCGGATTGCTGGCCGTGTGGGCCGCGGCATTTGCCCAGGGAACGATCACGGGTGTGGTCACCGACAGCGCCAAGGCCGACCCGCTCATCGGCGCCAATGTATTCCTGGTCGGCACGGCTTTGGGCAGCGTCAGCGATATCGAGGGGCACTATCGCATTGTGGGCGTTCCCGCCGGCACCTATACGCTGCGCATCTCGTATATCGGCTACCGCAGCAAAAATTACAGCCTTCAGATCAGCGCCGGACAAGAGATCAAGCGGAATGTCTCCCTGGTGGCCGATGTCGCCAAGGGCATCAGCATCGACGTTACGGCGCAGGCCATCGGCCAGATCGCCGCCATCAACCAGCAGATATCCTCCAACACCATCGTCAATGTCATCTCGGAACAAAAAATTCAGGAACTCCCGGACGCCAATGCCGCTGAATCGATCGGCCGTTTGCCGGGCGTCTCCATCCTCCGTTCCGGCGGCGAGGCCAACAAGGTGGTTTTGCGCGGCCTCGAGGACAAGTTCACCAACATCACCATCGATGGCGTGAAAATACCCGCCACCGACGCCACCAGCCGCGGCGTCGACCTGAGTACGCTGTCGCAGAGTTCCCTGGCGGGCATCGAACTGTACAAGGCGCAGACGCCCGACAAGGATGGCGATGCGCTGGCCGGCAGCATCAATCTGGTCACCAAAAAGGCGCCGGAGAAGCGCGCATTCAAGGCGACGCTGAAAGGCGGCTACAACGATCTGGAGGGATCAGCCGATCAATACGATTTTTCCTTTCATTACGGCCAGCGGTTCTTTGACAATGTGCTGGGTGTACAATTGGCCGGAAATCTCGAAAAGCGCATCCGCAGCAACGAACGGGTGGATGTAGATTATTTCAGCAAACCGGAAGATTATGGACGTGATTATTACATCAATGATTTTTCCGTTGAATATACCGATGAAACCAGAAAACGCGACGGGTTCAGCGTACTGCTGGATATCAACACCCCCGACCGTGGCACGATCAAGATCAACAATGTCTATGGCCGCACCCAGAGAGATTATCTGTGGTCGATGCGGGATTATCCGGGGCACGGCGGTGGTGCGTACAGCGGTAATCCGTTTTATAATTTCCGGGATCGCGAGCAGGAGATCAATACGTTTAGCAGTTCTGTCCGCGGCGATAATAATTTGATTGGATTGAAATGGAACTGGGGGGTCTCGTACGGACAATCGGAATCGACCTATCCGTTTGATTATGAAACCCTTTTCATGGAACCCTCCGGCATGGAGGTCGTCCCGTACGAGTTCAAAACCCGGCCTGAACAGTTGATCGATTATGCGATCAACAACTTTCAGAATGCCAACCTCTATTGGGCCAGCTACTACCGCCAGCGCAATTTTGACAAGGAGCGCACGGCTTTTCTCGACCTGGCAAAGGCCTACACGTTGAGCAATTCTTTTACCGGTGAGTTGAAACTGGGCGGAAAATACAAGATCAAAGACCGTTCCAATACCCGCAGCGAAGATTTTACACCCTATTATCTGGGCAAATGGCAAGCCTATGAGCTGCTTCCGGATGGCACGTTCCATCTGAAGGATTTTACCGGCACCTATTTTGAGCAATGGCTGGCCGATGGCGGCGGTTTCTTGCCCATTGATCAGTTTTTTGACACGGCCAACGCAAGAAACATTTACGGTTCATATGACCTCTATCCACTGATCGATCGGGATAAAATGCGGCAGTGGTACGAGTTGAATCGTTATGGCGTCGATGCCACCAAAAACATTTCTGAAATATGGGTCAATCCCCTCATCCGCTACGATGATCACCAGGTGACGGAACGTGTGACGGCTCTCTATTTCATGAACACCCTGAATATCGGGCAAAAAGCGACCATCATTGCGGGATTGCGCGGAGAAAAAGAAATTAACGATTATGTCGCCATGTACATGCCCAAACGGGTATCCGGTTTTCCGGTCACGGCCAACAGCTTGCGCGACACCACCTCATCCGCCGGACAGACGGTATGGCTTCCCAATGTCAATATCGCCCTCTCGCCCGTGAAACACATGAAACTGCGT
The DNA here is from genome assembly GCA_002327255.1 of bacterium UBA2214. Lineage (GTDB taxonomy): Bacteria > Zhuqueibacterota > Zhuqueibacteria > Residuimicrobiales > Residuimicrobiaceae > UBA2214. The sequence continues at coordinate 13,768 of DCUM01000064.1, read as the reverse complement.
CTGGCTGCCTACAAGGCGCTGGCACGGCCCGATTTCAATATGCGTCTGGATCGCTACATTGCCGGCCGGCCGGCCGAAGCCAGTGGACGATTCGAGGTCTATGTCGGCAATCCGAACCTGAAAACGGCGCGCGCCTGGAACTTTGAAGTCAATCCGACCTTTTTCAGCAATAAAATGGGATTGATTTCGGTGTCGGCCTATTACAAAGAGATCAACGATATGTACCATATGTTGAACCGCTTCAATGCGATGGGCGATACGGTGCTGCAGCGCTTTGGTATTCCATGGCCCAGTCAGATGGAGAGCACAGCCTACGATTTGACGCTTCCCTATAATTCGCCCAAACCGACCAAGGTCTGGGGATTCGAATTTGAGCATCAGATCAATTTTTCCTTTCTCCCCGGATTGTTGAAAAATATTGTGTTGTCCTACAATGCTTCCGCTGTACGCTCGGAAGCTTATATCTGGTCCTCCAAAATCGATTCCTTCTTTTATGATCCACCAGGTCCCATCAAGGGGACCTGGCGGAAATACTATGTGCTCGCGGAAAAAAAGAGCAAGCTGGAGGGCATGCCCGAATTTTTCGGCAACGTTTCCCTCGGTTACGATATGGGCCGTTTTTCCGGAAGAGTCTCCCTCTATCATCAGGGAGAGCATAATGTCTCTTATTCAGCGAACGGCTTGAGCGATCTGGTCAGCAATGCGTTTACGCGCATCGATCTGGCATTCAAACAGGGTATCAACGATCATTTCTCGTTGTTTTTCAATATCAACAACCTCACCGATGTCGAGGATGGCAGTTCGGTTTATAACAATAAATTTCACCGGAAGTTGTTCAATCAAAGTGAAAAATATGGGCGCACGGCTGATTTTGGCGTCATCATGGATTTTTAGGTGCAATCATCAGGATTTTCCCAGGGAAACGAACCAATTTTGAACAGGAGGTGATGATAACCCGTTTTTGAGATTGGCACATAATCCATTCAAGCTGTTTTCAACCAAAGGAGGAACCTATGCGATTCCGAGTTTTTGCAGTATTAGCCTGCACCATTTTGCTGGCGGCAGCTGTTCTTTTCGGACAGGATGTCGTGGTAAAAATCCTGCCTTTTGACGGCACCGATGCCAGCTTTGTCAACGCGCAGATCGTGGCCGATACGCTGGCCAACGGCATGTCCGCCAACCGTGTCTATGAATTGGATCGCGGCGAATACTATCTCCATCGGGCGACGCTGACCATTCCCAAAGGCAGGACGCTGCGTATCCGCGCGGCTGCGGGAGAAGGTCCCAAACCGGTCATCTATCTCTGGGAGGCCGGCACAGGCAGTTCTCCGACCAGACCGCCAGGCAATTTCGTCGTTTTGAACGGCAGCAATCTGGAAATCAAGGATGTCTGCATTGCCGGGTTTTATGAACCGGAAGCAGAACGCATCGGCGGCGTCCAGGGTGGCCTGATCAATACCACCGGTGTTGGCGCTTCCATCGTCCTGGATGGCGTCATTCTTTCCAACATCAATGGCCAGCATGTCCGCACCGGCCAGAATACCGTCAAGGTGCAAGTGACCAATTCGATCTTTGCCAATATGGGCGCCTTGTCCACTTCCAACCTCGGCGCCGGAAAAGGCTTTGATTTACGCGAAGCCGCCTGCGATTCCTTCATCGTGGTCAACAATACCTTTGTCAATTATCAGGATCGCGCCATCCGCCACTATAATTTCAGCAGTCCAACCACGGGTACCGGCCCCATCAAGTATGGACTCATCGATCACAACACCTTTGTCAACGGCATGGGTTTCCATGGACTGATGTCGCTGGGCAATGTCGGCAAGGACATCATCATCACCAACAACCTCTTCCTCGATGCCTTTGCACTGGGCGAAGATTCCACCGATGCCACGCGCGCCGCGGAATGGGTCAATACGGGTGAAGTCTATGCCAATGGCAATCCCAAAATAACCTGGATTTTTACGGCGCCCAATGATACCACCAACTGGAAGATCAAAAACAACTATTATTCCATCAGCGATTCCGGCCAGGCCTTTCTCGACGATTTTGGCTTTCCGCCGGCTGCGCCACTTTCCGAGCATATCTACAACCGTTTGGGTGCCGCTGCGGCAACCGCATTCCTCCAGACCTCTGTGACGCCCGTCAACGTCCCGCGGTTGATGACCAACATGATGCGCTGGTACGAAGACCCGGTCTGGGGCGCCAACAAGAAAAAGGAACAGACCAACTTTGTTCTGGCGCGGGATGATTACGACCGCCGCTTCATCGAATACTATCGCGATGAAATGGATGTCTCCTATCCGACTTCTTCTGTGGCCTATACGGGCGGCGAAAATGGCTTCCCGGTCGGTGATCTGAACTGGTTCCCGGACAAGAAGGCGGCCTGGGAACAGGGCAGCACCTGCACACCCATCGCCGACGTCAAGGTGGATGCCAACGGCGATTTTGTGCCTGATCTGAAGGATCAAACCGTGACCATTTGCGGCGTGATCACCTCGCCCAATTTCCGCCCCGGCGGCATTCAGTACTGGATGCAGGATGAAACGGCGGGAATCGTCCTTTTCTCGAGCGCGCTGGCGGCCAATTTCAATATCGGCGACGTCGTCTCCATTACCGGCAAAATCAATCAATATAATGGCTTGACCCAGATTACACCGAGCAAAGCCGAAGATATTGTGGTGATGGGCAATCAGGCGCCACCAGCACCCATACCAGTGACGCAGGCGCAGTTAAACGAGGCCACCGAGGGCATGCTCGTTCAACTCTTCCGCTATCGCCTCGTCGATCCCGGCAAATGGCCGGCTGCCAATCAAAACACAACCGTAAAGTTCGAAAATGGCACCGACACCCTCGACGTCTTCATCGACCGCGATACCGACATCGATGGTTCGCCTGCGCCGACCGGCTGGATCAACCTCATCGGCCTGGTGGAACAATTCACGACCAAAAAACCGGCTGACAACGGCTATGAAATCCGGTCGCGCAGTGTGGCTGATTTTGTCGTCATCACCGCGGTGGAACAGAAAGCGCAGGGTCTGCCGACCCGTTACGCGCTGTTTCAGAATCATCCCAATCCCTTCAACCCGGTGACCACCATCGAGTTTGAAGCGCCGGAGACAGGCTCTGTAACCATCAAGGTGTACGACATTCTCGGCAAGGAAATGGCCACCTTGCATGAGGGCAAACTGAGCGCCGGTTATCATAAATTCCACTTCAACGGCCTCAATCTGCCCAGCGGCGTCTATTTCTATCGCGTCGAAAGCAAGCACTTCATCGACGTGAAAAAGATGACGCTGGTGAAATAAGTTCCGATTGTTTCCATGGAGGAGGGTGTCCATGCTTGTGTTGGGGCGCCCTCCCCTTGCTATTTATTACCAGGTCACCGCATGCGTAACCTGGCTTCACGACAGCGCTGTACGGATCGAAACAGGTTGGATGAATATGACAACACGACCCCATAAACTCAGCTTATTGATTGTGGCTCTATTTTCCGTTTTTTCTCTCCTGCCTTTGAGCGGTTGTGAGAAAGAGCGCCTCGCCTGGGAGCAGGTGCCGGCCATTTTGCAGCAGATCGTCCCGCCGGTTTTTCCGCAAAGGGATTTCAATATCATGGACTTTGGCGCCCGCGGAGACGGCCTTTACGATTGCAGTGATGCCATTCGCAAGGCGATCTCGGCTTGCGCCGATTCCGGCGGCGGCCGCGTCCTGATACCCGAGGGGAATTTCCTCACCGGCGCGATTCATCTCCGCAGCAACGTCAACCTTCATCTCGCAGAAGGCGCGACGCTGTTGTTCAGCGTCGATCCGGATGACTTTACACCCCTGGTGCCAACGCGCTATGAAGGCATGGCGTGCATCAACTATTCGCCCTTCATTTATGCCTTTGAACAGGAGAATATTGCCATCACCGGCAGCGGAACCCTGGATGGCCAGGCCGATCGCGCGGTGTGGTGGGAATGGAAAGAGCTGGAAGTCAAGCCGCGCCAGGTGGACGGCAAGACGCATGATGCCGATCGCGACGCGCTCCTCCGGATGATGGCGGACGGCGTGCCGCCGGAGCAGAGAATCTTCGGTCCGGGTCATTTCATCCGCCCCAATTTCATTCAACCCTATCAGTGCCGCAATGTGCTCATCGAAGGGGTCAAAATCAAAAATTCACCGATGTGGGAAATCCACCCGGTGCTGTGCACCAACGTAACCGTGCGCAATGTGCACATTGAAAGCCACGGACCCAACAACGACGGCTGCAATCCGGAGAGCTGTAAAAACGTCCTCATCGAAAACTGCTGGTTCGATACCGGGGATGATTGCATCGCCATCAAGTCCGGCCGCAATGAAGACGGCCGCCGCATCAACGTGCCCAGCGAAAACATCGTCATCCGGGGCTGCACCATGAAAGACGGCCACGGCGGCGTGGTCATCGGCAGCGAAATTTCCGGCGGCTGCCGCAATGTCTTCGCCGAGGATTGCGTCATGGACAGCCCGAATCTGGATCGCGCCCTGCGCATCAAAACCAACTCCCTGCGCGGCGGTGTGGTGGAAAATATCCATATGCGCAACGTCGCCGTCGGCGAAGTCAAAGAGGCCGTCGTGCTCATCGATTTCAACTACATGGAAGGCGACGTGGGGCAGCATACCCCCGTGGTGCGCAACGTTCATATCGCCAACGTCAGCAGCCGCAAGAGCCGCTATGCCCTGCATCTCATCGGCTATGAACGCAGTCCCATCCAAAATGTGAGTCTGACGGCGTGTCAGTTTGAAGGCGTGCAGTCGGGCAACATCCTGCAGCATGTCGAAGGTTTGCAACTGCAGCGGGTGACCATCAATGGCGTGCCGGTCGAGCGCCCTGACGCCTGGGCCGTCCGCATGGCCGAGTCGATCATGAAGAGAAATCCCGGGGCGTATGATGACTGGGACTATGTGACCGGAACCGTGTTGAGCGCTTTTGAAGAATTGTGGCGCGAGAGCGGCGATTCGCGCTATTTTGATTATATCCGATCCACGGTCGACTCGGTGGTGGACACCTCCGGACATATTGCCGATTACCATCCGCAGGATTTCAACATCGATGAAATCCGTGAGGGGTGCGATCTGATCTTCCTGCACAGGCAGACGGGAGAAGCGCATTACAAGACCGCTGCCGATCAGCTGCGTCAGCAACTGCGGGATCATCCGCGCACCCGTTCGGGCGGTTTCTGGCACAAACTGCGTTATCCATGGCAGATGTGGCTCGACGGTCTCTACATGGGTGCTCCGTTTTATGCGGAATACGCTGCCGAGTACAACGAGCCCGCGGCGTTCGATGATATCGTGCACCAGTTCACGCTGTGCGAGCGCATGACGCGTGATGCCGGGACCGGTCTCCTCTGTCACGGCTGGGACGAAAGCCGGGAGCAGAACTGGGCGGATTCCCAAACCGGCCGCAGCGCCAATTTCTGGGGCCGCGGCCTGGGATGGTACACCATGGCGCTGGTGGATGTGCTCGATTTCATTCCGGCAGGACACAGCGGCCGGGATTCCCTCATCAACATCCTGCGCCGCGTCGCCCCCGCGATGGCCAGCGTACAAGACAAGGAAACCGGCTTGTGGTGGCAGGTGCTCGATCAGGGCCCCAGAGCGGGCAATTATCTCGAATCCTCGGTTTCGGCCATGTTCGTCTACACGCTGGCGAAAGGGGTTCGCCTCGGGTATCTCGACAGCAAATATCTGCCGGTTGCCCAAAAGGGGTTTGACGGGATGATCACCGAGTTTATCGCGTACCATAGCGATGGCACCATTTCTTTGACGAAAACGTGCACCACCGCGGGCCTGGGCTACGGCCGGGATGGCTCGTACGATTACTATGTGAACCAGACCGAATACCGCGATAATGATGGCAAAGGCCTGGGCCCGTTCATGCTCGCCAGCATCGAGCTGGAACTGCGCCGGCCGGCGTCAACAAAATAAGGAGCGTACCATGTGCCTGTTCAAGTACGGGGTGGGGATCATCGTCCTTTTCACTTTGGGCTGCAGCTCCGAGTTTGAGCGCAAAATTGCCCGGGATTATCCGCAATCCATCTCGCTGCAAATGCGCAATCCCGCGCCCTGCGTGCGGGTCGATGAGCTGGTGGCGATCCCCATAACCGAGATCAAGGCCGCGGCGGCCGCTTTCAATCCGCAGGCCATGATTTTGCTCGCCGGGGACAAGGTGATTCCAACGCAGCTCAACGATGGCGATGGAGATGGAACGCCGGAGCAAATCCTCGCCTGCCTTGATTTCAAGCCGCAGGAGACGCTGCATCTGCAGATGCGCTATGCCTCTTCGGGCGTCATCAGCAGGGAGTATCCGCGCCGCACCCAGGCGGAGCTCTCCATCCGCACGGGCGGCGCCTGGGAGAAGCGCAAATACAGAGGCGGCACTTTTACCCATGTCTCCGCCTTGCGGGTACCCCCTGAACATACCGATCACTCGGAATTCATCCGTTATGAGGGTCCGGGCTGGGAATCGGACAAGGTCGGCTACCGCTTTTATCTCGACTGGCGCAACGCCACCGATATCTTTGGCAAATTAACGCCCGAGATGGTGCTGCAAAATGTCGGTCAGGACGGCTTTGAATCGTACCACAATCCCGGCAGCTGGGGGATGGACATCCTGAAAGTGGGGGAATCGCTGGGGATTGGCACGGTCGCCTTCTGGGATGGAGAGAAAGCCGGCCGCGTGGCCGTGACCGACAGCGTCCACTGCGCCATCACGGTCTCCGCTCCGCTTTATTCCTGCATCACGACCAGTTATTGGGGCTGGAATTACGGCGCCGGAACGGCGGATGTGCGCAGCTGGCTCTCCATCAGTGCGGGCAGCCGCATGACCCTGCACCGGCTGCAGGCGAATCCGGAGATGCCCAATCTCTGTACCGGACTGGTCAAGCTGCCCGGTACCGTCCTGATCCCGGCGCCCGGGGAGGGTGTATGGAGCTGGCTGGCCACGTGGGGGCTGCAGAGTCTCAACAACGACAGTCTGGGCATGGCCATTTTGTATCGCAGGGGTGATTTGCAAAAAGCCACGGAAGATGCGAACAGTCATATCGTGGTGCTGTCGCCGGGCAATGGCCGCTGGGCTTACTACTTTCTCGCCGCCTGGGAGAAAGAACCGGACGGGATTCAGAACCGGGCGGCTTTTGCGAAGTACCTCGACGAAACCGTCATGAGATTGAATCAACCCGTGGAAATGGCGATCGATAAACAATGAACATACACGCCACCTTGCTGATCTTGATCGCCTCAATGCCACAAAGAACGCCAGGAAATAATAATGATCAGGTGCCATTGCATCAGCGTTTTGGCCATTGTTTTTTTGTGCGTTTCGTAGTGAAACAGGGTTCATCTGTCTCCACAGCTCTGGCCTTGGTTCAGGGCAGGACGCTGCTGTTTTCTGCCGGTTAATGACCCATATAGACCATAATTTGATTAGCCTGTCCAAGGAGGTAAACCATGAAGAGTGAGGCACTGTTCGTTTTGGCACTGCTGTGTTGCACTGCCCCTGTGATGGCCCAGAATTACACCGATGTCTTCCCGGGTGATGGCACCCTGTCGGCGGCGATCGAGGCCGCCGCTGACGGCGATATCCTGCTGCTCCTCCCTGAGGCCGAGTATACCGAGTCGGTGCTCAAGACCATGGGCACCATCGCCGAAAAAAGCCTTGCCATCGTCGTCGATGGGGATGGCTCCGCAAAGGCAAAGGTGAAAATCCTCACCGACCCCGGGGACGGCACCTGCCAGTTCTTCCATGTGGGTAATAACGGCGCCCTGTTGCTCGATGGCATCGCGTTCGATGGCGCGGTGGATGGCGTTACAAAGGTTTCCTATCTGGTGCGCTGCCATATGGGTGAAATCGCACAACCCGCCTTCCTCAAGAAAATCCATCTGCAGAATTGCGAGGTCAGGAACCTCAAGGGGAATGTCCTCGATGGCGCGGGCAACAGCCTCGCCGGCAATGTGGTCGTGGACACGACGATTGTGGATAATTGTATGATCCATGATAGTGCCACCCTGGTCCATTACAAATACGTGGGCTGCAACTACATTCGCGTCAGCAATTCCACCATGGTCAACATCACCAGCTATGGCATTCGCATTAACGGCAACTCCGATACGCAACGATACGAGTACCCGGAGGTGCATGTCGACCACACCACCTGGTACAACATGGGCCTGACCGATCCGCGCGAGATCATCTTGACCGAAAAGGCCACGGTTTTGTTTGATAAACCCATTTATATCACCAATTCCATCTTTTCGGCGCAGACGAACTGGGAGACCAGCACCAAGACGGCCCTCAACATCAAAACGACCCTCAACGACAACATGGCCACCATCGCCAACATCTGCATGTGGCAGCTCAGCGCCAAAAAGAACTGGTTGAAGCACACGATCCGGGATACGATCCGCATGGATCCCGGCTTTGCCGATCCCGCCCATGGCGATTTCACACTGCCCGCCGGGTCGCTGCTGCGCTCCTACGGCTCGGATGGCGGACCCATCGGGGATCTGCGCTGGGCCACCTATCCCTCGGGTGTGGCGCAAAATGGGGGTTCACTTCCCGAGGCATACGCGCTGGCGCAGAACTATCCCAATCCCTTCAATCCGGCGACCACCCTCTCTTTCGCCCTGCCAAAGGCGCAGCGGGTGCGCCTGACGGTCTATGACGCGCGCGGCCGCATGATCGCCGAACTGGCCGACGGCCAATTTGCCGCAGGCGAACACCGCGTCCTCTTTTTCGGCGCGGATTTGCCCTCCGGCGTCTATTTCTATGAACTTTGTGGCGAGACCTTCAGCCGCACGCGCAAGATGCTGCTGATGAAGTGAGCTCCCGGAGGGGGGACCATGGATCAGCCACCCCGGAGTCGCCCGTTTTTCAACAGACTCTGCGGAGACGGGAACTTGTGCGGGGAAGCGCACTTTCCAATATCACGTGCTGCCCGCGACCTGAGAGCAGGCCGCGGGCAGAACCGGTTTTTAAGGTAAAGGATCAATGTCCAATCTGAACCAGTAACGGAGAAAATGAATATTTGCATGAATAAATTGATTGCTCTTCTTGTATTTGGCCTGGTAACCGTATCACATGCACAAACCCCAGCCTTCCCCGGCGCCGAAGGCGGCGGCAAATTCACCAGCGGCGGCCGCGGCGGCGCGGTTTATGAAGTGACCAACCTCAACGACAGCGGCCCCGGCAGCTTGCGCGACGCGGTCAATCAAAAGGGCGCGCGCACCATCGTCTTTCGCGTCTCCGGCACCATCCCGCTCAAAAGCGATCTGAATGTCAAAAACGGCGACCTCACCATCGCCGGCCAAACCGCGCCGGGCGACGGCATCTGTCTGCGCGATCAGACCATGGTCATCAATGCCAGCAACGTGATTTTGCGCCATCTCCGCTTCCGTCTCGGCGACGTCATGGCCACCGAGGACGATGCCATCTGGGGCCGTTACCGCAAGAACATCGTCATCGATCACTGTTCGGCGAGCTGGAGCGTGGATGAATGCATGTCTTTTTACGGCAATGACAGCACCACCATCCAATGGTGCATCATCTCGGAAAGTCTCTATCTCTCCACCCACTCCAAGGGCGCGCATGGATACGGAGGCATCTGGGGCGGGAAAAATGTCAGTTTCCATCACAATCTCTTCGCCCACCATTCCAGCCGCAATCCCCGTTTCGACGGTTCCAACGCGCTCTGCATCGATATGGATTTTCGCAATAATGTGATCTATAATTGGGGTTTCAACAGCGGTTACGGGGGCGAGGGCGGCACCATCAATATCGTTGCCAACTATTACAAGGCCGGCCCCGCCACCAAGAGCGGCGTGCGTTACCGTATCGTCGAACCCTCCGATGGCAATGGCAAGTGGTACGTCGAGGAGAATTATGTCGATGGCGCGCCGGCCATCACCGCCAATAACTGGGCCGGCGGAGTGCAGGGCAGCTATCGCAGCGAGGCCGTTTCCCGGGCCTATCTGCCGCATCCCTACGTGCCCATAAACCAGCATGGCGCTGAAGAGGCTTACCAGCTGGTACTGGCGGATGCGGGCGCCACACGGCCGAAACGGGATCGTGTGGATCAACGGATCGTCTTTGAAGCGGCCAACGGCACGGCAACCTACGACGGGGTGGGCTACGAAAAACTGCAGGGGATGTCCGATACCTCAGTCGTCCGCGGCATCATCGATTCGCAGACCCAGGTGGGCGGCTGGCCGGAGCTCTGCAGCCTGCCCGCGCCCGCAGACAACGATCATGACGGCATGCCCGACGCCTGGGAGTACGCCCATGGACTCGATCCCGCGGATGCCTCAGACAGAAATCTCGTCACCGCCGAAGGCTATACGCAACTGGAAGTCTATTTGAACAGCCTGACCGGCGCCGCGACTGCCGTGACCCGGCCTGATGCTGTGCCGCCGTCTGTTTTTACCCTCAGCCAGAACTATCCGAACCCGTTCAATCAACACACCACGTTCACGGTGGCCATTCCCGCCAGCGGTTCTGTCGAAGGATACATTTATGACCTTTGCGGACGCCGTGTCATTACATTGCTCGACGGGGTGTTGAGCGCGGGGGTGCACCGGATTGCCTGGCAAGGCGTGGACGATCAGCAGAGGCGGGTTGCTTCCGGCATCTATTTTCTCGTGGTTCGCTACCGCCAGGATGTCAGCGTCATCAAGGTACAACTCATCCGTTAACACAAGGAGTGGATATGCGATGTAAACAAATATCGGGCGTGACCAGCCTGTTAATCGTATCCATGCTGTTACTGACCGGTGTTGTGGAGGTTCAGGCCCAAACGCGCAGCCGCATCAGCGGGGTGGTCAAGGATGCGGCCAGCAGAGCGCCGTTGCCTGGCGTCAACGTGATGATCGAAGGAACCAGCCTGGGTGCGGTCACCAACCTCAAGGGCGAGTATGTCATCATCAACGTGCCGGTGGGTACGGTGGCGGTGCGCGCGTCGCTGCTGGGGTACAGCGCGCAAAAAGTCACCGGCGTCATGGTGTCCGCCGATCGGGTGTCCAGGGCTGATTTTTTTCTCAAAGAAACCGTGCTCCAGGGCAGCGAAGTGGTGGTGCAGGCCAGGCGCGATGAACTGCACCTCGAGGTCTCCAACACGCAGATGGTGGTCAATGATGTGCAGCTGCAGGACGCCACCGGCATCCGCGAGATCAATGCCTTCCTCGCCAAGCTGCCGGGCGTCTCCACCGATAATGGCTACCTGACCATTCGCGGTGGTTCCGCCGACCAGACGGGCATGATGGTCAACGGACTCTCCTATATCAATGCCGCTGCGGGCAATGCCGAGACCTCCATCCCTCTCAGCGCCATCGAACAGGTCTCGCTCATGTCCGGCGGTTACAATGCCGAATACGGCAATTTCCGTTCCGGCCTCATCAATGTCAGCACCAAGAGTGGTTCCAAGACCGCTTATCACGGCACGCTGAGCCTTTCCATGGACCAGCCCCATATCCGCCGTTTCGGCGGTTCGTTTTATGATAGCAAAAGCCAGATCCTGCGTTCCTACCTTGATCCGGCGGTCGCTTTCGTGGGCACCGATGAAGCCTGGAAGGATGAACCCTACCTGCGCGAGCAGCACCCGCGCTTCACGGGTTGGAACACGGCCGCGGCCAATTTCAACCGCTCGAATCCGGCAATCCCCGCCACACCGCTGGATTATTACCTCCTCGGCTGCTGGATGTTCATGACCGAACCCGATTATGAAGGTCTGGTCAAACTGGGTTATTCGGTCAGCGATGAACAGAAAAAACTGTTTGCGGAACACCACATGGAAGAGGAGGGTGCCGACTGGAACATCGATGGCGGTTTTGGCGGACCGCTGCCCCTGATCGGCAAACGACTGGGCAGTGCGACGTTTTATCTTTCGCACAACGCCCGCAAGCGCCATTACGTCATGCCGGTGTCGCGCTCCTTTGAAGAACTCTATACCACATTCGCCACCATCCGCAGCCAGCCGTTGAACAACCTCACCGTCACCTTCAATGGTCTGCACAAGCGCCAGATGGGTGTGAGTCCGATACGGCCGGCATTCGGCGATTTTCCCGACGCCAGTCGCGCCGGCGGCTTTATGCCGGTGGACAACATCAGGAACGTCAAAAATTCCGGCGACAGTTACGCCTATTGGTTCGATCCGCCCTATTTCCCGCTGCTGGATCAGACCACCCTGATGGGGGGCGTGACCATCAACCATGTGCTGAGCAAGTCCGCTTATTGGGAGCTGAGCCTCAGCGCCCTCGGCATCAAGGATCATGCGCCGGTGGGCGATAACCGCGATCAGACCATCCTCACCCTGTTCGGACCCTTTCCGGTCACCGAAATGCCCTTCGGTAAATTCATGTACGGCACCAACAAAATCAAGGTCGACAGCAGCTATACCTACACCTATCCCAGTTATGATGCCCTGCCGGGCGTGCCCTATCGTTTTCGCCGCAAGGAGGGCGATCTTTACACCAATGTGCGCGTCGGCCAGTACCGCGCCAAATTCGACATGGCGGCGCAGATGACGACCCGTCACTATCTCAAAGCGGGCATCGAATACAATTATATCGACCTCAATCACCATCTCTGGCAAAAATGGAACGAGAACTATTACAATGCCTATGAATTCAATTATCACCGCACGCCGAGCCAGACGGGCCTCTATGTACAGGACCAGATCAGCCTCGAATCCCTGATCGCCAATATCGGCCTTCGTTTCGACTACTATTATGGCGGTGGCGGCAAGTGGCCCACCGGCGACGCGTTCGCGGTGGATGCCTTCACGCCGCAGAGCATTGCGCAAGATTCGATTCTTTTCGAATATCTCAAATCGGGGCGCTCCTACATCTGGGACACCTGGGTTGAATATGACAAGGCACATCCCGGTTTCCTGCAGCCCGTCAGGAATCATTTCACCCTCAGTCCGCGCGTCGGCGTCTCCTTCCCGGTCTCCGACCGCAGCAAGTTCTATTTCAATTACGGCCATTTCCGCTCCAACCCGCCCTATTACACCATGTATCTGTACCGCTACCGCTACACCAAAAACGGGCTCTACGACATGTCCAATCCCAACCTGGAACCGCCCCGCACCATTTCCTACGAATTGGGCGTCGCCTATAATTTCCTGGAGAGCTATGTCGTCAAAATATCGAGTTATTCGAAGGACGTCAGCGGGCAGCACGGTGAGGTGACCTACACCAATGCCGCGGGCAACATCAACTATGACGCCTGGGCCAATAACGAGTATCAGGATATACAGGGTTTTGAAATAAATCTCAGCAAGAACGACGGCGGCTGGATCAATGGCTGGGTCAATCTCAATTACATGCTGAAAAAATCCGGATTGACGGGGCGTGAGACCATCACCGATGTCACCCAGGGCGATGACCGGGAGGGACTCTATGAAGGGCAGGAGAGCAGCTCGCTGCCGATACCGCGGTTGAATGCGAATCTCACCCTGCGCGCGCCGGAAAAATGGGGGCCCAGGTTGTTCGGCCGGCATCCGCTCGGCGCCTGGAATGTCACCTTGTTCGGTGAATGGAAGGCCGGGGATTATTTCACCTTCAATCCGCTCGGCAAGCTGCACGTCACCAACAACATGCGCTGGCCCGACTATTACATGGTGGATTTCAAGGTCACCAAAACGGTCAGACTGGCCGGCATCGAGACCACCGCGTTTTTGGACATCAGCAACCTCTTCAATTTCAAGGTCAATCTCATGAACCGCGGCCATGCCTTTGACAGCGCTGTCAACGA
>DCUM01000135.1 GCA_002327255.1 bacterium UBA2214 | reverse complement strand
CTTGGCGCTCTCGGCGGTTAACCAGGTACTCATTTGCCGGATGAACCAAAAATAATCAAATTACTTTTATTGTTGTTCGGTTTTGCTTATATTCAAACAAGACTGATCCGCACACCCATCCGGCGATTCCTTTTCCACCTCTCTTATGGACAACGGGCATACGAACCCCATATCCTCTTCGATACATGGCGATGAGACCTTTTGGGGCGTTCCCTCCAGACTCTTCTGCGCACATGCCAGCGGATTTCTTTCAGAATGATATAATCCGTTTTGCCAACGGATCATATCCGGTTTTGTTATAAAACCCTTTGCAGAAAGGAGTCTAATATGACCACCAAAAAGGAACGTTTGTACCATCTTGGGCTGGGATTTCTCTTTTTGTTCACCCTCTGCCCTTTTCCAGGTGGACGTTTTTGGGCGCAGGCCCAACAGATCGCACCCATCCTCATGGAGTTGAATTTTGAGGATAACCTGTTACCCCCAGAAGTCACGATCCACAAAGTGGGTGATTTCATCGCAGAGCCTGGCATCAAACCGACAGGCCACTTCAACTCCACCCGGGCCTTCGGTTTTGGCAAGACCAGCTGCACCGCCAACTGCTGGGAAGACGCCACGGCAACCCTGCGCATCATTCTGCCAATGCAAAACGCCATTTCACGCATCACTTTTGATGAAGCGGAACTGGAAGGCAATTATGGTTCGACGGGTTATGTCTATGTCGACGGCCACCTGGTCAACGAGGGGGTATTCGAACGCCTGCCCTGGAATGACTTGACGGCGGACGCGGACTTGAGACATCGCGTATTGACCGTGAATCTGGTCGGCCGCGTCATAGAGTTCAAAGTCGTCGATATAACCTCTTCCTGTGAAATGTTCATAGACAACATCGTAATCGAAACCTACCGCTCCGCCACAACGGATTTCATCGATACCAGATTCGATCAGCCGTTACTGCCCCCTCCCGTTACCGTATCAACCAGGGGCACTTTCAATCAGGCGCCAGGATTCCGGACACTGCCCCTGTTTGATGGACAGCAAGTTTTTGGATTCGGCAGATCCACTTGCCATATCAACGCCCTGGAGGATTATGTCACGACACTGACGTTTGACGTGGGCAGACCGGTGATTATTGACCGGGTGGTTTTTCAAGAGGCGGAAGTGGATAACAACTGGGGCGGACAAGGCATTGTCTACATCGATGAACATCAGGTGCCACACTCCGTCTTTGGCAGGCTGCCCAGTAACGATGCAAAAACGGACACGACCGCGCGCAATCACTATATCCCGGTCAACCGGATCGGCAGGATGGTATCCTTGAAAGTGTGGGACATCACCGATATCAGCGAAATCCTGCTGCGCGATCTCTCAATAGCCATCCATGCACCGGGTGAGCATCCCGTCTATTTCAACGGGTTCGAAGACAACTCGCTCGGATCCGAATGCGTCGTGCAGTCGCACGGAAATTTTACCAGTCCACCGGGCATCAAGGCGACCAACCAACTATCGGGCGGGCGGGCGTTCGGTTTCGGGTTGTCCGACTGTCCGGCCGGGTGCTGGCAGAATTACCAATCCTCCCTGGTGCTGACGCTCCCTGCGGCCATCCCCCTCCGGGCGCTGAAATTCAAAGCGATGGAAATTGGCGGCAATTGGGGGTCCGCCGGAATGCTGTCGATCAATGGCCAGTTGTGGCCAAGCATGGATTTCTCGCGTCACCCGGTCAATGACTTTGAGGCGGACGCTTCGTTCAGAGAGTATTACTGTGATGTGGGCTTTCCCGTGCATGAAATCAGGTGGACGGTGTGGGACATCACCGGCAGCAGTGAAATTTTCATCGACGACATCGAACTGCTGTCCATCGAACCGGGAGGTGTGGAGAAAGCAGAGCAGCAGCCCGCGGAATTCGGCTTGGAACAAAATTATCCCAATCCCTTCAACAGCGCTACGATCATTCGCTTTACACTGCCGCTTGAATCACCGGTACATATCACCTTTTTCAACGCATCGGGACAACTTGTAGAAGAACGCCATCTCGGCATGCAATCAGCGGGCGTTCATGAGCTGGAATGGCAGGCGAATGGATATCCAACAGGCATCTATTATTGCCGCATCCGGACAACAAGTGCCGATCAAGGCATCCGCCTGGTGCTGGTGCGGTAATAAAAAAGGCCGAAGGAAATCTCCTTCGGCCTTTTTCATTTGATTGGAAAACTTATTTAAGCAATACCAGACGCCGGGTCTCCATAAAGCTGCCCGCCTGCAGGCGGTAGAAGTAGAGCCCCGAGGCCACCATCTGTCCGCCCTGATCGCGGCCGTCCCAGACGACGCGATGGCTGCCAGCCTCCGCGGCACGGTCGACCAGGGTCCTGATGAGACGGCCCTGAATGTCGTAGATCTCCAGTTTGTGCTGGGCGCCCGCGGCGCCGGCCGGCACCATGTAAGCGATGGTGGTGGTGGCATTGAACGGGTTGGGATAATTCTGCGTCAGGGCAAATTCATCCGGAAGCGGCTCCAGTTCGGTGAGCTCTTCAAGCGACAGCGGCGCCCTGGCCAGGGCGACGACAGCGTTCATAACAGCCGGACGGTCGCAGGCGATCCACTGCGGGTCGGATTCATCCATCTCGCCGCTCTTGCCGAGCCGGCCGTTGTTGCGCAGCGGCGTCGCATCGTGTGCCACCTGCCCGCTGCCTTCGTCAAAGGTGTAATAAGCGACCAGTCCGGGCGTATCCGCTTTCAAACGTGCGAAGAGGCCGGCCGCGATCTCGTCGCCGCTGCGCGCGATATTCCAGATGCGCATCTCGTCGAGCAAGCCCTTGTAGTGGTATTCATGGATCGTGCCATGCAGGGCGCCGCCGATGATCAGATCACCGAGCAGATTGCGTGGCGCCACCTGGACGTCCAGACTCGATTCCAGCACGCCGTTGATGTACATTTTGGCGGTGACGCCGTCATAGGTCACCGCCACATGCACCCAGGCATTGGTGGTGAGGAGCGAAGCGGTGGGACCAAAGACCGTGTTCCAGCGCGAGCCGCCCGGAATGGCCGTGCGCATCGAGCCGCTCAGACGGCCGGTGTTGCCATAAAAGGTGAGGCTGTATTCATCGAAGGTGCCCTTTTCGATGAGGCGGCCCCAATCCTGGCTGAGCTTATCCGTCTGCATCCAGAATTCGATGGTCATCTTCTTGCTCACGTTCAGGCTGGCATGATGCGGCACCTGTACCAGATCATCGAGGCCGTCGAACATCAGGGCGTAATTTTTCGGCAGATCGGTAATCTCAAAGACGGCATCGCTGAGGTCGAAAGGAATGCCGCCGGCTGTTTCCGCGATTTTCACCAGGCACCGTCTGGAGGGTGCATTGGGAACTTCCCAGGCGTATTCGCCTTCGACCGGCAGGCCGGAGGCCACCGCACTCCAGGTGGCGCCGCTGTCGCTGGAGAAAAAGAGGTCGACGCCGGTGCCGAAATACTGCGAAGTCCAGCGGATGGTCTCGGTCTGTCCCACCTCCCAGACCTCACCGCCGTTGGGCGCGATGATGGTGATGCCGGGGAATTCATCCGCCGGCCGCACAATGGCAAAGAGCGAATCGCTGACATCGCCGGGGAAGCCGGTCTCCGCGCCGGCCACCTTCACCAGGCACGAGTCCGACAATCTCTTGGGAACGACGTAATGGAATTGGCCGACGTCCGGGATGTTATCGGCAATCTGCATCCATCCGGCGCCATTGTCATGGCTCAAAAAGATCGAGACGTTGCCGGTGAACCGGATGCTGCTCCAGGTGATGCGGACGGTGTCCTTGGCCACCCAGGTTTCACCGCCGTTGGGTGCGGTCACGGTGATTTCCGGCGGCGGATTGGTGATGGCGAAGGCGTAAAAGTTCTGATCCACGGGACAGACGCCGCCGGTCTCGGAAATGCGCAGAACGCCCTCCTCGGTGAGGGTATCGGGCACCTGCCAGAGGAAATGGCCGCTGTTTTCGATGTCGTCATCCACCAGAATGAAGGTGCGGCCGTAATCAAGCGAATATTCCAGCGTCACCAGGGGGCCGATATTCTGCGATTCCCAGCGCACTTCAAAGGATCTGCCGCGCACGATTTCAACCCGTTCCGAGTTGACAAAGGGCTGCACCAGACGAATCCATTGGTTGGGTTCGGGGGAATAGAAATTGGGACGCGGATCGTTGGTCAGGGCGAGATAGTCGACATGGGCATAGCGTTCGCGGCCGCGGATTTTCAGGGTGTGGGCGCCAGCGGTCAGCGGGAAAGCGGCCGGGATGGCGCCGCCCTGCGTCTGTTTGGCCTGGGTCCAGTGCCAGCGCACATCGGCCGGCACTTCGAGGATGTATTCGGGCCCGTTATCGACGCTGACAAAGACCGAATTGCGGGTCTCCCCGTACCCCAGCAGGCGGCCCCAGATGAAATAGGTCGCCGTGGTTGGCACATTGATGGCGATCGTTCCAGAACCTTCGCCGCCCCCGCTGTTCTTGCTGGAATAGATGAACTGGCAGCCGAGCGCCTGCCCATGGGTGCCGGTGAACATGTTTTTCGTCAGGGTTGCCGTCTCCGCCTCGTATTCGAGCACAGTGGGGACAAACCCCGCGCCGCTCCAGGCGATGGGCGTATCGCTGGCGTCGAATTTGCTGCCGTCGCCGGCGAGATTGACGCGGTACATGGCATTGGTCGTTTCAATCATCGGCACGATATCACTGGCGCTGCCGATGGCATTGACCGGGTTGGCCAGAGAGGTGGCGATGGGCTGCCAGGTGGCGCCGCCATCGGGACTGCGGTAAAGGTCGACCTGGGTGACCACCGGATTGACGGACCACTGCAAATTGACATTCGTGCCCCAGGTGAAAAAGCCGCTGTTGGGATCGAGGAGGTTGTAGCCGATGGGCGCGGTGGAGACGACCCAAACCGGATTGGTCGCACTGACGGTGCCATGGCGCAAGTTGGGAGACGATTCGGTCGCGGTGGTGCCGCTGCCGTCGTTCAGTTTCCACAGATACTGCAATCCGCCTTCATTGCCCACACCGGGCACGCCGCGGTAATCGCGAATCTGCGCGGCCGAACGGCGCACCGTCCATACGCGCACCTCATCGATCAAACCGTTCCATTGCCCGCTGGCGGCCCAGGAGATGCCGATATTGAAATTTTTGTCCGTATTGGCCGGATTGAGGAGTCCGAACGCCGGATTCACGGCCGAACCCGCCTGGACCCCATCGATGTACAACACCGCCTGATAGCTGGCGCCGGAGGGCTGCACCGCCACGGCGACGTGGTGCCAGGCGTTGAGATTCGTCGTGGTGATGACGCTGGCCACCGAGACGGACCCGGCGCCGAACGGATAGGCGTAGAACCACAACCGGAAGGCGCCATAGGCGGCATTGGGCGAGATGAAGAGGGCGAAATAGCCCTGGCGGTCGACGATGCGCCAGGAACCGGCGGGCAGCGTTGCCCCGTTCCATTTTATCCACGCTTCGATGGTGTAATTGGTATTGACCGCATTCATGCTGGCATGATAGGGGACTATGACGCTATTGCCGGGCGCTGCGCCGGAAAATTGCAGACAATAGCCGGCATCGCCGATCGCGTGAAGAGAAGCAGGCAGGCAGCAAAAAAGGGTGATGACAAGTGCCAGTACCAGTTTTTTCATAACCGCTCCGTTGTTAGACCATGACCTTTGATTGGATTGAAATGTTATGCGAGCGTGTGTTCATGCGGGCTGCTGCCTGACAAAAAAAAGAGAGGATGCGCAAAACCGGAAAGCCCCTGTCAATACCGGCTAATATACGCCAACTTTTTTGTAAAGTCAACCGATAAATTGGATTCCATAAGACTTTATTTTGCTTGCTTTTCTGGCGGATAAATTTTATATTTTTTAATATATAGATGTTTTCATCCACCCGTAAACCCCGTCAAGACATGCGTTTTATGCGTACTGCCGCAGAAATGGAAAATTGAAATGCGCCGCACCCGCCTGTGCCTCCTCCTGATGGGCATTTTTTTAGCACACTCCGGCTGGAGCAGAGACGCGGTTCTGTTCGACGGCAAAAACGCCGCCGATACCTACCGCCTCGCCGCCATGACCCTCGCCGGCATCGTCAATCGCGATGGCGCCGAACTCTTCCTCGCCAATGTCAACGAGGCCTGGAGCTACAACGCCACCGACGAAAACTGGGAAGCCATTTACGCCGAGCGCGGCGGCGTCCGGTTCAAACGCATCACCGGTTTTTCCGAATTGGTGAACCTCTACCGCGACCGCATCCGCGGCGTCATTACCTATGAACAGCGGCGTTGGGGCAATTTCACCGGACAGTCGTTCCTGTGGCAGGGCGAGTATGCCGCCCTGATCGGCGGTCTGACGGATTGTCTGCCCCTGCCGGAAGCGACCGCCCGCAGCCTGGGTTTTTCACTGACAGACTCCGTACTGGTTCAGGATCACTTTGACGGNNGAAGAAAAACGTTATCTCACCCTGGTGGATTGGGGACTCCGCACCCTCCTGCCCCGCTGCAACCCCCACAAGTGCTATGTGCGCGAAATCACCGACTGGGCCATCAATCAACGCATGTTTCAGCTCAATCTGGCCGGCAGTCCACCCGGCGGCGTCAATTTCTACGCGCTGCCCGCACCCCGGGCCGATCTCCTCGACCGTCTCTTCACCTTCATGCACGATGTGAATCCGCAGCGCCTCTTTCATGTCTATGGCTGGATCGATCCCGAACCCCTGGTGCAGTGGATCGCCACCTTCGGCGGCGCCTTTCACGAAACCCTGCAAAATAATATCTCCTGGCACGCCAATTTCCCGGTGGAACCGCGCCGGCTCCTCCCTCCCGCCCGGATAACGCCCGACCAGGTGCAGCTGGAAAACAAGTACTATCTCCTCTTCATCGCCTCCGAAGGCGATGCTTCCAACTGGGCGCTCACTTTTCAGGCCGGCGCCTGGTTCTCCCCGCTGCGCGGCAGCGTGCCCGTCTCCTGGGGCTGGAATGTGCATCTCTTCGACCTCTGCCCCTTTATCGCCCAGTACTATTACGATACGGCCACAGCCAATGACGGATTTTTGAGCGTCATGTCGCCGCTGGGTTACGTCTACCCCGATCTCTGGGATGATGGGGTCTGGCCCGATGCCGTGCGCCAGACCCGCGCCCTGATGGAGCGCTTCGGCATCCACGATTTTTACGCCTACAAACACTACGCCCCCAACGGCCACATTTTTTTCCGCGGCGTCGACATTTACAACAGCTTTGATTTTTACCGGCTGGGCCGCTTTCTCGGCGACGTCAATGCAGAGCTCACGCTGCTCTTTGATCCCAAACTGGCCACCCAGTACGCCTATACCCAATACGGCGCGCTGATGTACAACCATGTCAACGACGGCACCTTCTACGGCGACAGCGGCAACCTCGACGCCATGGCGCAGCGCATCCTCAACAGCCTGAAAGGCAAATCCAGACCCAATTTCCTCCTCGCCGGCTATCAGCGCTTTTTCCGCGATGATTATGGCAAATGGCCCGCCGGCACCGCGGACATCTCCGTGGAACGGCTGAAACAGGTGGTGGACAAATTGCAGGCCGATCCCGCCATCGGCCGGGATATCGAAGTGGTGACCGCGGAAAAATTCTCCGCGCTGCTGCGCAAAAGACTCAACTGGAGCACGGTGGCAACGCACGGAGAAAAGACGCCGCAAGACTTTCTTATGCTCCACGGCTATCCCAATCCCTGTAACGGCCGTACGCTGTTGTCATTTGCACTGCCCGCTGCCGCTCCTGTGCAGTTGAAAATATTCAATCTCCGCGGTGAGGAGAAGGCGCTCCTCGTGGAGGGTCTGCTTCCAGCCGGAAGGCATCAATTTCCGGTCGATGCGGTGAACTGGCCCAGCGGCCTCTATTTCGCCCGGCTGTCGACGCCGGCTGTGCAGCACACGCTTAAAATCAGCCTGATCCGCTAGGGGAAACACCATGGAAAAACGAGCGGACGCCCTGGATGCCTTGCGCGGTTTTGCGATCATCACCATGATCCTCTCCGGAAGCATTCCCTTCTCCGGTTCCGCGGCCCTGCCGGGGTGGATGTATCACGCCCAGCTGCCGCCGCCGGATCATGTCTTCAATCCCAACCTGCCCGGCATCACCTGGGTCGATCTCGTCTTTCCCTTTTTTCTCTTTGCCATGGGCGCTGCGTTTCCGTTCGCCCTGCGCAAACGCCTCGCCGCCGCAACACCGTTGTGGAAACTGGCGCTGCAAGCGCTGCAGCGCGGATTCCTGCTGGTGCTGTTCGCCCTGGTGCTGCAGCATACCAAACCGTACGTCCTCAGCGCCCATCCCGGCGCGATGCACTGGAGCATCGGCCTGCTCGGTTTTGCCATGCTCTTTCTGATATTTTTCCGCTATCCACCGCACTGGAATGCGCGATGCATCCTGGCCGTCAAAGTGCTCACCGCGCTGGCCGCACTGGCGCTTTTTTCGCAGCTCACGTACGCCAAAGGAGCGGGTTTTTCCATCGGCCGCAGCGACATCATCATCATCGTTTTGGCGAATGTGGCACTCTTCGGCGCCATCCTCTGGCTGGTCACCCGTGAGCGCCCGCTGCTGCGGCTGGCCGTGCTGGGATTTCTGCTCGCCTTTCGCATCACCCACGGACTGGAGGGCAGCTGGACCGCCTGGGTCTGGAATGCCACCCCCCTGCCGGAAATATACAAATTCTATTTCCTCCAGTACCTTTTCATCGTCCTGCCCGGAACCATCGCCGGAGACCTCTACTACCAGTGGATGCAGACGCCGGAAACAAGCCCCCTTGCAGCGAAAAAGAGCGCCCCGGCCGCAGCAGGCACGATAGCCGTCGCGATCATTCTCTGCAATCTATACGGCCTGTACACGCGTCAACTGGTTTTCAATCTCGTGGCGACACTGCCGCTGGCCGGCGGCCTCCTCCTCGCCCTGCGTCCTGCCTGTACGCCTTTTGCGAAACTGCTGCAAAAACTCGGCGGCTGGGGAATCCTGTGGCTGCTGCTCGGACTGACTTTCGAGGCGTTCGAAGGCGGCATCAAGAAGGATCCTTCGACGTTGAGCTACTACCTGGTCACCACCGGTCTGGCCTACCTGGCACTCATCGCCTTTTCCATCCTCAGCCAATCCGCACGCGGCAGAAAAGGGCTGCGGCTGCTCAGCAGCAATGGGCAGAACCCGATGATCGCCTATATTTCAGCCAGCAATCTGGTGCAGCCCGTCCTGGCGTTGACTGGCCTCCATCTTCTCCTGAATCGTTTGCTGGTTAATCCCTGGCTGGGATTTCTCAAAGGCGTGATTGTGACGCTGCTGGCGGCGCTGGCGACGAGCTTGTTCACGCGCCATAAAATCTACTGGCGCAG
>DCUM01000065.1 GCA_002327255.1 bacterium UBA2214 | reverse complement strand
GTCAGCAGCGCCTCATAGTCCGCCTGCGCCGCACCCAGGCTCTTGCCCAGGCTCTCCATGCGTTTGACGAACTCCTCCCACTGTTTTTTGAACGCCGCCAGCAGCCGCAGGATTTCCTGCGAGGTCTGCTCCAGGGCAAAATTGTCCACCGCCTGGCGCACCACTGCCAGCACGGCGAACAGCGTCATCGGCGAGCAGACGATCACATGCTGCTTCATGCCCTGTTCAAACAGCGCCTGATCGTTTTCCTGGATGAAGGCATAGATCTGCTCGTTGGGGATGAAGAGAAGAACATAATCGACGGTATGATCTTCCGGGCTGATATAATCGCGGCCGGTTATTTCGCGGATGCGCAGTTTGACATCGCGGAGAAAATCGCTCTTGTATCGTTCCCGTTCGAGATCGTTGCCGGCTTCGAGATATTTGAGATAGTTGTCGAGCGGAAATTTCACATCCATGTGCAGCCGCAGATCGCGCGGCAGGAAAAAAGTGAAATCGGGGCGGGTGCGGCTGCCGGAGAGCGTCGTCTGCTTGCTGTAGTTGATATTTTCGATGAACCCGGCCATGCGCAGCACATCCTCCGCCATGCGTTCGCCCCACTGGCCGCGCACCCTGGTGTGGGCGAGGGCATCGCGCAGCGTGGTCGTGGCCTGCAGCAGTTGATGGGTTTGTTCGCCGGAGAGCTGCAGCTGCCTGGCCAGTTCGCCGAATTTTTCCGCACGATCCGTCTCGAGGCGGTTCATGAGCGCGGCGATCTGCTCGAGTTCGCCGCCCATGCGCGCCAGCTGTTGATCGATCAGTTCTTTCTTTTCATCCAGCACCTGACTGGTGAACTGGCGTTCACTGGCCAGCCGCGTCTGCGCCAGTTTGATGAATTCACTGGTGGAACGTGAGAGCGCCTCGAGTGAGAGGGCGCCGAAGGAATTTTTGAGGTGATCGATGATGGCCTGGAGCTGGGCACTGCTTTGCATCTGGTTGGCGCGGAAGAGCTCCTCCGCCAGTGCCCGGGCGTTGTGC
Source organism: bacterium UBA2214 (assembly GCA_002327255.1). GTDB lineage: Bacteria > Zhuqueibacterota > Zhuqueibacteria > Residuimicrobiales > Residuimicrobiaceae > UBA2214. The sequence goes on along the minus strand of DCUM01000065.1, from coordinate 9,097 downwards.
ATGCGGACGCGGTTGAAGAGCAAAGCGAGCGTGAACCCGATGAGGACGCCGAGCAGCAGCGTCAACCAGGCCAGACCGTCCATCATGTTCTACCTGCCATGTTAGAGTTTATTCTTCATCCTCACGAGCCGTGATCTACCCGCGATTCAGTGCCGGTTCGTGCCTTCATTGAAAACACGGCCATCCGCCGGATTAACGCCTGCAGCTGCAGCCAGCGCATCGGGTGTGTGCCCATTTGCAGAAACGTTCCAGAAACGCGCCAGCCACCGAGCCCGGGATGATGACCCATTGTGGCTATTCAATACCCAGCAGCAGGCCCTTGAGATAACGGCCTTCGCTGTGCGCCAGAATCACCGGGTGGTCCGGACCTGCCCCCATTTCGCAGAGCAGCTGCGCTGTTTTGCCGGCATCGGCCGCCGCTGCAATGACGATCTTGTGGAACAGCGCCCCATCGACATGATTGGAGCAGGAAAAAGTTGCGAGGAAGCCGCCCGGCCTGAGGCGCTTCAGGGCCTGGAGATTGATCTCTTTATAGCCGCGCGCGGCCGCCATGACCTCTTTTTGCGATTTGGCGAAAGCGGGGGGATCGAGTATAATGACGTCAAAAAGTTCATCCTGGTCACGGAGAAAATCAAAGACATTGGCGGCAACGACGGGATGCTGTGACGATGAGAAGCCATTGAGCCCCATGTTTTGGCGGCATAGTTCGTTGGCGGCTGCTGAACTATCGATGGAGACGACGCGTTCAGCCCCGGTACGCGCGGCATGGACACTGAATCCGCCGCTGTAGGCGAAGCAGTTCAGCACCGCTGCCGCGCGGCAAACCGTGCCGACCAGGCGGCGGTTTTCACGCTGATCGAGGAAAAAACCGGTCTTTTGGCCTTCACGAAGGTTGACAAGGAACCGCGCTCCGTGCTCGATTATTTCCAGCATGGCGGGTGGCGCCGCACCCCAGGCAACCATGCAGCGTTCTTCGAATCCCTCGCGCGCTCTGGAGCGGCCCTCACTGCGTTCGTAAATGCCGCGCGGCGTCAGCAGGGTGCGGAGGGCGCTGTGCACACACTCGCGCCATGCTTCCATGCCCGCTGTGGAAAAGGAGGTGACGAGAAAATCGTCATAGCGGTCGACGATGAGTCCGGGCATGCCATCGCCCTCCGCGTTGATGAGGCGACAGGCGTTGGTGTCCGGCGGCAGCATGCGCGCGCGCCGGGTGACGGCGGCCTCTATGCGGCGCTGCCAGAAGGCGTGATTGATTTCCGCATCCGCTTCCCGGGCAATGACGCGCAGGGCGATATCGCTTTTGGGGTTGTAGAACGCGGTCGCCAATCCGGTGCCCGCATGGGAGAAGAGCCTTACGACCTGCCCCGGCGCAATCCCCCTGTCCGCTGTGGCGATGGCGCCGGAGAAGAGCCAGGGATGGCCCTGATACAGGATCCGTTCCTTGCCCGGTTTGAGAATGACCTTTGCAGCTGTCATCGATTTCGTGTCGTTCATGTGTGATTTTATGCAATGTAACCAATTCGAAGCATAAAAGCAAGCATCTGCTCGGCATGGAGCGCCGATTTATGTGATCGTTTGCATCCCTGAACATCGGGGCACTGGTTTCATCTGTAAGCTGCGAATGGGTGTTTAAAATCGCTTGTTTAACTTGACCTATTTTTGTAAATTAGCGCATGGAAGAGTATGACACCGATTCGGTGCAATCCGCTTAAACCAGTAACCCGGTGGGTGTCAGCGTTTACGTTGATTAGCACGTTGACAAGAATCCAGGTATGAATCGGGTGTTATCGACAGACCCGGGAGCATGGGCGCAACGCGCAGAGGAGTCCGTTATGCGATTCAACAAGTTAATGATTATATTGATTATGAACTGCCTGGTCGGGCTGGCCGCTGCCCAGACCGGCAATTGGGGATTGGGGCCGCATCTTTTCGTCTCGCTGCCCCAGAGCGGTTTTGACAATCTCTCCCGGGATGGGGAGGGCATCGGCGTCAAGGCGTTTTACCGCTTCAACAACGATTATCTCTCCTTGCGGGGCGATTTTGCTTATCTCTCCTACGGAGAAAGGCGCGAAGCGCAGATGGTCAACATCGGCTATGGTTTGATCACCCGCCGCAATGAATCCTTTCAGTTCACGCTCGGTCCCCAGGGGACGATTCGGAGCGGCAGAATGACCCTCTATGCCGCGGGGATGGCGGGCATCTATAACTATCGCACCGTTGTGACCTATGAAGATTACTACTCCTATTACCCTTACAGCGATACCTCCTCCAGCCAGACAAAATGGGGCTGGAATGGCAGCGCCGGATTGCTCATCGATCTCGGCATCGGCCCCCATATGGACCTGGGATTCAAATACCAGCGCATCCTCGATGTCAAGACGTCAACGGGAAACGGCAGTTATCAGCAGGATGCCAGCGATTATGCCATCACCCTGGGGGTGGTCTTTTTCGTCCAATAAAATAAGGCATGACACCATTTGGGCCTAACCGGAAGGCGTATAGAACCATGGAGAAAAGAGAGCAAGCAGCGACGGTCAGCGCGCAGGATGTGGAAAAAATTGCCCGCAATCTGCATCACGACCCCTTCACCATCCTCGGGCCTCATGAAGTGGCGTGGCACGGTGAAAAGATATGGGTCATTCGCGCCTGGTTTCCGGATGCTGCATCCGTAGCCGTCCTCGATCCCCAATCGCGCACGCACTATGAGATGGCGCCGGTGCACAATCCGCATTTTTTCGAGGTGCGCTTGCCGGGTTGGGAAAACCTGGTCATCTACCAATTCCATGTCACCGCCCATAATGGCCATGAACGCATTGTTCATGATCCCTATTTTTTCCTGCCGCAGCTCAGTGAGCTGGATCTCTATCTCTTCGGCAAGGGCGATCACCATAAAATATACGAAAAACTCGGCGCCCATCTCACGGCCATCGATGGCGTTGCGGGCGTCTATTTTGCGGTCTGGGCGCCGAATGCGCGCAATGTCAGCATTGTCGGCAATTTCAACCAGTGGCATGGCGGCAAGCATCAGATGCGCGTGATGGGAGGTTCGGGCATCTGGGAACTTTTCGTCCCCGATATCGGCGTGGGCGAGGTCTACAAATTTGAAGTCAAGGATCAGCACGGCAATATTTACCTCAAGACCGATCCTTACGGTTATCAGTCCGAAATGCGTCCGAAGACAGCCTCGGTGGTCGCCGATTTGAACCGTCATGCCTGGGGCGATGAGGCGTGGATGGCGTATCGCCGCAATCACGATGTGCTCAAGCAGCCCGTTTCCATCTATGAAGTCCATCTCGGCTCCTGGAAGCGGGTGGTGGAGGAGGGCTACCGGTTTCTGACCTATCGGGAATTGGCCCATGAACTGGCCGGTTATGTCAAGGAACTGGGCTACACCCATATCGAATTGCTGCCGGTCGCCGAGCACCCCTTTGATGCTTCCTGGGGTTATCAGGTCACGGGCTTTTACGCTCCCACTTCGCGATTCGGTACGCCGGAAGATTTTCAATATTTTGTCGATTATATGCATCAGCAGGGCATCGGCGTGATCGTCGATTGGGTGCCGGCTCATTTTCCGCGCGATTCCCATGGACTCGCCTATTTTGACGGCAGTCATCTCTATGAACACGCCGATCCCCACAAGGGCGAACACAAGGACTGGGGCACCCTGATTTTCAATTACGGGCGCAACGAGGTGCGCAATTTTCTCATGGCCAATGCCCTGTTCTGGTTCGACAAATATCACATCGATGGCATACGCGTCGATGCCGTCGCCAGCATGCTCTACCTCGATTACTCGCGCCGTGCCGGCGAATGGGTGCCGAACCAGTTCGGCGGACGCGAGAATCTCGAAGCCATCGATTTTCTCAAACGGCTCAATGAGACCATTTTTGCCTACTATCCCGGTGTCCTCTCCGTTGCCGAAGAATCCACCGCGTGGCCGGGCGTTTCACGGCCGACCTACCTGGGCGGGTTGGGATTCAACATGAAATGGAACATGGGTTGGATGAACGATTTCCTCACCTATTTTTCCAAGGATCCCATCCACCGCAAATTTCACCACAACATGATCACCTTCGCCCTGCTCTACGCTTTTCATGAGAATTTCGTTCTGGTACTCAGCCATGATGAAGTGGTGCATGGCAAGCGCGCTCTGCTCGACAAGATGCCGGGCGATTTTTGGCAGCGGTTTGCCAATGTACGCACTCTGCTCGCGTTCATGTATGGCCATCCCGGAAAGAAACTGATCTTTCAGGGCGCCGAGTTCGGCCAGTGGCAGGAGTGGTCGGAGAGCAAAAGCCTCGACTGGCATTTGCTGCAGTACGAACCCCATGCCAAGCTCAAGGACATGATTCGCGATCTCAACCGCCTCTATAAGAGTGAACCGGCCCTGTACGAGATCGATTTCGATCCGCGCGGTTTTGAATGGATCGATTTTCAGGACGCCGATAACAGCATCATCAGCTTCATGCGTAAAACGGATCGGGCGGAGGACACGCTGATCTTTGTCTGCAATTTTACGCCGGTCGGACGCGACGCTTATCGGGTGGGGGTTCCCTGGCATGCCTTCTATCGTGAAGTGTTCAACTCCGATGCCGAGCTCTACTGGGGCAGCAACAAAGGCAATTGGGGCGGCCTCCACAGCGATGAACAGGGATTTCACGGCAGGCCCTATTCGCTGAATCTGGTCATTCCACCCCTGGCAACCATTATTTTAAAACCCGTCATGCAATGAAATCACCCTGCCAGAGACAGGAGCTTTATCTGATGAATCATAGAGGTGGGCTGGTGGTGTGGGCAATCATTCTGATCCCCGTGATGCTTGCCGCGCAGATACCCGGTTATGGAACGGAGATAGAATCCAGAATCGATGCCATGGTGGCGCAAATGACGCTGGATGAGAAAATCGGCCAATTGCAGCAGTATGCCGGCGGTGAGAGCGCTGAACACCGCGAGATGGCGGCAGCGGGGAGGGTGGGTTCCTTTTTGAATGTCCGCGGTGCCGAGTCCACCAATGCGCTGCAAAAGCTGGCGGTGGAGAATTCCCGGCTCGGCATTCCGTTGATGTTTGGACTGGACGTGATTCACGGCTACAAGACCCTCTTTCCCATACCGCTCGCGGAAGCGGCGAGTTGGAATCCCGAACTGGTGGAACGCGCTGCGGCCGTCGCCGCCCGTGAGGCGCGCGCCTGCGGCATTCACTGGACCTTCGCGCCCATGGTCGATATCGCCAGGGATCCGCGTTGGGGCCGCATCGCCGAGGGCTCGGGTGAGGATCCCTATCTGGGGGCCACGCTCGCCGCGGCGCGGGTGCACGGTTTTCAGGGGATGGATTTGAGCGCGCCCGATCGCATCGCCGCCTGCGTCAAGCACTATGTCGCCTATGGCGCCGCCGAAGGGGGGCGGGATTACAATACCACCGAAGTCAGCGAAAGGACGCTGCGCGATGTCTATTTGCCGCCCTTTGCCGCGGCGGTGCGCGCCGGCGCCGCTACCCTGATGAGCGCCTTTAACGATCTCAATGGCATTCCCGCTTCCGCCAATCCCTTCACGCTCACCGATATTTTGCGCCATGAATGGGGATTCAAGGGATTCGTCGTCAGCGACTGGAATTCGATCGGAGAGCTGTTGAACCACGGCATTGCCGCCGACAGCGCCGAGGCGGCATGGCGAGCGCTCTCCGCCGGCATCGAAATGGATATGGAAGGCCGCATTTACAAGAACGCCTTGCCTGGACTCGTGGAACGGGGTTTGGTCTCCACGGCAGCCATCGATGAAGCGGTGCGGCGCATTCTCCGTATCAAAATTTTACTGGGACTGTTCGAAAATCCCTATACCGATCCGGATCTGGAAAAACAGATGCTGCGAACACCGGAGAATCTCGCCATTGCCCGGCAGATGGCGCGTGAATCGATCGTGCTTTTGAAAAACGATAAAAATATTTTGCCGTTGTCCAGGTCGGCCCGGGTTGCGGTCATCGGCCCGCTGGCCGACCGTCAGCAGGATTTGCTCGGCACCTGGGCTTGTGAAGGGGAAGCGGGCGATGTCATCACGCTGCTCCAGGGCATTCGCAGCGCCGCCGTAAAACCGGATCTGGTGCTGCATGCCAGGGGCTGTGATGTTCTCGGCAGCGACCGCAGCGGTTTCAAAGAGGCGATTCAACTGGCGAAGCGCAGTGATGTGGTCATCGCCGTGGTCGGCGAGAGTGCCGATCTCAGCGGCGAGGCGTCCAGCCGCGCCGATCTCGCCCTGCCAGGCGTTCAGGAACAACTGGTTCAGGAAGTGGCAGCGACGGGAAAACCGCTGGTGGTGGTGCTTCTGGCGGGACGGCCGCTGACCATCCCCTGGATCGCGGAGCAGGTACCGGCAATCCTCATGGCCTGGCACGGCGGCGTGCAGGCGGGTTCCGCAGTGGCCGATGTACTCTTTGGCGATTACAATCCCTCCGGCCGTCTGCCGCTGACATGGCCGCGAACTGTCGGCCAGGTGCCGCTTTATTATAATCACAAGAACACCGGCCGGCCCACCAATGAGCAAAAATGGTCCACAAAATATCTCGACTGGCCGATCACACCCCAGTATGTCTTCGGTTTTGGCCGCAGCTACAGCACCTTTGCCTATTCGCATCTCTCTCTGGACAAAAACGAGATGGGACCCCGGGCGATGCTGACCGTGAGCGCCGTGGTGAAAAACAGCGGCCGCGTTGCGGGTGATGAAGTGGTGCAGCTCTACGTCCGCGATCTCGCCGGCAGTGTCACCCGGCCGGTGAAGGAACTGAAAGGTTTCAAACGCGTTTATTTGGAACCGGGTGAATCCCGTAAAATCGAATTCACCCTGGGTCCCGGGGAACTCGGTTTCCATGATGCACACCATCGCCATCAGGTCGAACCCGGACGCTTCAAGGTGTGGATCGGGCCCAACAGCGCCGAGGGCATTGAAGGAGATTTTTGCGTCCGCTGAAACGCGTGCCTCTTCCTGCGCCTCCCGAAACGGTGTTTACGGGAGGCTTTTTTTATGAAGAAAACTTGAAAAATTGTCAAATTGTTTGTATGTTAAGAGTCAGTGGAAGAAATGGGTATGAATCGCGCAGCGTATGAAACGCCGACGTAAAATGTCCACCCGGATCAAAGACTATTTTCGCAGCAGCCAAACCCTGGCCTTCGGGTTGATTGCGGTCCTGCCATTGTTGCTGGGTTATGAATATCTGGCACTGCGTGCCAGTCAGGAACATATGCTGCAAGTGCGCAATGGCGCCGATGTCATTCTGAGAACGCTGTTGCACGGTATCGGGTTTCACAGTCCCTTTTATCTCGGCATCGGCCTGGTGGCAGCCATTGGACTGGCCATCGGTTTCCGCAAACGCGGCACCCATTTGCAGCTCTCCCATTTTTTTCTGGCGCTGTTTGAAAGCGCCCTTTATGCCGTTATTTTGACCTGCGTCCTGACGGGGCGGTTTGAACTGTTTCTGCTCAGCACGACGCCGCCCCGCGCCTTCCATTCCGAGTTGATGCTGGCACTCGGCGCTGGCGTCTATGAAGAATTATTTTTCCGGTTGCTGCTGTTCGGCAGCCTGGTGTATGCCTTGCGCCATCTCGGCAGATGGCATCCCGTAGGGATCACCCTGTTCTGCGCCGTCTTTTCTTCGATTCTTTTCAGCCTGGCACATTATATGGGTTTTGAGTCTTTTACGGTTTACTCGTTCATCTACCGTTTTCTGGCGGGCATGATTTTTTGCCTGATCTATTACTATCGCGGTCTGGGGATCGCCGCATGGACTCACGCGATCTATGATATTTTTCTGATCATTTAGCGTGGCTTTTTCCTGATGCCGTCTTTGGGCTGCGTCAATCATTATTCAGGTTAAAGGCCGGTGGGGTAATAAATGATCCGGTTGGTTCCTTTTCAAACACGCAACAACATCTAATCCTTATCCTGTGGTGGTTCAAGTGGCTCTCCTGTTTCGCATGCCCTTTAAATATCTCATCCTGATCGGCCTGGCCTTTGTACTCTTTTTGGTCGCATTGCCGTTGAGCTATCTGCTCTATTGGCCCCTGGCCCAGCCGCCGTCGCATCAGGTGGCAGATATCAGAATCCGCTTCGGCACGTCCGCCGATTCCATTGCCATCCTGCTGGAAGAGGCCGGCATCGTGCGCAGCGCATCACAATTCAGGCGAGCCTTGCAGATTTTCAATCAGCGCCAGAACCTGCGTGCCGGACGCTTTCGCGTCCCGTACCCCGTTTCCAATTTTAAAGCCATCCAGGCGCTCACCAGCGGGCCGCAGATATTGACCAAAGTGACCGTGCCCGAAGGGCTGACGGTGCGCAAAATCGCCCGCATCTTCAAAAACGAACTGGGTGTGGACTCTCTCAAGATTGTGCAACTGGCCACTGATGCCGATTTTGCCGGGCGCTTTAACATCCAGGTTAAAAATCTGGAGGGCTATCTGCTGCCCGAAACCTATCTCTTCCCCTACGGCATCACGGAAAAACAGATCGTCACCCAACTGGTGGGTCAATTCAAAAAAACAGTCTGGGATACGCTGCTGCAGCGTTCCCAGGAGATGGGATTCACGACGCATGAGATCGTGACCCTGGCGGCCATCATCCAGGCCGAGGCCAAAAAGAGCGATGAGATGCCCGTCATCGCGTCGGTCTATCATAACCGCCTGCGCCTCGGCATTCCGCTTCAGGCGGATCCGACCATTCAATACATCATCGCGGACGGCCCGCGCCGCCTTCTCTACCGGGATTTGGAAATAGAGTCACCCTACAACACCTACCGCCATAAAGGTTTGCCCCCGGGACCCATCAACAATCCCGGCTGGCAGGCGATCCGCGCCGCCCTTTATCCGCCGGCCACCGATTATCTTTTTTTCGTGGCTGATACCAGGGGCGGTCATACGTTCTCCGCGGATTATCGGCGACACGTCAATGCCAAAAAGGTACTCGATCGTGAACGTAACCGCGTCTACCGGAAAAATTAGGAATTTTTGTGGCGAAATTGCAGAGCCATACATCGGATAACGACACCATCACCGGGGATCTCAATGAGGCATTGAGATCCCCGGTGATGGTGTCGTTATCCGATGTATGGCTCTGC
>DCUM01000141.1 GCA_002327255.1 bacterium UBA2214 | reverse complement strand
AATCGGAATTATTCGGCCATGAAAAAGGTTCCTTCACCGGCGCCATCAGTCCCCGCAAGGGTTATTTTGAGCTCTCCGATGGCGGCAGCATCTTTCTGGATGAGATCGGCGAATTGCCCCTGACCACCCAGGTCAAATTGCTGCGCGTGCTCGAAGCCCGCGAGTTCATGCGCGTGGGCGGCGCCGAATCCATACAGGTGGATGTGCGTTTCATCGCGGCCACCAACAAAAATCTCCAGGAAGCGGTGCACAAACGACTGTTTCGCGAAGATCTCTATTACCGCCTGAATGCCGTGCACATTCAGGTCCCCGCCTTGCGGGAACGCCGCGAAGACGTCCCCCTTCTGGTGCACAAGTTCAGCCGGGATTTCACCCGCGACAATCACATCGAATTCGAAGGCTTTTCCGAGGGGGCCTTGCATGCCATGCAAGCAGCGCCCTGGCCCGGCAATATCCGCGAACTGCGCAATGTCGTGGAAAAGATCATCGTCCTGGAACGCGGCAAGCGCATCGATGAACAGACCGTGCACAAGTATCTCCATGGCACTGCGGCACTCAATCCCGCACTGCCCGTTCCGGTGACACGGCCGCGTGATGAGGCCGAGCGCGATCTTCTTTTCAGAATTTTGCTGGAAATCAAGAGCGAAATCGCCCAGCTGCGTGAACTCATCATCAATCGACCGGAACCGCGCTATCATCTCGGCCCGTGGCGGGAAGAACCTGCCGAGACCTTGTACGAGGCCTCAGATCATGACAGCGAGCGCGCGTCGGTGGCTGATATGGAGCGGGAGATGATTCGTGCCGCCATGATGCGCTTCAACGGCAACAAGCGCAAAGCCGCGGTCGCGCTCGGCCTGAGCGAACGAACCCTCTATCGAAAAATTGAAAAATATGGTCTCAAGGAATAACAAGATGCGGATATTCGCCCTTTTCGCCGCAGTGGCGGTAACCGGCACGCTGGTGCTATCCTGCGGTTTTTACTCTTTCTCGGGCTCCCTGGCACCCCATCTCAAGACTGTCGCCATTCCGCTGTTCGATAATCGCACGGCTGAATTCAACATCGCCGAGGATATGACCGATGCCGTCATCGCCGCTTTCAATCGCGACAATTCGCTCAAACTCGCCGAGCGCGGCAATGCCGATCTCCTCATCGAAGGCAATATCGTCCAGATCGATGATCGCGCCGGCGCCTTTGATCAGAGCGAGACCGTCGAGGATATGAAGGTCTATGTCACGGTGCAACTGAAATGCACCGATCAGTCCCGACGTGAAGTGATGTGGCAGGAACGGCTCACGCATTTCGGCGCCTATGATCCCGCACAGGGCCCGGAGGGACGCAGGGAAGGCATGATGGAAGCCATCGACAAGCTCAGCCAGGATGTACTCAATAAAACCGTTGCGAATTGGTGATTTCGTCTGAAAACAGCATAAACCGTTTGTTATTGTATTAAAAAATTGTTAATTTTATTATCGGAAAATCTGCAGAATCGGTAATTCGACGGTAAGTATTAGTAAAATTAGCTAGTACGATAGAGCCGCCACCCGGTGGCTGAGGGGACATGAAGGATGAGGAGAGATTCTCATGCGCGATAATTACGCCGCAGAAGTCAAAGCACTTTCCCAACATATGGGCGTTCATCCCGATTCGATGATGTTCGCCAGACTGGCGGATCGCTATCTGCTTCTGCGCGAAGTGGATAAGGCGCTTGACATCTGCCAGCGCGGTTTGCGCAACCATCCCAATTATGTCAGTGCTCACTTTGTATTGGCCAAATGTCACCTCGCCCTCAAACACTATGATGAAGCCGAACGCCGCTTGAAGCACGTGCTCTCACTCGATCCGCATTTTCTCAATGCGCATAAACTCTATGGGGATATGATGGCTGAAATTGGCTGGACCCCACAGAGCCATTCCAGTCTCAAAAGACTCAAGGATCTTGATCCCCTGTTTCCCCTCAAGGTTGTGGAAACAGCGCCGCCCCCGGCAGTCGTGCCGGAATTTGAACCCGCTCCGGCCATCGTCGATCAAGCCCCGGTATTTGCCGAACAACCCCCCGCAGAGCGCGAATTCAGCGCGGCAGAAATCACCCCGGAACCCATGGCGCAGGCGCCCGCTCAACCATCGACCTTGACGCCCGATATCGATGTGCTGCCCGACCTCGATGAACCAGGGGAGGGCGCCGGCAGCGATTTTGAAGATGAAGAGGCGCGGTTTTCAGAAATACTGGATGATCTTTTCAGCCCCAACATCGCCGAGGAAGAACAGCGGGAATCCGAAAAACGTTTCACCATTGAACGGGCGGCACATCAGAGTGCCCAGGTACCCCCCCGTACCCCCTCCAGACCAGCCGAAGCGGCTGCACCTGCAGCGGCAAAGGCCGCAAACCCGGCACCACAGCCTCAAGCACCGCCGCCCCCGGCCGCGCGCAGGGTGGAACCGGTGATTCCTTTTTCCATGGAAGAGACCTGGCCGCCTCCAGCGGCTGACGCCGAGCCGGAAGTCCAGGCCCCTGCGCCATCAACCGCAGAGAACGAAGCCGCCCCGTTGAATTTCCGCAGCGAGGAAGAACAGATCGACTTCAAAACGCCGCCCGCCACTTTGCCGATGCGGGAAGCGCAAGATACGGGCATGGCCTCCGCGGGCGATGAACCCCGAAACGCAGCGGAATCTCGGGAACGCTCCCTGGAAGAAGACGAAGATGATCTGGCTGATTTTCTGTCACGCCTGGAGCGCATGGCGGAGGAGAGTTCTGCGGCACCCGGCGACGATTGGCAATCCACCTCACAGACGGAAACTGAATCCGGCGATGATCCACTCCCAAATCCCGCTGCCGCAAATGCCCCGGTTGCCTCCACCCATGAGGGTCATCGCGACAGGACCAAGGAGAAATTTGTCACCCCGACGTTGGGTGAAATCTATGCCGCTCAGGGGCAATATGCCAAGGCCATCAGCGTCTTTGAGATGCTGTTGAAAAAAAATCCTGATAATGAATGGTACAAAACCAAGCTGGATTATTTGCGCAAGCGTTTGTCAGAAGAGAAGGAATAGCACAGCAGCACCGCGGGCGGGTACGGCGCACATCCGTTTGGAAAAGGGGAGATCGTGTAAACCATCGTCTATCATGGAAATTACGGCCGTGGTCATCTCCGTTGTGGTCGTCACCTACCATAATCTTGCGGAAATGGGTGTCTGTCTCGATGCGCTCGCAGCCAGCCTGCAACCCTTTGAATCGCAGCTCTTCATCATCGATAATGCCAGCAACGATGGCACCCCGCAATGGCTTCGTTCCTCCCACACGCATCTGAAAACCCGCTTCGATGAGGTGCATCTCCTCTTTAATCCGGTGAACGCCGGATTTACCGCTGCCGTCAATCAGGGTTTGAGGCAATGCAGCGGAGACCTGATTCTTCTTTTAAATCCCGATGTCATCGTTCAGGCCGACACGCTCACAACGCTGGCCGATGCGCTGCACGCACAGCCTGAAGCCGGTGTGGTCGCGCCGCAATTGCGCTATCCGGGCGGTGCCATTCAGCCTTCCTGCCGGCGTTTTCCGCGCAAACGCGATGTGCTGTGGGAGGTCAGCGGCCTGGCGCTGCTCGGCGCCCGTCTGCACCGCAGCGATTGGAAAATGAGTGACTTCGATCATCGCCATTCCCGTTTTGTCGATCAGCCCCAGGGCGCCTTTCTGCTCATGCGTCGCCAGGTATTGCAGCGGGTTGGTCTGCTCGATGACAGTTACTTCATGTTCTTCAGCGACGTTGACTGGTGCGAACGCGTCCATGTGGCGGGATGGAAAATATGGTTCTGTGCCCGTACTTTTGTCTACCACCACAAAGGCGCCAGTGTGACACGCCGCAAACCGGGCATGCTGGTCACATCGCACCGCTCGTTTGCTGATTATTTTGCCAGCAGGGATCGCACCGCGCTCGAGAAACTTGGCACGAAAATTGTTAAATTTATTCTGATTATGGCGTTATGGCCGCGTCTCTTGCTGACACGGCAGACCTGTGATCGCGTCTCAGGCCCTTCTCAGGCAGGCAGCGCGAATCTGGGAACCGGGCAATCCACGGTCGGATTAGGCACCCTCAAAATCAGAGTGTGAATGGATATAAGTTATATAAAATCAAATCGCATATTGCGGGGGCTCTGCACGGTTGCGCTCGGAGTCCTCTGCGTCAGCGCCGCCTCGCAGGCGCGGTTACCGCAGACCACGACGCGCACCCTGCTGATCAAAGTGCAGGAACCCGTCGACCTCGCCGCCGCATCCAGCGCAGTGACTCTTTCCAGGACAGGCATGCCACAACTTGATGCGCTGCTGGGACAGCGTGCCATCGCGGCGTGGCGCCCGTTGACGCCTGCGCCACACACAGCGCGCAGCGCTCGCCGTTCATCGGCCCGCGAGGAATTGCAAAAATGGTTGACGATCACGCTGGCCGATTCGGCGGACGGGAACGCCGTGCGGCAGCGTCTGCTGCAGGAACCGTTCATCCTTCATGTCGAGGAAAATCGTGTTTTCAGGCTCGATGACCTGCCCAATGACCCGCGTTTGTCCGAGCAGGCTGGATTGAAAGCCGTTTCCGCCTTCAAGGCCTGGGATATCGAAAAGGGGTCGGCGGAGATCAGTGTGGGGGTGATCGATACGGGGATTGACTACAACCATCCCGATCTCCGTGGCAATATCTGGATCAACGCCGGCGAAGACCTCAATCACAACGGAGCGCTTGATCCTCTTGATTTCAACGGCATCGATGACGATGGCAACGGATACATCGATGATATCATCGGCTGGGATTTCACCGATGCGCCCAATTATCCCGATGGCGGCGATTACCGCCAGCGCGATGCCGATCCCATGGATGAAAACGGACACGGCACCGGCGTTGCCGGCATCATCGCCGCGGTCACGGATAATGGCGTCGGCATGGCGGGCGTCGCTCCGGGCTGCCGCCTCATGTGCCTGCGCGCCTTCACCTCCGGCGGCTATGGGGAAGAGGATGATGTCTGTGCCGCCATCATTTATGCCATCGATAACGGCGCCCGGGTCATCAATATGAGCTGGGGGGATGTTTTTGTTTCGCGTCTTCTCGACGACGTCATCCATTTTGCCGCCAGCGAAAATGTGGTCTGCGTCAGTTCCGCCGGAAATGCCGCCACCGATCAGGTGCACTATCCATCGGCCTTCACCAATACCATCTCCGTGGGCGCAACCGATGACGCGGACAATCTCGCCAGCTTTTCCAATTTCGGGCCTTCACTGGATCTGGTCGCACCGGGTGTCAATATCCTGTCGACGAAGCTGGGCGGCGATTATGGCAACGGTTTTAGCGGCACTTCTTTTGCAGCGCCCTTTGTCAGCGCTGGCGCCGCGCTGCTTCTGTCGCAGAATCCGGGCCGCGATCCGGATGCCGTGCGCAGCTTGCTCATCGTCAGTGCCGATGATCTCGGGACACAGGGGTGGGACGCCTGGTTCGGCGCCGGACGCCTCAATATCTTTCGCGCCCTCTCTCCGGAACCCAACGCCGCCGTGCGCATCACCGCACCATGGCTCGATCACGGCTTCAGCAGCGGCCCCATCGAGATACGCGGTTCGGCATGGACCCCCTCCCTGCAAGCCTATACACTCTCATACGGCGCCGGTGAGAACCCCGACACCTGGTTCGAAATCCAGCCGGCCAGCCCCCGGCGTGTCCTCGACGGCTTGCTCGGCCTCTGGCATGATATCCCGGCGGTCGATTCGGATTATACCATTCGTCTCCAGGTCAAAAATCGCGATGGTTCCCTGCAGCAATCCGCCGTGAGAATTTTCATCGACCACACGCCCCCCGTCATCAGTCAGGTTGAATGCCTGCCCATGTATGACGGGGAAAGAGCATCGGTACTGATTCAGTGCCGCACCGATGACCTCAGCGAAGGCGCCATACTCTATCGCCCCGCCGGCAGCAGCGGAGCTTTTCAGGAGGTCAAAACCAGCTATCGCAGCTATGAGCCCCGGCTCAATTTTTCGACCCATATCGCCGCCGGCATGCTCGACATGCGCGTCCGCAGCGAAAATGCCGCCGGTCTGGTGACCATCACGGATGAAACCTATACAATCGATCTGAGCGGCGCGCCCCTGAATACCATGCGCTATTCACCCCGGGACGCACATCTGCCGCACGGGCACCTGCTCGACGTCGGCGCTGATTTCGACCAGGACGGCACGGCGGAAATTGTCATCGGATACCAGGATGAAAATAATCAAATCCGCACCGCACTCTATACCCGTACCTCATCAGGCTATCGGGAACTCTTCATTCTGCCCGAACCCATGATACCGCGCAGCGTGGGTGACAGCGATGGCGACGGCCGCCTCGAACTCCTTTGCGGCTATGGCATGTCGACCTTCCTCTATGAAGCCAACCCGGGACCTCCCTTCCGCATGGACTCGGTGATGATTTGGCGGGGATCACCTGCGCTGCAGTATTGGGGCAGCCGCCTGGCTGATTTGAATGGCGATGGCCGCAGTGAAGTGATCATGCGCATCGTCAACAGTTCCAACGCCACCTATGTGGACGAATTTCAGGTCTGGGAACGCCTCGCCGGCGGACACTTTTCAGCCTACGCTTCATTGCCCAATTTCACCTCGGGTGACAATCTCAACAGCGTGCCGCGTTGCGAAACCGGCGATTTCGATAACGATGGCTATCAGGAAATACTCCTCGGCGACAGCGATGGCGATATCTATATCTATGAAGCCCATGGCAGGAGCTTCGTACCCGTCTGGCAGGATCGCCTGCCGCTTCAGGATGCGACCGACTTTATTTGCAGCGGCGACTTTGACGGCGACGGTGTCCCTGAATTCGCCGCGGGTTGTCATTCCGATCCCAGCCTCAACAGCGAACACGCCTATGACGCGCGGCACTGGCTCTACCGCATCTATGATCGCAACGGCAATAACAGTTACCGGCCGGTTGCGGAATGGCGTTTCTTCGGCTATGAATCGCCCAAAGACTTTGACAGCGGCATTTCCAGTGGCGATGCCGACGGCGACGGCCGCGAGGAAATCTTTATCTGCGTTTTCCCGGATCTCTATGTCGCCGAATATGAACCAACGCGCGCTGAATATCAGCTCACCTTTTACAACACCCCCGTGCAGTCCAATGCGGTGGGGGTGTTCGATGGCGACGGCGATGGCGTCCAGGAAGCCTGGTGGAGTGATGGCGCGGAATTTCATCCCTGGGTTTTGACCGATGCCCTCTCCGCCACGGCCGTTCCCGTAGGGGTGGCCGCCAAACCCGTCGACCAGCACAGCGTCGTCATCACCTGGTATCCGGTAAGCGGTGCGCATTATTATCAACTCTATCGCGGCAGTGCGCCCGATTCATTGCAGCCATTTTCCCGAACAGCGGCGAGCCCGTTCCTGGATACGCTGGTTGTCGCCGGCCAATCCTACTGCTACGCGGTAAGCGCCGTAGACAGCAACCGGGTGCCGCAAGAAAGCCTGAAATCGAGACTGGCCTATGCAACCCCGGCGCCCCGGCCCGCCTTGACCGCCGTCGTGCCGCTCCATGACCGCGCCCTGCGCGTGCGTTTCTCCCGCTCCATGGGCGATCGCATCAAGGAGCCCGCGCATTTTACCGTACATCCGGCCGCGGTAAAACCATCGACCTGTCTGCCCCTGGCATCGGGCCAGGAACTCCTGCTCAATTTCTCCCGGCCTCTCAGTCCAGGCGCCCATGTTTTGCGCGTGCAGGATCTCGAAGCCGAGGATGGCACGCCATTGGACACGTTGCGGAATGAACTCGCCTTCGAGGTTTCCTCTGCGTCTACGATTCCCTATCTCAGTCAGGCTGAGATGCTCAAAGACCACTCCCTGCTGCTCACATTCAGTGAACCCATGCAGATGTCGGCCTTGATGAAAAAGCAAAATTATCTGCTGGATGAAAAGGTCGAGATCACCGCCATCGCGATGCAGGGAACAGAAGAGCGTGCGGTTGCGCTGGTGCTGCTGGGTCACTCAGCCTGGGGCGCCATCGGCAAACCCTTCACCATCCGGGTGAAGGATATGGTGAGCGCCGCGGGCGTGCCGATGCAGACGGGCAGGGGGGATGAGATCAAGCTGCTTTTTGCCGCCGAAAACGTTGATCGCGTCTTCACGTTTCCCAATCCTTTCCGTCAGGGATTGGATCATGATGGCATTGTTTTTGCGAACCTGACGCCAAGCGCGGAGATCCGGATCATGACCAGCGAAGGCCGCACCGTGCGCGTCTTGCAGGAGGATAATGGTGATGGGGGTCTGACCTGGGATGTCTGCGATGAGCTCGGCCGGCCGGTGCCATCGGGCATCTACCTCTACCGCGTGCAGGCCTTCGGCGCCAGCAAAATGGGCAAATTGGCCGTGGTTCGCTAGGAGGTACCATGGGGTTGTTGCGCGTCGGATTGACCGGTGGCATGGGATGTGGCAAGTCTCTGGTTGCGCGCGAATTGCAGGCGCGCTACAAGGTGGCTGTTGTGGATATGGATGAGGCCGGTCGCGAGGCGGTCGAACGTCCTGATGCACAAGCTGAACTGCGCCGGGCTTTCCCCGCTTCCCTGTTTCAACCCTGCGGCCGGCTCGACCGCCGCGCCCTGGGGCGCCTCGTTTTTTCTGATGCGGCGCAACGCGCCAGACTCAACACCATCGTGCACCCCATCATGCTGGAAATCGTGCGTGAAAAAATGGATGCGGCGGAGCGACGCAAGGTTGCGCCGCCCTATGTGGTGGTCGATGCGGCTTTGATCTTTGAACTGGGCTTTGATGAAGAGTTGGATGCGGTCGTCACGGTGTACGCACCGCTGCACCTCTGTTTGCAGCGCGCGCAAAAACGCAGCGGTTTGACCCTGGCCGAGGTCCAGGCCAGAGTGCGGGCGCAAATGCCGGTCGCCGAAAAAATCCGCCGCGCCGATTACCGCCTCAATAATGGCGGTTCCAGGCAGGCGTTGCGGCAACGGGTCGACGCCTTGCACAGCCGGCTGCTGCAGCTGGCGGCACAGAAGACTCCGCTGACATAGAAACAGGCAGATGCTGTCGACAGGCTGACCCTCCTGCGTCCGGTCTCACCTTTAAATGAGCGGCCCATGAGATGAATGGTTGGCGGGAAATACCTGCTTTCAGGATTGCGCTTCCTTTCGCCCTCGGCATCATGACGGGCGACCGGGTGGAGGCGCCGCTCATCTATCCGTTTCTCCTTTTCGCCGTCATCCTCTCCGTTGTTGTGATATCAGGCGGTCCATCCCGCCGCCGGCTCTTTGGCATAGGGTTACTCCTGGGGATTTTTCTCATGGGGTGGATCCGGGTGCAGCTGCCGCAGCAGATAAAGCCGGGCTGTGATCTCAGTCTCGCTGCTGCGAGTGTGGTTCCGGTCACCCTGGAAGGACGCATCACGGGAACGGTCGACAGCCGTTCGCAGCGCTGTTATTTCCCGGTCGATGCGGATTCGCTGTGGATATCGGAACAGTGCTTTCCGGTGCGCGGCCGCACCAGCGCACTCCTCCATGATTCTCTGTGCACGCTTGAGCAGGGGGATCGCATCGTCGCCCGGGGCAAGCTGCGTCTGCCCTTTGCGATCCGGAATCCCGGCGGATTCGATGCCCGGCGCCATCTCGCATCCAGAGACATCCACACCCGGTTTGCCATTCAGGATGCTTCCCAACTGGTGGTGCTGGCCAAAGACCAGGATGGCTGGATGAGCCGGCGCCTGCTGCGTCCGCTGCGGCGTTTTATCCTGGGTATGACCGCAACGGTTTTAGCCGGGCAGGAAAAAGCGCTCCTGGATGCGCTGCTCCTCGGCGTGCGCGGCGATATCGACGAGGAACTTTCGGAAAACTTTCGTTCGCTCGGTGTGGTGCATGTTTTGGCCGTCTCGGGTCTGCATGTGGGATTCGTGACCGCGTTTCTTTTGCTGATGATCCACCTGTTACGGTTTCCCCATCAAGTGCGTCTGCCGCTCCTGCTCGCACTGCTCTATCTCTATGCCCAACTCACCGGCGCGCAGCCGCCGGTCGTCCGTGCAACCATCATGGCGGCTTTTCTGTTTGCGGCGCCGTTTCTGCAGCGGCGCGTCAGCACCATCAATCTGTTGGCCGTGGCGGCGTTCGTGATACTCATGCGCCAGCCCATGGACCTGTTTCACGCCGGCTTTCAACTCAGTTTTGCGGCCACAGCGGGTATCCTCCTGCTCTACGAGCGCATGGCCGCTGTGGTGAAGGGGCCCCTGGATCGCTGGCAGGAAGAGGGACACGCGCTGCGGCGGCATTTGGCGCAACTGGCTCTGGTCTCTCTCGCCGCCCAACTGGCGACGCTCCCGTTGACCGCCTATTATTTCAACCGCATCCCGATCTGGGCGCTGCCCGTCAACCTCCTCGTAGTCCCCCTGGTCTCCCTGATTGTGGGCACCGGCCTTCTCGCCCTGATTACGGCAGCGATCTGGCAGCCTGTGGGGATCATTTTCCTGCAGTGTGACTGGCTGTGGCTGAAAATCCTCATTTACCTGGTTCAGGGCGTGGCGGAACTGGCCGGCGTCGCCTGGGAAGTGCCGACACCTTCCCTGTGGGCCATCGCGCTTTATTTCATGACCCTGGCGTTTCTGATCACGCTCTCCAAACCCGGGCTGGCCAAAAAGTGGCTCTTTTCAGCCGCCTGCCTGGCGGTGGTGTGGATGTGGTCGAAAGCCTTTCAGCCTGTGCACGAAATGCGCGTCACTTTTCTGGATGTCGGACAGGGTGATGCCGCTATGCTGAGTTTTCCCAATGGCCGCCATTTTCTCATCGATGCCGGTGATCTGACCGATCACTACGATTGCGGCAAGCGTGTGGTTCTGCCGGCGCTGCGCCATTTTGGCATCAGCCGCCTCGATGCCGCGTTCGCCACCCATTCCCATAGCGATCACATCGGCGGCCTCCATACCTTGCTCACGGCAGGCCGCGTGGAACGGCTCATCCGTTTTGACAATCCCGATGCGTGCCGCTACCGCTCTCTGGACAGTCTGGCGGCTCATTACAACGTTCCTGTGGAACGCATCCATGCGCCGCATCATTATTGGCCTTGTAACGGGGCGTGGTTGAGTATTATGCATCCGCGTGCGGGTTGGGTGGAACCGGAAGACGAAAACGATGGTTCAATGGTCATACGTCTTCAATATGGACGTTGTGTGTTCCTCTTTCTCGCTGATGTGGAAGCGGAAGGGGAGGACATCATCATGCACTATGGGGATCTGCTCCGCAGCGATGTCGTCAAGGTGGCGCATCATGGCAGTCCCTCCGCCAGTTCAGCGGGGCTGATCGCGCACGCACAACCGCGATATGCGGTGATTTCGGTGGGGCGTAACAACCGCTTTCGTCACCCGGCAGAATCCGTCCTGGAGCGATGGCGTCATGCAGGGGCGGCGATTCTGCGCACCGATGAGAGCGGTGCGATACAAATTATCTGTGATGGAGAGCGGCTGCGACTCTGCAGCGGCTGGTGACCGCAACAGGATAAACGAAAGATACGGTTGGGATCGCCATGGTGGAATTTCCCGGGGCACACGATTGGTTATACTTTGAACGGGCGTGCTGGAACCAGGGGATGGTCCATGTGGCCGGCATCGACGAGGCCGGACGCGGCCCTTTGGCCGGTCCGGTGGTCGCGGCGGCGGTCATTTTTTCACCCGCCTGTCAGGTGATGCCGGGCATCGATGATTCCAAAAAGCTCAGCGCCCTGCAGCGCGAAAGGCTCTGCGAGCGCATCATGCAGGACGCCCTTTCTGTGGGCATCGCAGAGGCAAGCGCACAGGAGATTGACGATATCAATATTTTGCAGGCTACCTATCTGGCGATGCGACGGGCTGTTGCCGCCCTGGCCGTCGAACCGGCCCATCTCCTCGTGGATGGACGTGGCACCCCGGGGCTGGCGATTCCCGCATCGCCACTGATACGCGGTGATGGACGTTCCATGAGCATTGCCGCGGCATCGATCATCGCCAAAGTGACACGGGATCGCATCATGGCAGAAAACGCGCGCCTCTTTCCGGAATATGGCTTCCTGGCGCACAAGGGTTATCCGACGCCGCAGCATATCGAGGCCATCCGGCGACACGGGCTCTCTCCCCTGCATCGCCGTTCGTTTCACCCCAAAGCCCTGGAGCCGGCAGGATGAAGCCGCTTCCGCACCAACACGCGCTCGGCAGGGAGGGAGAGGAAGTGGCGGCGGCCTATCTGGTGAAGAAAGGTTTCCGGCTGGTGCAACGAAATTATCGCGGCAGGCATGGCGAGATCGATCTCATCGCGTGGGACAAAGGGGTTCTGGTTTTTGTGGAGATCAAAACATCCGGGTCGACGCGTTTCGGGGCGCCGGAGACCTGGGTGACAGCGCGCAAGCAGAAGCGCATCGCGCGTACGGCCCTGGCCTACATTCATCAGAACCACCTCGAGCACACCGATATCCGCTTCGATGTCGTCGCCATCGAACTGCGCAGCGGTCACCATGAGGTGCGGCACATCGCCAATTCCTTCTGGATGCCCGATATGGAGGGTTATTTTTGAAACGTCCCTGGAAAACACTGCTTTCCTGGCTCATCGAAATCTGCAAATGGGGTGTGGTCATCTGGTTGCTGCTGCCGCTGCGCGACGTCTCCAGCGGGCGTGTCGATTTCACCCGCATCGTTCTCGGCATTTTGCTTTTCATTCTCTTCAGCGGCAAGATGTTTTATGATGCCATCATCGATGGCTACAAAAAGAAAAAGGTGCAGAGTGCCGGCGCCGAGATTTTTTCGACACTGGTCACGGTGATCATCATGGCGCTCATGGTCGCCTTTGTCGTCAGCAGCATAGGACTGCTGCTCTTCGCCTACTTGCAGCAGGGCACTCAAACCGCGCCGTGACGCCATTCCGGGGTGAGAAATATTTCTTGCATTCTTTGTGATAGTTCATTAAATTATCAGGACTTAAAATAGACGTATCTATGATAAAAAGCCACCTTAGCTCAGTCGGTAGAGCGGCTCACTCGTAATGAGCAGGTCGTCGGTTCGATTCCGACAGGTGGCTCTTTTTATTTTCAAGTTAATTATAAATAGTTCAGGTTAATGGTTGTTTCTGGCAGCGTTTGGCATTATTCAGTTAGCACAGGATGGGTCATGAAATTTCGCTTTCTTTGTTTGTCTCTGTTCTTGGTAGCGCAGCCGATTTGGGCTGGCGGCCAGAATGGCACGGCGGGATTCCAGTTTTTGAAAACGCAGATGGGCGCCCGGCCGGCGGGCCAGGCCGGTGCTTTTGTCGCCATCGCCGGCGATATTCATGCCATTCATTATAATCCGGCAGGCATCGCCGCCATCGCAACGCGTTGTGCCAGTTTTACCTATTTGCGCCATGTGCTGGATTTCAATTCCGGATACATCGCCTACGTCCAGCCCCGGAGCGGTCCTGGCACGCTCGGCGTTTCCATCGCTTACATGGATTATGGCAGTTTCGAAAAAAGGGAGCAGTATGGCGAGTATCTCGGTGAATTTGTCGCCAACACCATCGCTTTCAACGGCGCTTATGCCATGGAACCCCTCAAAAATTTATATGCCGGCGTAGGCGCCAAGTATATCCGTTCGTCCATCGATTCCTATGCCTCGGACGCGGTGGCCCTCGATGGCGGCCTCCTGTATGCCATCCCCTCTGAAAATATTACCGTTGCCGTCAGTTTTGCCAATGTCGGGAAGGTCCTTTCCGCGTTCATCTCCGTCAAGGACAAACTGCCTGCGGTCTTGCGCATTGGCGGCTCCAAGGGGTTGGCCCATTTGCCGCTGGTGTTCAGTGTGAATCTGTATAAATACAGCGACGAGGATTGGCACGGTGCTCTGGGCGGCGAATTCAAATTGAGCGAAAACGCCCTCCTGCGCCTGGGTTATGATCAGGCCGGGCGGGATTTAAAGGTGGATGCCTCCGGTGACCGTCTCGCAGGTCTTTCGCTGGGATTTGGCATGATTTGGCGTACCCTTTCGATCGATTACGCCTTCAGCTCCCTGGGTGAAATCGGCTCTCTCAACCGTTTCACGCTGACGGGGAGTTTTTAGCATCCGCCGTGCAGGCTGTGATGTCCGCTCCTGTCATGCGGCGGACTGGAAAGGAGCGGGCTGTCCATGAACAGTGATACCCCATCCCCCATCACCATACCCGCGTTGCTGGCCCGGAAAAGCCGCGGAGAAAAAATCGTTGCGCTCACGGCCTATGATTATCTCATGGCGCGTTTTCTCGACCAGGCGGGTGTCGATATGGTACTGGTGGGTGATTCGGCAGCCATGGTGTGTGCCGGGTATGAAACGACCCTGCCGCTCACCATGGAAGAAGCCCTCTACCATAACCGCATGGCCCGCCGCGGTGTGCAGCGGGCACTTTTGGTCGCCGACATGCCCTTTCTCTCCTATCAGGTCAGCGTGGAAGAGGCGATGCGAAATGCCGGCCGTTTTTTCAAGGAGGCGCAGGTCGGTGCGGTCAAGATCGAGGGCGGTGCCGCCGTGGTGTCCGCCGTTAAACAGATGGTTCAGGCCGGCATGCCGGTTATGGGGCATCTGGGATTGACGCCCCAATCCGTCCATAAACTGGGCGGTTACACCGTTCAGGCACGGGAGCGCATTGCCGCCGAACAGCTGCTCGATGATGCACTGCTGCTGCAGGATGCGGGCATTTTTGCGCTGGTACTGGAAAAAATACCGCGCCTGGTCGCGAAAAGCGTGACGGAGCGGCTCGAGATACCGACCATCGGCATCGGCGCCGGTCCTGACTGTGACGGCCAGATACTGGTCACGCACGATATGCTGGGGATGTTTGAGGATTTTAAACCCAGGTTTGTCCGGCACTATGCCAGTGTGGCGAATGTCATCCGCCAGGCCATCCAGCAGTATGGCGCTGACGTCCGCGCCGGTTCGTTTCCCGGGGATGATGAGAGTTATTGAGGTAACTGAGAATGGAAACGCAAGAATCCATACGTACCGTGACGACCATTGGTGAAATGCAGGCTTTGTCGGAGCAATGGCGCAAGCAGGGTGTCAGCATTGGTCTGGTTCCCACCATGGGCTACTTTCATGATGGACACCTGAGTCTGATCCGTCATGCGCGTCAACGCTGCAAAGTGGTGGTGGTGAGCATCTTTGTCAATCCGATTCAATTCGGCGTCGATGAGGATTTTGAACAGTACCCGCGCGATTTGGAGCGGGATTCGCGCATGGCCGCCGAAGCGGGCGCGGATGTCCTCTTTGCCCCTGCGGCCGCCGCCATGTACGGCGCCACCTTTCAGACAGCCGTTCAGGTCAAGCAGATCACACAAGGATTGTGCGGCGCCAGCCGGCCGGGCCATTTTGAGGGCGTGACGACTGTGGTCTGCAAATTATTCCATATCGTCAAACCGCATCTGGCTGTATTCGGCGCCAAGGACTATCAGCAGGCCATGACCATCCGGCGGATGATCATCGACCTCGACTTTGATATCGATCTCGATCTGGCGCCCATCGTGCGCGAGGAATCCGGTTTGGCACTGAGTTCGCGCAACGAATATCTCAGCCCGGAGGAACGCAGAGAAGCCGCCATACTCTTTCAGTCCCTGCGCCTCGCTGAACGACTGATCCTCCAGGGAGAGCGCGATCCGGAAAAAGTGCTGCTCGCCATGCAAGCCATGATCGATGCCGTGGCTTCCTCGAAAATAGACTATATCGCACTGGTGGATCCGGAGACGCTGACGCCCGTGCAGGTGATCGACCGGAACATTCGCATTCTTTTGGCTGTTTATATTGGCAAGACCCGTCTCATCGATAACTATCTGGTCGAATTATCCACGGGAATTGACTGATCAGGCGTAATCCTGAAAGCTGGAAATAGTTATCCTGACACCTGGATGACCCGGCGCGGTCGCGCCGCACCAGGTCCGTTTTCATGCTGCAGCGGACAGGAAGCACACCTGGCGCACCGGGGCCCAAAGAAACACTTTGCAAGAGAGAACGCCACTCTGATAAGCCTTAACGTGCAGTTATGCAAATCGACGCCAATAGAATTTATTGAAGTCAAGCAGTTGCAAATTCGAAAAATTGGCGCAAGTGACGGGCATTGCAACGGACTCGGAGATTAAAAATACAACACTTGATCACAATTTCCCCTGGTGTTCTTGTGGCCTTGCATTATTTCGGATGGAAAAAGTAAATAAACTATTGCTTTTCTGGTTAATTTTTATATCTTTATTAGGTATTCAAAAGTGCCTGAAACTTGCCGGTTGAGGTGAAAAAGATCATGAAAAAGGGTATCATTTTACTGCTCGTGGCGGCTTTCATCGCCCCGGTATCTGCGCAATACCGGAGCCAGGCCAAACCTGCCGATCTGGTCTCGCTGCTCAATGCGCCCGCAGAGGTGGGCCGTGCGGCGGCCAATATCCTTGGGCTGGATGCTTCCCGTCTGAAGATTCATCACTCTTATCAGATGAATTTCATGTCGTTGGGCGGACAGGGCGTCAGCCAGGCCCTGTATCTGAATACGATGGTCTACGATTTTAAAATACCCCTTCAGGTTGCGGTGCAGTGGGGCATTGCGCATCAGCCTTTCGGCAATTCGCATGCCGCTTCGCTCCTGCAGGACGGGCCGTTCCTCTCCGCGGCTCAGATAAGCTATCAACCGAGCAAAAATCTGCACTTTCAGCTTAACTACCAACAGGTCCCTTATCGCTATCATCCATATGGGTCTTATTATAGAAATCCGGTCTATGGAGGTTGGTGATCCTGCACGGAAGGAAATCCTTCCTGAAGGAAGAGTGGCATTGGCCAGCGGGATGGGGTTGATGATTACGGATTTACCCAGTTAATGGTTAACGAGAAGGAAGAAGGCTGTGAACAAACGATCATTTGCTACGCGCAAAGTCTATAACCGGCGGACCGTCAAATCAACAAACAGCAAAAAGAGCAGCGCAACCTCCCGTGCGGTCAAAAAAAATCTCAACATGTTCATCATCTGGGGGCTGGTGGTCCTGAATGTCATTCTGATCGGCTCCCTGATCCAAAAGATTTTTTCGCCCTTTGGACCGTTGCCGTCGCGTGTCGATGTGATCAATGCAGATACCATCAGTATCGAGATTCTCAATGGTTGTGGCGCGCATGGCGTGGCCAATGTTTTTTCAGAAGTGTTGCGTGAGAAGCAGTATGATGTGGTCTCGGTTGGCAATGCGGAGACGTTTGATTACGAGAGAAGCGTCATCATCGACCGCGGCCGTACAGATCGTAAAAAGGTCGAAAAAATCGCTTCCATACTCGGCGTCTCCAGAGACCGGATTTTGCAAATTGAAAGCCAAACCTCACAAAGTGACGTTACCCTCATCATCGGCAGCGACTATACCGGTTTGAAAGCTTATCGTCAGCGCCGCTAATCGATTTACATCCGGCACCAGGGGGTGGACGGCATCCCTCTAACTTTTTTATCATGATGATGTTCTATATACTCTTTGTCCTCTACAACGGGATTTTTATCCCCCTGTTTTATTCCGCCATACGCATAGCGGCGATCTTTAACCCCAAAGTCCGCCTGGGCTTGTCGGGGCGTCGCATGCTTTTTGCCACACTCGCAGAAAAATTGAATCGACTTCCCGCCGCAAAGCCGAGAATCTGGATTCATATCTCCTCACTCGGCGAATTCGAACAAGCCAAACCTGTCATCAGGAGCATCAGAACGGAAATCCCTGATGCGCAAATCGTGCTCTCCTTCTTTTCGCCGTCCGGGTTCATTCCCGCGCAGAAATACGCCGCAGCGGATCTGATCACCTACCTGCCACTGGATTCCTGGCGCCAGGCGCGTAAATTCATACAACTGGTCAAGCCCCGTCTGCACCTGATCATTCGCCACGATATCTGGCCCAACCTGCAATGGCGTCTGCAGCGGGAAAAGATACCCTCCTTTCTCGTCGACGCCAGTTTGACGCCCAGGAGCCTGCGCGCGCTGCGCTGCAGCCGGATATTTCTCAAGTCCATTTACAGCACCTTCACAGAAATTCACGTCACGGATGCGGACAATGGCGCCCATTTCCGCCGTATCTTTCCCCATGAGCAGAAAATTTATGTCAGCGGTGATACGCGCTTTGATCAGGTGTGTGAGCGGGCTCTGGAGAGCGGCAAGATCGACTCCCTGCAGAAAAGCGGTTTTTTTCGGCGTGACGCCTGTTTTGTGGCCGGCAGCACCTGGCCGAGTGATGAAAAAGTCATTTTGGCGCCATTAATCGACGCCTTGAAGGCGCATTCCGATTTCAATCTCATCATCGCACCTCACGAAACCACGGAGGAGCATCTGCTGAGCATCGAAACATTGCTGCGTGACCATCGGATCCCATGGGTGCGACTCTCCAGTTTCGATGCCAGGATTAAAAATTTCCAGGTTCTCCTCATCGACCGTATTGGTCTGCTGGCCAATTTATATGCGCTGGGCAAGATGGCTTATGTCGGGGGCGGCTTCGGTCCCGGTGTCCACAATGTCCTCGAACCGGCGGCGCACACGTGCGCGGTTCTGTTTGGTCCGCGGCATCTCAATTCGCTGGAGGCCATGGCACTGGACAAACGCGGTGGGGGAGAAGCCATCACGGCGGCGGAGCAATTGCGGCATCAGCTTGTACTTCTGCTTGAGCATCCGCAACGCGTGGAAGAGATGGGACGCAAAGCGCGAGAGATGGTGGAAGAAAATGTGGGCGCCAGTCAGCGTATTGTGGAACGGATAAAAATGGAGTTACAGTGAGCGGAGCGGAGTGAGCATGGAAGAGTTGCAGAGCATTGTCTGGCACAACGGCCGGGTGCGGATTCTCGATCAAACCAGATTGCCGGGGGAATTGGTCCTCCTGGAGATTTCAGATCATCACGGCGTCGTCAAGGCGATCAAACAGCTGAGTATCCGCGGTGCGCCCGCCATTGGCATCGCCGCGGCCTATGGCGTCGTCCTCTCCATCTGGGAGATGGAAGAGTCGGACCGTTCTGCATTTTTTGAACGCGTCAACCAGGCCATCGAGCTGTTGCGTGCCAGCCGCCCAACCGCGAAGAATCTTTTCTGGGCGCTCGAGAGCATGCGTCAGGTGCTGACGCGCCACCTCAACCGGCCGGTGCACGAAATCAGGGGGGCCCTGCTCCAGGAAGCACAACGCATCCAGGCTGATGATCTTGAACGCTGCCGGCAAATCGGCCGTTATGGTGCCGCGCTGTTGACACCGTCCTGTGCCGTTCTCACCCATTGCAATGCCGGGGCATTGGCAACCGCAGGCCATGGCACAGCGCTCGGCATTGTTCGTTCCGCGATTTCACTGGGGAAAAAAGTCAGGGTTTTTGCCTGTGAGACGCGGCCCTTGCTGCAGGGCGCCCGCATCACCGCTTTTGAACTGCATGAAGATGCGATCCCCGTCACGGTACTCTGTGACAATATGGCCGCCCATGTCATGAGCCGGAGTATGGTGCAGTTTGTCATCGTCGGCGCGGACCGCATTGCCCGCAACGGTGATACCGCCAACAAGATCGGGACGTTCGGATTGGCCATCCTGGCGCGCCACTTTCGTATCCCCTTTTACGTAGCGGCGCCGCTGTCGACCTTTGACCTTGACTTGCGCAATGGCGAGCAAATTCCGATAGAAAACCGTGGTGATGAGGAGGTCCGCTGCTGTGGTTCACTGACCGCGGTGCCAGAGGGTGTCCCCGTGCTCAATCCTGCCTTCGATGTCACCCCCGGCGCACTGATCGATGCCTTTATCACGGAAAAAGGGATTTTGCGGTCTCCCTATGACGCGAGCCTGGACCCCATCAAAAATTTAAACTTGATTCCCTGAAAAAATATTTGTACTTTAAGCGATAATAAACCAAAAATAAACTTATTTTGGGAGTGAAATCATGAAAAGATATTTTTCGCTGGTTTTTGCCGTGGTGACCCTCTCTGCACTTGTCATGCTCATGAGCTGCCAGACCAAGGAAGTGACCTCTGCAAAAGTTTACATTCAGCAGAACAATTGGGACAAGGCCATCGAACAACTGGAACAGGCGGTGGTGCTCTATCCGAACGATGCGGAAGCGCATTATCTGTTGGGAGATGCCTACAGCAACCGCAGCGAGTGGACAAGAATGAATGAGATGTTCAACAAATCGCTGGCGATCGCCCCGACGTTCCAGGATAAAATAAGATTTACGCGGGAAAAATATTGGGGAATGGCCATCAATCAGGGTGTGGCAAAAGTCAATACCAAGGATGGTCAGCGTGATCTGGAAGGCGCGGGTGTAGATTTCGCCACCGCCAACGAAATCGATCCCGGCCATCCTGAAGGATACAAATATCTGGCCCTCACCCAGAGACTGCTGAAAAAATATGACGAGGCTTTGAGCACCTATGCCAAATATTTTGAACTCAAATCCGATGATTTGGTCGTCATGAACGAGGTCACCCTGATCCATCTCGAGAAAAAATCCTTCGATAAAGCCATTGAAATGGCCAATAAAGTTTTGGCCATCGATCCCAACAACTTTGAGGCCCTCACCAATACGGCCAATGCCTACATCAACAACGGTCAGAACGACCTGGCACAGAAGACCTATGAAGAAGCGCTGCTCAAAAAACCCGATGATCCGGATTTGATGTTCAACCTGGCGCAGGTCTATTACATGAACAAAGACTTTGATAAATCGGTTGCGCTCTTCCAAAAGGTCATCGAAAAGGCGCCCGAGGATTATGAAGCCAATCTCTATGTCGGCAATGCCTACCTGAACATGGGTGATGATTTTCACAAATCGCTGCTGGAGAAACAGAACAATAACCAGACGATCACAGATGAAGAGATCGCACAACGCGACGGGTTCTATAAGAATGCCATCACCTATCTGGAAAAGGCGGTTTCGCTCAAACCCGATAACAGCGCCGTTTATTACAACATCGGCATCGCCTACGTCCGCCTCGGCGATCAGAAAAAAGGCCAGGAATATTTCGACAAATCTGAAGTCAAGTAAATTTTATCTTCTCCAATCGATTGAATTGCCCCGCGGATGTAAGCGGGGCTTTTTTTTACCTTGTATTATTGAACGAATTTCCGTTAATTGAATGTTGCAATGGTTCGTTCCTGTAATCTGCCGGAACGGATGCCTCCCCTTATATACTGAGGTTTGAGTTGGCGGTGATCGATCAAGAACGCATCAATCAGATCAAAAGGCGTGGCAATATCCCGGCGCATGTTGCCATCATCATGGATGGCAATGGACGCTGGGCCAAGGGCCGGGGCCTGGCGCGCACCGAAGGGCATCGTGCGGGGATCGAATCGGTACGCGCCGCCATCGAGACGGCCGGCGCACTCGATTTACGTGCCCTGACCCTCTATACCTTTTCCGCGGAGAACTGGCGGCGTCCCAAAAACGAGATCACAACCCTGATGAATCTGCTGGTGCGTACGATCAAACGTGAGACCGAAGAACTCGAGCGCAAAAATGTGCGCCTGATGGTCATCGGTGATCTCAACGCGTTGCCGCCCACCCCGCGATACGGCGTCCGTGCGACCATCAAGCGCCTGGCAAAGAATACGGGATTGGTGGTGAATCTGGCGCTGAGCTACAGTGGCCGCCAGGAACTGGTTCATGCCCTGCGCGAAATCGCGGTGGAGATTCAGACCGGCAATGTATCACCGCAGCAAATAGATGAAGAACTGATTTCCAGGCATCTGCAGACCGCTCCGATCGGCGACCCCGATTTATTGATACGCACCAGCGGTGAAATGCGCCTCAGCAATTTTCTCCTCTGGCAGCTCGCCTATGCGGAGCTTTATATTACTCCGATTCTCTGGCCCGACTTCCGCCATGAACATTTTCTCGATGCCATAGAAACCTACCAAAGCCGTGAGCGAAGATTCGGCAAGGTCAGTGAACAGTTCACCCAATAAATCCCTTTTCCGGATCGGGCTAGTGATGGCATAGTCGCGATGAGATTTCCGATAAATCAGGTTTTAGCGTGCGCAAGCGTCGATGGGTTCTTCTTATACCACTGTTTTTTATCGTTGTGGTGCTTGGGGTGATGTATGGGTGGCGTCTGATGCGCGCCGAAGAGCACCTCAAGTCCTTTATCATCGGCCAACTGCAACCACTGCTCGGTGAATCGTGTGCCATCGAACGGGTTCATATCAGCTTCAGCAACGTTCACCTGCTTCGTCTCACGCTTTCCGATCCCGAACACACGTTCGAACTTTCCATCGATGATCTGCGTATCGGGTTCAATCCGCTCCATGTCCTGCGCTATGGCCCACAGAGTCGCGCCTTTTCACAGGATTTGTTCATCAAACGACCCCGGCTGGTTCTCTACCCGAAAAACACGCAGGATTCGCTGCGCGTGCCTGTGGAAGTCCAGCTGCGCCAACAACTGGAACGCCTCAAAGCCCTTCACAGGGTCAATCGACTCTCCATCCTCGACGGAGAAATTGATCTGACCCTGCAGGACGGCCGCACTTTCAACCTCGTTCATCATCTGGAGGGATGGCTGAGCAAAACCGGCCAGGATAAAATCGACCTGCGCCTCAACGGCGCTTTGCTGGATGCGGATCACAGTTCTTTGGCCCTCCTGGCACAAATCGATCTCGATTCCGGGAGGCTGGCGGCATTGCGTACGACCGTCAAAAAGGTGCCGCTCACCCATCCGCTTTTCGCGTCAGGCGATTCCGCCATCACCGTTTCAGCCGGTCTGCTCGATGCGGAGCTCTCCTACTCCCCCGGCGGCGATGGCCCCCTCTTTCACGATCTCCAGGGCGCGATCGCTGTTTCCGG